>DUZF01000262.1 GCA_013349665.1 Rhodospirillaceae bacterium | reverse complement strand
CCAGAAATTCGTCGCCGCCCATGCGCGCCACCGTGTCCACCTCACGCAAGGCAGCCCGCAGCCGCAAGGCCTCCTGGCGCAGCAGCAGGTCGCCGACATCGTGACCCAGGGTATCATTGATGGTCTTGAAGTGATCAAGGTCGATGAACATCACCGCCAGACTGCGCTCCTCGCGCCGTGCCCGGCTGATGGCGTGATCCAGACGGTCCTGCAGCAGATAACGGTTGGGCAGATCGGTCAGGGCATCGTGGAAGGCCAGATGACGGATCCGCTCGTCCTTGCGGCGCTGTTCGGTCACGTCGCTGAACACCCCGACAAAGGTGGCGGCCGTCCCATCCTCGCCGGGAACCCGGTTGATCGACAGGCGTTCGACGAAGGCCTCGCCGTTCCTGCGCCGGTTCCAGATTTCCCCCTGCCACCGGCCGTCGCGAAGCAGAACCGACCACAAGGCATCATAAAACGCCGCGTCATGATGGTCGGATTTCAACAGACTGGCATTACGCCCGACGACCTCTTCGGGACCGTAACCGGTGATATCCGAAAAGGCCGGATTGACCGACAGGATCATGCCGGCGGCATCGGTGATCATCACCCCCTCACTGGTGTTTTGAACCACCGTGCCGGCCAGCCGCAATTGCCCGGTTCTGGCCCGCACCCGTTGCTCCAGCTCAGCGGTCAGACGGCCATAGTCCTCTTCCCTCTCGCGGATTCTCGCCGACATGACGGTGAACGCCCGCGCCAGGGCGCCGACCTCGCCGGCGGCGGTGACCGGCAGCGAGAAACCGTCCCGGCCTTCGGTGACCGCCCTGGCCGCCGCGGTAATCTGCCGCAGCGGCTGAAAAATCCTCGACACCACCAGCAACAACAGACTGCCGGCGGCCGCCATCAGCAGCAGGCCGGCCACCAGGGCACTGTCGCTGACGGTCGTCAGCCCGGCCCGCAGTTGGCCTTCCGGAATTCCGTAGACCAGAAACAGGTGGCGCTGGCGGCGGCGCGGATCGAAGGCCACCCGCTCGGCGGTGACGAAATGGGTGCGCCCCTCCACGATCATCGGCTGGAAGTCGAGATGGCCGGACGCCTCGCCATCCCGAAAAGCTTTCGGCACCGCCGACGGATCTGGCTCCGATGAACTTTCCGAGGACGACGAGAGCCGCCGGCCGCCGGCATCGAAAACCCCCGCGCCGGCGGCGAAGGGCAGTCCGCGGGTCACCGCCGCGAGCACTGAACGCAGGTCGAAATCGACGCAGACGATGCCGAACAGGCGGCCTCCCGCCATGCGGACCGGGATCGCCGCCAGCATATGGGGTGGCCCTGATCCGGGGGCGTCGGAGTCGCCGAGCCTGACGTCGGACAGAAAAACCTCGCCGTCACCGACCGCCGCAGCCTCCGTCAACACCGCCCTGTCGCCGCTTTCCTGCAAGTCTCCGCCTGGAACGACGCGGACGTCGTCGTGCCGGCGCTCCACCCGCACCATCTCCCGGCCGCCCTTTTCCATATTGATATAGGAGATGCGCATGTAATCCGGGTGGGACTGGGCGAATGCTGAGAATATTTCATTCAGCCGGCGGATCCATTTCGCCGTCGAGTCGTTGTCGATGGGGTCCAGGTCGTCATTCAGGCTGGCCCGCATGATGCCCGATACCGGCGGTGTTCTGGCCAGGAACAGAGTGTCTTCGCGCAAGGTTTCGATGGCCTGGCTCAGCCGTTTGCCGTTAAGACCGACGCTGTTGCTCAGTTCGCCGCCTCGCTCGGCCAGCAGATTGGTCCACCGGCGACTACCGGCGGAGATTTCCAGAGCGGCGGCGGCAAGGATCAGCAGGACGACGACGACGGCCTGAATTCTGGACGCCAGACTTTGAAAGGGCATTGGCTTCCTATGGTATGTCCAGCCTCCGATTGGTTATAGAGCTTTAGGTGTAACCGGCTGCCCGGCATTACAAGGATAACGCTTTCAAAATATTACTATTGTCGTGCTGTATGGCGGCAATGACCGGCAGGCAGATTTTCATTGCCATCCGGAACGGAATGACGACACTCCGGCCATCAGCTCTGCCGAAGGGACCCTTGTCGATGATTCCACGCTACAGCCGGCCGGACATGGTCCGCATCTGGGAGCCGGCCAACCGCTTCCGTATCTGGTTCGAAATCGAAGCGCATGCCTGCGACGCCCAGGCCAAACTGGGGGTCATCCCCGAAAGCGCCGCCCGCGCCGTCTGGGAAAAGGGTGACCGACCCTATACCCCTGAACGGGTGGCGCGGATCGACGACATCGAGAAGGTCACCCGGCACGATGTCATCGCCTTCACCACCGAACTGGCGGAACTGGTTGGCCCCGACGCCCGCTTCGTGCATCAGGGCATGACCTCCTCCGACGTCCTCGACACCTGCCTGGCGGTGCAGCTGTCGCAGGCCGCCGACCTTCTGCTGGCCGATCTGCGGGCCCTGCTGGCGGCGCTGGAGCGCCGCGCCCGGGAAACCAAGGATCTGGTCTGCATGGGCCGCAGCCACGGGATTCACGCCGAACCGGTGACCATCGGCCTCAAATTCGCCTCCTTCCATGCCGAATTCCAGCGCAACCTGAAGCGCCTCATCCAGGCCCGCGACGACATCGCCACCTGCGCCATTTCGGGGGCGGTCGGGACTTTCGCCAATATCGATCCCTTCGTCGAAAGCTATGTCGCCGAAAAGCTTGGCCTGGTCCCCGAACCGGTTTCGACCCAGGTCATCCCGCGCGACCGCCATGCGATGTTTTTCGCCACCCTGGGGGTGGTCGCCAGCAGCATCGAGCGGGTGGCCACCGAAATCCGCCATCTGCAGCGCACCGAAGTCCGAGAGGCCGAGGAGTTTTTCGCCCCCGGTCAAAAAGGCAGCTCGGCGATGCCGCATAAGCGCAACCCGGTGCTGACGGAAAACCTCACCGGCCTGGCGCGCCTGGTGCGCGGCATGGTGATCCCGGCCATGGAAAACGTGGCGCTGTGGCATGAACGCGACATCAGCCATTCCTCGGTGGAACGGATGATCGGCCCCGACGCCACGGTGACCCTGGATTTCGCCCTGGCCCGGCTGACCGATGTGGTGGCCAATCTGGTAATCTATCCCGAAGCCGTCCTACGCAATCTCAACCAGCTCGGCGGCCTGATCTTCAGCCAGCGGGTCCTGCTGGCGCTGACCCAGAGCGGCATGAGCCGCGAGGCGGCCTACCAGGCGGTGCAGCGCAATGCGATGAAGGTGTGGAACGGCGACGGCGTGTTTCTCGATCTGCTGAGAAACGACGCCGAGGTCACCGGCCATCTCGGAGCCGGGCAACTCGGCGACCTGTTCGATCTTGGCTATCACACCAAGGCGGTGGACGGCATCTTCCGGCGGGTGTTTGGGACCTAAGCCGTCAGCGTCTGCTTGCCCGACACCAGCTCGGCCACCACCTGAGCCTGCGCCTCCCGGGCCAAGCGATCCATCTGGTGGGTGATCGTCTCGGCATCGATAGGGATTCCTTCGACGGCAAGATCGCCCAGCAGCTTGCTGATCAGGGCGCCATGATGCCCATCCGCCAGATCGGCCTCCACCACCGAACGGGCATAAGCCAGCGCCGCCTCGTCGGCCAGACCAAGCTTCGCCGCCGCCCACAGGCCGAGCAGCTTGGCCCGGCGGACATTGGCCTTGAAGGCCATTTCCTCGTCCAGATGGTACTTGGCCTCGAACGCTTTTTCACGCTCTTCCATGGCTGTCATGGGCGCCCCATCCTCTTTCATCGATCCGACATTGCCATTATAGGTATATGGGATTCATCGGCTGTCGGCTGAAGACTTTATACCGGCAGTCAGTGTCGCGGTGTATTGGAAATTTGCCCATGTGCACGGTTGTCGTCCTGCGTCGTCCCGAACACCGCTGGCCCCTGTTATGGGCCGCCAATCGCGACGAGATGCAGGGCCGCCCCTGGCTGCCGCCGGGCCGCCACTGGCCGGAGCGCCCGGATGTGGTGGCCGGCCTCGACCGGTTGGCCGGCGGTTCCTGGCTGGGCATCAACGACCAGGGCGTGGTCGCCGCCATGCTCAACCGCATGGGCACCCTGGGACCGGAGGCCGGCAAGCGGTCGCGCGGCGAACTGGTGCTGGAGGCCCTCGATCACACCGACGCGGTGGACGCGGCGCAGGCGCTGTCGCAACTCGACCCCCAGGCCTACCGTCCCTTCAACATGCTGATCGGCGACAACCGGGATGCCTTCTGGCTGCGGGCCGATGGTGCCGGCATCCGCGTTGTCCCCCTGGCCGAGGGGCTGTCCATGCTGACCGCCTTCGAACTGAACGACCGCGCCGATCCCCGCATCGACAATTTTCTGCCCCGCTTCGAGCAGGCACCGCCCCCCGATCCCGATCGCAAGGACTGGCATGGCTGGCAGACCCTGATGGCCAGCACGGCGCCCGCCGGCACCACCGCCGGCGCGTCCCAGCGCAGCATGAACCGCGAGGCGGCCTTGTGCTTCCAGTTGGACAACGGTTTCGGCACCCGCAGCTCGGCCTTGCTGGCCTTGCCGTCGGTGGATCACCCGGAATTGGACCCTGTTTTTCTGTTTTCGCCGGGCCCGCCCGGCCAAGCGCCTTACCGTCCGGTGGTGGTTTAGGGGCGGCGAATGTTGTGCTTGGGCGGTGTCCCTGCTATATGGCAGGAAGCCGCTCGAGGCATCTCCCCGCTTCACGAGCGAGCGCCCCTTTTTGCCGGATCATCGCCATGGCAAGACGCAAGCAGATATATGAAGGCAAAGCGAAGGTCCTTTTTGAAGGGCCCGAACCGGGAACCCTGGTCCAATATTTCAAGGACGACGCCTCGGCCTTCAACAACCAGAAGAAGGGCACCATCACCGGCAAAGGGGTGCTCAACAACCGTATCTCGGAATATCTCATGCTGCGCCTGGGTGAGGTCGGTGTGCCCACCCATTTCGTGCGCCGCCTCAACATGCGCGAACAGTTGGTGCGTGAGGTTGAGATCATTCCGCTCGAGGTGGTGATCCGCAATGTCGCCGCCGGCTCGCTGAGCCAGAGATTCGGCATCCCCGAGGGAACGCCGCTGCCCCGCTCGATCGTCGAATATTATTACAAGTCCGACGAATTGGGCGATCCCATGGTGTCCGAGGAACATATCACCGCCTTCGGCTGGGCGACGGTGCAGGATCTCGACGAAATCATGTCGTTGTCGCTGCGCATCAACGATTTTCTCACCGGCCTGTTCCTCGGCGTCGGTATCCGCCTGGTGGATTTCAAGCTGGAATACGGCCGGCTCTACACCGGCGACGACATGCAGATCATCCTTGCCGACGAAATCAGCCCCGATAATTGTCGCCTTTGGGACAATAAATCGGGGGAAAAGATGGACAAGGACCGCTTCCGCCGCGATCTCGGCGCCGTCGAGGAAGCTTACCAGGAAGTAGCCCGCCGTCTCGGCATCCTGCCGGAGGGCGGACCACGCGACATGAAGGGACCGGAGACCGTTCAATGAAGGCAAGAGTGCATATCACATTAAAGAACGGTGTCCTCGATCCCCAGGGCAAGGCCGTGCAGCATGCCCTTGGCTCGCTCGGCTTCGCCGGGGTCGACGAAGTTCGCCAGGGCAAATTCATCGAGCTGCAGTTGCAGGAAACAGACCGCGAGGCCGCCCGCCAGGCGGTCGAGCAGATGTGCCGCAGCCTGCTGGCCAACACGGTGATCGAGAACTACACCGTCGATCTGGACGTCTGAGCCCCCGTTTGGCGGCGATCATCGTTCATTGCCTGTCTGACTGCGTGGCGGCGCTGACCGCTGCCAGCCGGACCGGTCGCGCGGTCAGCCTGTTGTCGCCGCCCGATGGCGGCGCCTCGCTGGGCATCGGCTATTTCACCGCCATGCTGGCGGAAGCCCACCAATTGGTCCCCGGCACCGGCGCCGACGCGGTTCTGGACTGCGGCGATTCCCCGGGCCTCGCCCTGTCGGCCCTGCAGGCCGGCATTGCCGTGGTCCGGCTGGCGGCGGCGGGGGAAACGCTGCGCCGCCTGGACGACATCGCCGGCCAATTGGGTGCCCGGGTCGAGCGGCACTGGCCGGTGCCGGTTCTCGACCTGGCCGACCGGAAAGATCCGCTGGCCGCGGCGCTGGCTTATCTGAGCGGCAGCTGAACCCCGTTCAGCCTGCGAATTTGCCTAATGCCGGTGTCCATGGCAGACTTGCCGCGAAACCCTGAATGAGCAGCGTCATGGACTACAAACAGGACAAAATTCTTGCCGGACGCAAGGCGATGCTGGCTTATCAAAGCCGCTCGCTGCGCGATCTGCTGACTCCGATCTTCAAGCAGATCGGGGCGGAAACGGTGCTGGCGGGGCCGGCGCTGGAAATGCTGAAGCAGATCGAACTGGCCAAGCCGGACATCATCTTCTGCGAATATCAGATGGATACCCTGGACGGCCCGGCCTTCGTCAGCCAGCTACGACGGGAATTCCAGCTGAAGACGCCCGCCATCCTGGTCGCCGATTGCCAGGACGGCGAAGCGCCGATGAAATCGCGCGCCGCCGGGGCCAACGAAGTCCTGGCCATGCCGTTTTCCGTGCAGGACGTGACTGCCATCGTCAAGCGGGCGCTTGACCGGCCGGAAGCCCATGTGCTGCGCTTCGGGCCGCGGCCGAAACCGGACGGTCAGCCATAAGGAACCCTTGCCATCGCCACCGCCTGCCGCCTGTACCTGATCACCCCGCCGCGTCTTGACGATCTCGGGGCCTTCGCCCGCGTCATGGCCGAGGCCCTGGATGCCGGCGACGTGGCCAGCCTGCAACTGCGCCTGAAGGAGCTTGACGACGACGCCCTGTGCCGCGCCATCGACGTTCTGAGGCCCCTGGCACAGCGCCGCGGCGTCGCCTTCCTGCTCAACGACAGGCCCGACCTGGCCCAGGAAACCGGCTGCGACGGCGTCCATATCGGCCAGCAGGACACCCCCTACCGGCAGGCCCGCGCCGCCGTCGGCGCCTCGGCGATCGTCGGCGTCACCTGCCATGACTCGCGCCATCTGGCGATGCTCGCCGCCGAGGCCGGCGCCGACTATGTCGCCTTCGGCGCCTTCTTCCCCACCACCACCAAGGAGGCCAGCGCCCGCGCCGAACCGGGGCTTCTCGCCTGGTGGTCGCAACTGATGGAGATCCCCTGCGTCGCCATCGGCGGCATCACCGTCGACAACGCGCGGCCGCTGGTCGACGCCGGAGCCGACTTCCTGGCGGTGTCGGGCGGCGTCTGGAACCACCCGGATGGCCCGGCGGCGGCGGTCAAAGCCTTCGGCCGGCTATGGGCCGGGGGCTGAACCGACCACCGGCGCCCACAACACCTCGTCGATGCATTCCGCGCCGGTGGCCAGCATGACCAGGCGGTCGACGCCAAGGGCGATCCCGGCGGAGGGCGGCAGGCCGGCGGCAAGCGCCGCCAGAAAATCCTCGTCAAGGGGGTAGCGGACGCCGTAGAGGCGTTCCTTGAGGTCCATGTCGGCGGTGAACCGGCGGCGTTGTTCCTCGGCATCCGCCAGTTCGCCGAAGCCGTTGGCCAGTTCCAGGCCGCAGACATACAGCTCGAACCGCTCGGCCAGGCGCGGGTCGTCGGCGCAGGGCCTGGCCAGTGCCGCCAGGGCCAGCGGATAGCGCCACAGGATGACCGGCTGGTGATCACCCAGGCAGGGTTCGATACGCTCGAGCATGATGCGAAAAAAGATGTCCTCCCAGCTGTCCGCCTCGCCGACAAACAGCCCGATGCGCCTGGCCTCGGCGGCCAGGGCCGGCCCGTCCGGCCGCCAGGGGTCGGCGCAGCTGGCCAGCAGATCGATGCCGCAGAATTCGGCGAAGGCCTCGGCGACGGTGACCACCCGGGGCACCGCCTGCGGATCGCACCAGCGCTCACCGCGACGCAGGCGGTCGGCGCCGCCGGCAGCCGCGGCGCATCGCAGCAGGGCGGCGCAATCGGTCATCAGCGCCTCGCAACCGTCGCCGGCGCGGTACCATTCCAGCATGGTGAACTCGGGATGATGGGTCGGCGAACGTTCCCCGTCGCGCCATACCCGGGCGAACTGGACGATGCGGGGCAAGCCCGCCACCAGCAGCTTCTTCATGGCGAATTCCGGCGAGGTATGCAGGTACAA
>DUZF01000281.1 GCA_013349665.1 Rhodospirillaceae bacterium | reverse complement strand
CTTGCCATACGAACCTCGGGTCGCATCCCGATCCCCCCGGCTTGCCCTTTCCTGAGGCAATTCTAAAAACCGGACAGATCGTCTGCTACGAAACCCGGACATATCATTCGCTACGGACAGCCTGCTGACGGCGCTGCTTGCGCTGGAGAAACGGACGTCCTAGGTTTGCCGGGTGCCAGATGGCCGGATGGCCGCTCTCCATAGCCTCGGCGACGGAGAGAGGAAAGTCCGGGCTCCACGGAAATACGGTGCCGGATAACCTCCGGCGGGGGCGACCCTAGGGAAAGTGCCACAGAAAGCAAACCGCCCTTCTCCGCTAAAGCTTCGCAGGGCCTGCCCTCCGAAGCCTCCGGCGAAGGAGGGTAAGGGTGAAAGGGTGCGGTAAGAGCGCACCGCGCGACCGGCAACGGGAGCGGCACGGTAAACCCCACCGGGAGCAAGACCAAGTAGGGACGGCACGCCGGCCGCTTTGGCCGGCGAGGCGCATTTCCGCGCCGTCGTCCGGGTCGGTCGCGCGAGGCGTTCGGTAACGGACGTCCCAGATGAATGGCCATCCATCCGCCGCGAGGCGGGGGACAGAACCCGGCTTACAGGCCATCTGGCACAATTCACCAATTTCTCAACGTCGCACCGCAACCCGTCCAGGCGGCCGCAAAATTCTCCCGAATGGAACAAAAAGCGAACGAAGTTCGTGTATGTTACCGGAATAATGTCTTAGTCATTTGGAATCGCAATTATTTATTCATTGATACGGCAAACCGGCAAAGATCTTGCGGCACTGCAAAACTTGGCCACTTCCCATTGTTTTACTATGAGAATCCATTGACGCCCATAATATCCCATGATATCCCATAATTACCCAAATCCCACCAAGGCTAGGGCAGGCTTGGCTTTTGGGGCGGGCGGCAGGCGGCGAAGGAAGGAAGGACGAGCAAGCGATGGCGCTGTTCGTTTCAACATTTATCAACAAGGTCGACGGCAAGGGACGGGTATCCGTCCCCGCGACCTTCCGTGCTGCCCTGGTCCAGCAATCCTTTCCCGGCATCATCGTCTATCCCTCGTTCACCATCGCCGCCATCGAAGGCTGCGGCACCGACTTCCTTGAGCAGCTGGCGGCCAGCTCGGCGGCCAGCTTCGACGTGTTCTCGCCGCAGGGTCAGGACGTCAACACCCTGGTGTTCTCCCATTCCCATCAACTGTCCTGGGACGACACCGGCCGCGTGGTGATCCCCGAGGACGTGCTGGCCCATGCCAACATCACCGACCAGGCCGCCTTTGTCGGCCTTGGCCGCACCTTCCAGATCTGGGAACCGGCGGCCTTCAAAACCCATCAGGCCGAGGCCCGCGCCCGCGCCGTCAAGAACCGCCCGCAGCTGATCCTGAGCCGGCCGGAGGGCGTATGACCCCGGTCCCGCACATTCCTGTCCTCCTCGGCCCGGTGGTCGAGGCGCTGGCGCCTGGCGACCACCGGCTGTATGTCGACGGCACCTTCGGCGCCGGCGGCTATGCGCGGGCCCTGCTCGAGCAGGCCCGCTGCCGCGTCTTCGGCATCGACCGCGATCCGTCGGCCATCGACGCCGGCCAGGCCATGGTCAAGACCTATGACGGCCGCCTTGTCCTGCTCGCCGGGCGGTTCGGCGACATGCAGGCGCTGCTGGCCGGGCAGGGCGTCGACGCGGTCGACGGCGTGACCCTGGATCTCGGCGTTTCCTCGATGCAGCTCGACCGGGCCGAACGCGGCTTCTCCTTCCGTCAGGAAGGGCCGCTGGACATGCGCATGGCAAGCCAGGGGACCAGCGCCGCCGACCTCGTCAACTCGCTGCCCGAGGCGGAACTGGCCGACATCCTGTGGCGGTTCGGTGAGGAGCGCCAGTCACGCCGTCTGGCCCGCGCCATTGTCGCCGACCGCAAGACCCAGCCCTTCGTCACCACCACGCAACTGGCCGAACTGGTGCGTCGCATCGTCCGCCCGTCGAAGGACGGCATTGATCCGGCGACCCGCACCTTCCAGGCCATCCGCATCGCCGTCAACGACGAGCTTGGCGAGGTCAGCCGCGGCCTGTCGGCGGCCGAGCGGCTGCTCCGGCCAGGCGGCCGCCTGGCGGTGGTGGCCTTCCATTCCCTTGAAGATCGCGCCGTAAAGGATTTCCTGAAGGCGCGCAGCGGTGGGGCGCCGGGTCCCAGCCGTCACCTGCCGGCCACCCACCGCTTACCTTCGCCCAGCTTCCGGTTGCTGTCGCGCAAGCCGCTGGTCGCCGACGCCGCCGAGGCGTCGGCCAATCCGCGGTCCCGCTCAGCCCGCCTGAGGATCGCCGAGCGCACGGCGGCGCCGGCCTGGGACCTTGCCGCCGACAGCCATGGAGGTCACGCATGATGCGCGGCGCCACGCTTCTCTGGGCCGCCCTGGCGGCCGCCATCGGTACCGGACTGTTCGTCCTCAAATACGAGGTGCAGGAGGAGGAGCAGAAGCTGCGCGTGCTGCGCAAGGATATCGCCCAGGCCCAGGAGGCCATCCATGTGGCGAAGGCGGAGTGGAGCTACCTCAATGATCCGCTGCGGCTCAAGGACCAGGCGGAACACCATCTTGGCCTGCACAGCCTGAAACCCGGCCAGGTGGCGGTGATCGACCAGCTGCCGATGGCCCAGCCGGTGTCGGCCGCCGCCGAGCAGCCGCAGTCGGCGCCCAGGCCGGGATCGACGCCGGCATCGACGCCGGCACCGCCGAAGGCCGCCCAAATGCCGGCGAAAGCACCCGCCCCGCCGGCCGCCGGGACCCCCGCGAAGTCCCCGGCCAAAACTCCGGCGCCGATAACCACCGCCGCGGTCCAGCCGAACTTCCGGCCGCCGGCCCGACCGGTGGCGGAGCTTGCGCTGCCCAAGCCGGTCGTCGCCTTGCCGCCGGACAATGTGATGGTCATTACCTCGCCGGCGGTATTGGAGCCGGAAATGGCAAGCGTCAGGAGACATCCATGATCGGTTGGTTGCGCCGCATTCCGCCGATGTATCCGGGAGAAGCGGTCCAGGAGGCCGGCCGCCTGCATCTCGAGGGAGCGCAGAAACGCGCCATCGAGACCGGGCGGACCCGCCTGATCGTCACCGCCGCCATGTTCACCCTCGCCTTCACGGTGATTGCCGGGCGGATGGTCGACGTCACCCTGATCAAAGGCGGCGTCGCCACCGCCAGCCATCGGCCGAGCGAAGCCGGACCGGCCTTCGACCGGGCCGACGTCACCGACCGCAACGGCGTTCTGCTGGCCACCAGCCTGCCTTCGGTGTCCCTCTACGCGCACCCCCACGAGATCCTCGAAAAGGCGGAAGCGGCGCAAAAGATCGCCCAGGTGCTGCCGGATCTCGGCGTCAACGAGGTCCGGGCCAAGCTGCAGGGCGACCGCGCCTTCGCCTATCTGAGGCGCAATCTGACGCCGCGCCAGCAATACGACATCAACGCCCTGGGCATTCCCGGCCTGTATTTCGAAAAGAGCGAAAAGCGCATCTATCCCCAGGGCGAACTGGCCGCCCATGTGGTCGGGCTCACCGATCTCGACAACAAGGGCATCGCCGGCATCGAAAAATCCTTCGAGAAGGAATTGAAGGCCAGGCACGAGCCGCTGCGGCTGTCGCTGGATGTCCGGGTGCAGACCATCCTGCATGCCGAACTGGCCCGCACCATGGGGGAATTCCATGCCGCCGGCGCCACCGGCATGGTGATGGACGTCAATACCGGGGAACTCCTCGGCATGGTGTCGCTGCCGGATTTCAACCCGAACAACCTTGCGACGACCAACAATGACGCGATGTTCAACCGCGCCACCCTGGGCGTCTACGAGATGGGCAGCACCTTCAAGCTGTTCAACACCGCTGCCGCGCTGGACACCGGGGTCGCCAACATCAACAGCAGCTTCGACGCCAGCCATCCGATCAAGGTCGCCCGTTTTGAAATCACCGACTACCATGCCGAGAACCGCTGGCTGACGGTCTCGGAGATCCTTGTCCACTCCTCCAATATCGGCTCGGCGCGCATGGCCCTGGACCTCGGCCAGGAACGCCAGAAGACGTATCTCGGCCGCTTCGGCCTGCTGCGCCCGGCGGCGGTCGAATTGCCGGAAATCAGCACCCCGCTGACCCCCAATCCGTGGCGCGACATCAGCGTCATGACCGTCTCCTACGGCCATGGCATGGCGGTGTCGCCGCTGCATATGATGGCCGGCGTCGCCTCCCTGGTGAACGGCGGCGTCTTCCATCCGGCGACGGTGCTCAAGCGCGAAGACGGCGACCCGGCACCCGGCCAGAGGGTGATCAAGGAACAGACCTCGCGGGATATGCGTCGCCTGATGCGCATGGTGGTGACCGAGGGCACCGGCGAAAAGGCCGACGTCCCCGGCTATGAAGTGGCCGGCAAGACCGGCACCGCCGAAAAGAGCGCCAGCGGCGGCTATCATCACAAATCTCTGCTCTCCTCCTTTATCGCGACCTTCCCGGCCAGCAATCCGAGGTATGTCGTGCTGGCCATGATCGACGAGCCGCACGGCAACAAGGAAAGTTTTGGATTCGCAACCGCCGGTTGGACGGCCGCCCCGGCGGTCGGCCGTATCGTCGCCGAAATCGGCCCGCTGCTGGGCATGCAGCCCTCCACCGATGCGGCCGACGGCGGCAAGCAGCGCATGGCCCAGACCGCTTCGCTCAAGGTGAAAGACGCCAAGAGGGTCGCCGTTGCCGAGGCTGAGTGACATCTTGGGCGCGCCATGCGACATCAATCCTGACATCCTCGGGTTGACCTGCGACTCCCGTCAGGTCAGCCCCGGCTTTCTGTTCGCCGCCTTGCCGGGGGGGCATGCCGACGGCCGCGCCTTCATCGGCGAGGCCATCGGCAGGGGCGCGGTGGCGGTGCTGGCCCCGACCGGCACGGTTATCGAAAACGGCGCCACGGCCCTGATCACCGACGCCAATCCGCGCCGCCGCTTTGCCCGCCTGGCGGCCGCCTTCCACGCCCGCCAGCCGGCGGTGGTGGTGGCGGTGACCGGAACCAACGGCAAGACCTCGGTGGCCAATTTCACCCGCCAGATCTGGGCCGGCCTCGACCTGCCGGCAGCCAGCCTGGGCACCGTCGGCCTCGTCTCGCCCCGGCTGGTCGACACATCGCCGCTGACCACCCCCGACCCGGTGACGCTGCACAGCATGCTCAGCCGTCTGGCGGCGGACGGCGTCGGCCACGCCGCCATCGAAGCCTCCAGCCACGGCCTCGACCAGTACCGCCTCGACGGCGTGACGCTGGCCGCCGCCGCCTTCACCAACCTGACCCGCGACCATCTCGACTATCACGGCGACATGACGCGCTATCGGCAGGCCAAATGGCGCCTGTTCGACGAACTGCTGCCGCCCGGCGCCGGCGCCGTCATCAATGCCGACAGCCCCGAGGCGGAGGCCCTGGGGCGACTGTGCCGCGACCGCGGCCTCAAACTGCTGACGGTCGGCCGGGCCGGGGCCGACATCCGCCTTCTCGCCGCCAACCCCGCCGCCGCCGGACAGGACCTTGATCTGCAGGTTTGCGGCCGCCGCAGCCGCCTGCATTTGCCGTTGGCCGGCGCCTTCCAGGCGGACAATGCCCTGCTGGCGCTGGGCCTGGCCATCGCCACCGGCGCCCGGGCCGAGGCGGCGACGTCGGTCCTGGCCGATCTGCGGGGCGTGGCGGGACGGCTGCAGAGGGTTGCGACAACGCCGGCCGGGGCCGCCGTCTATGTCGATTACGCCCATACCCCCGACGCCCTGGAGACCGTGCTGACGGCCCTGCGCCCGCATGCCGCCGGCCGCCTGCTGGTGGTCTTCGGCTGCGGCGGCGACCGCGATCCCGGCAAACGCCCGCAGATGGGGGCCATCGCCGCCCGCCTGGCCGATCAGGTGGTGGTCACCGACGACAACCCCCGGAACGAACAGCCGGCGGTGATCCGCGCCGAGATCCTTGCCGCCAGCCCGAAGGCCATGGACGTGGGCGACCGCCGCCTGGCCATCCGCACCGCCATCGGCGCATTGGCCGCCGGGGATGTTCTGGTGGTGGCCGGCAAGGGTCACGAGACCGGACAGACCATCGCCGGGCAGGTGTTTCCCTTCGACGATGCGGAAGAGGTTCGTCTGGCACTCGGAGACCGGCCATGACGGCGCCGCTGTGGACCTCGGACGCGGCGCTGGCCGCCACCGGCGGACGCCTCACCGGCGGCGTCTGGCAGGCCGGCGGCGTATCCATCGACAGCCGCACGCTGGCCGCCGGCGACCTGTTCGTCGCCATCCCCGGTCCCACCCATGACGGTCACGATTTCGTCGCCGCCGCCTTCGCCCGTGGTGCCGCCGCCGCCCTGGTGCAGCGGCTGCCGCCGGATCTGCCGGCCGACGCGCCGCTGCTGGTGGTGGACGATGCCATGGCCGGCCTGACCGCCCTGGCGGTTGCCGCCAGGACCCGCTCGGCGGCCCGCATCGTCGCCATCACCGGCAGTGTCGGCAAGACCGGCACCAAGGAAATGCTGCGCCTGGCCCTGTCCGCCGAGGGGTCGACCCATGCCACCCAGGGCAACCTCAACAATCACTGGGGAGTGCCGCTGTCCCTGGCCAGGATGCCGGCCGAGACGGCCTTCGCGGTGTTCGAGTTGGGGATGAACCATCCGGGGGAAATCGCCCCGCTGTCCCGCCTGGTCCGCCCCCATCTGGCGGTGATCACCTCGGTCGAGGCGGTGCATATGGAATTCTTCGGCTCCACCCTCGAGATCGCCGACGCCAAGGCCGAGATCTTCGAGGGCGTCGAGCCCGGCGGCGGCGCCGTGCTGCCCCGCGACAACCCGCATTTCGCCTTCCTCGCCAACCGCGCCGCAGCCGCCGGCATCGGCCGCATCGAGGGCTTCGGCAGCCATATCGACGCCGAGGCACGCCTGCTCGACTGCGCCGTCGATCCCGAGGCGACCCTGATCTTCGCCCTTTTCGACCGTCAGGCCATCAGTTATCGCCTGGGCGTCGCCGGCCGCCAATGGGCTCTCAACAGCCTGGCGGCGCTGCTTGCCGCCACCGGCGCGGGCGCCCAGCTCGAAACGGCCGCCGCCGCCCTTGCCGCCATGACCGCGCCAAAGGGCCGCGGTCAACGCAAGCGACTGGCCTGGGGCGACGGTTGGATCGAGGTGATCGACGAATCCTATAACGCCAGCCCGGTCTCGATGAAGGCCGCCATCGCCACGCTCGGCGCCGCCCGTCCGACCTCCGGCGGACGACGCATCGCCGTGCTGGGCGACATGCTGGAACTGGGCCATGCGGCGCCGGTGCTGCATGGCGGCCTGGCGGCGGCGGCGGTCGACTGGTCGATCGACCGGGTGTTCACCGCCGGCCCGCTGATGCGGCATCTGCACGATGCCCTGCCGGCCGACCGCCGCGGCGGCCATGCCGGCGACGCCGGTGAGGCGGCGGCGATGGTCAGGGACGCGGTGCGGGCCGGAGACGTGGTGATGATCAAGGGATCGGCGGGAAGCCGCATGGGCCAAGTGGTGTCGTCGCTGGAACAGGCGGCCATGCCGCCGAAGCCGGCGATCAACGGTAATTAGCGAAAAGGACGGCCAAGCGGATGCTTTACAACCTGCTCTATCCTCTGGTCGACCAGGTTGGCGTGTTCAATCTGTTCCGCTATCTGACCTTCCGCACCGGCGGCGCGGTGCTGACCTCGCTGCTGATTTCCTTCCTCGCCGGTCCGTCGGTGATCCGCTGGCTGCGCCGCCGGCAGGGCCGCGGTCAGCCGATCCGCAGCGACGGCCCGGAAAGCCATCTGCTGACCAAGAAGGGAACGCCGACCATGGGCGGCTTCCTGATCCTCCTGGCGCTGACCCTGTCGACCCTGGTCTGGGCCGACCTCACCAACGCCTATGTGTGGATCGTCCTGCTGGTCACCCTCGGCTATGGCCTGATCGGCTTCGCCGACGACTTCCTCAAGGTCAGCAAGCGCAATCCCAAGGGGCTGCCCGGCAAACTGAAACTCTGCGCCCAGGTCGCCATCGCCGCCATCGCCGCCGTCCTGGTCATGCGCATCATGCCCGATCCGCTCGCCCAGGCGCTGGCGGTGCCGATCTTCAAGAACCTGCTGCTGCAGATGGGGCCGTCCTATGTGCTGTTTTCCACCTTCGTCATGGTCGGCTCGTCCAACGCCGTCAACCTGACCGACGG
>DUZF01000144.1 GCA_013349665.1 Rhodospirillaceae bacterium | reverse complement strand
CGCCGATGGTGGCGATCAGGGCCGTCAGCTCTTCCTCGACGGTCTTGCCGCTCGCCAGTTTGACGCCCTTCAGCACCGCCGGATCGTCGCCATTGGCCAGCGCCACGGCGCCGACGCTTCTGACGAAACCCTGGAACTGTTCATTGCGGGCGACGAAATCGGTCTCGGCGTTGACTTCCGCCAGCGCCCCCTGATTGCCCTGGGTGGCCATCGCCACCAGGCCTTCAGCGGCCACCCGGCCGGACTTCTTGGCTGCCGCGGCGAGACCTTTCTTGCGCAGCCAATCGACCGCCTCTTCGAGGTCTCCACCGGTTTCACCCAACGCCTTCTTGCAGTCCATCATGCCGGCGCCGGTCTTTTCGCGCAGTTCCTTGACCAGCGCGGCGGTAATCTCAGCCATGGCTCTTCCTCTTGACTCTGGAGCTTGTGTCTATCGGCGATCAGACGCCGGGCTGCTCGGCCGCCGGGGCTTCCTCGGCAAAGGCCGCCACATCGGCTTCCACCGAAACCGCGGCCTCCTCGGCAACCGGAAGCACCTCCTCGACGATGTCTTCGACCGGAGCCTCGGCGGCTTCCCCGAGATCGACGCCGGCGCGGCTCATTTCCGCCTGGATACCGTCCAGCACCGAGGCCGCCATCAGGTCGCAATAGGTATGGATGGCCCTGAGCGCATCGTCATTGCCGGGGATCGGAAAGGTGACGCCGGCCGGATCGGAATTGCTGTCGAGGATCGCCACCACCGGAATGTTCAGCTTGTTGGCTTCCTGAACAGCCAGCGACTCCTTGTTGGTGTCGATGATGAACAGGATATCCGGCAGGCCGCCCATTTCCTTGATGCCGCCCAGCGCGCGGTCCAGCTTTTCGCGTTCCCGCGACAGATTGAGCTGTTCCTTCTTGGTCAGGCCCTGGACATTGCCGGCCGCCATGCGATCCTCGATCTCGCGCAACCGGCGGATCGAGTTGGAAATGGTCTTCCAGTTGGTCAGCATGCCGCCCAGCCAGCGGTGATTGACGTAATACTGGCCGCAGCGCTTCGCCGAATCGGCGATGACATCGGCGGCTGCCCGCTTGGTGCCGACGAACAGGACGCGGCCACCGCCGGCGACGGCGTCCCGCACGGCCTGCATGCCGCGATGCAGCATCGGCACCGTCTGCTGCAGATCGATGATGTGAATGCCGTTGCGCACCCCGAACAGGTGCGACGCCATCTTGGGATTCCAGCGACGGGTATTGTGGCCGAAATGGACGCCGGCCTCGATCAGCTGACGCATGGTGAAGGTTGGCAAAGCCATGGGAATTCCTTTACTTTTCCGGTTGAACCTCCGCGGGACTCGCCGGCCCGAAGGCCGACACCGGAGCGACCGGCATTGCCGGCCGCACTCCCGCGTGCGGATTTACGTGGCCGGCTACATAGCCCCTCGGCCGGCGGAATGCAAGGACGTTAAATCTCCTGCACTTCCACCACCCCGGGAATGGTCCGCACCACACCGATCATTCCCGGCGACAGCGCATAGCCTCCGCTCAACCAGGCTTCCACCTCGCGCTCCGGCGTCTGCGCCACCACGGCGATACGCCCGCGGCCGCGGGATTCCTTTTCCACCAGTTGCTTCAGCGCCGCCAGCGGCGACGCATCGCGGATGAAGATCTTGAGACCGGCGGACGCCTTGGCCGCCGCCTGGTCAAGGCTTTCGATGATCTGGCCGGTGAGTTTGAGCTGTTCCTCCTCCAGCCGGGCCTCGACGGTGATCAGCAATGCGCTGTTGGGTTCCAGCAGATCACGAGCCTGGCTCAGCAGTTCGGAGAAGATCATCACCTCGAACTGCCCGGAGGCGTCCGACAGCGTCAGAAACGCATAACGGCTGCCGCGGCTCGAGGTCCGTTCCTGCTTTTTATTGAGCATGCCGGCCAGACGCACCCGGCTTTTGCCGCCGGCCGCCAGATGCGCCGGCAGTTGCGCCGCCTTGAGCACGCCGAGGCGTTTAAGGCTTTTGGCGAAGGCGTCCATCGGATGGGCCGACAGATAAAAGCCGACGGCCTCCAACTCGCTCAGCAGGCGATCGGCCACCGGCCAGTCGGTGCGGTTGGGCAGCACCAGCGCCGGCACCGCCCGGCCGCCGCCGCCGAACAGGCTGCCCTGCCCGGAATCCCGCTCCGCCGCCGCCGACCCGGCTTCGGCGAGGATCGCCTCGATGCCGTCGAAGACCTGGGCGCGGTTGCGGTTGAGACTGTCAAAGGCACCGGCCCGCACCAAATTCTCCATCTGACGCTTGTTGATCGCCCTTGCATCCATGCGCCGGGCGAAATCGCCGAGATCACGGTAGGGTCCCTTGGCGCGCCGCTCGGCGACCAGCGCCTCCATCGCCGCCGCGCCGACATTTTTCAGCGCCGCCAGCGCATAGCGCACCGCCAGTTCGCCGCTCTCCAGCCGTTCGACCCAGAAATCGGCCCCCGACTTGTTGACGTCCGGCGGCAGCAGCCGGATCTTCAGGCGATCCAGCTCCTGGCGGAAGATATCCAGCTTGTCGGTGTTGTGCATGTCATAGGTCATCGACGCGGCGATGAACTCGACCGGGTGATGAGCCTTCAGCCAGGCGGTCTGATAGGCCACCAGGGCATAGGCGGCGGCGTGGGATTTATTGAAGCCGTAGCCGGCGAATTTGTTGACCTGGTCGAAGATGTCCGAGGCCTTGGTCTGATCGACACCGCGGGCCACCGCGCCGTCGACGAACAGCTTGCGCTGGGCGTCCATCTCGGCCTGGATCTTCTTGCCCATGGCCCGGCGCAACAGATCGGCGCCGCCCAGCGTATAGCCGGACAGTTCCTGGGCGATCTGCATCACCTGTTCCTGATAGATCATCACCCCGAAGGTTTCGGTAAGGATCTGCTCGAGACGCGGATGCAGATAGTCGGGCGCCTCCTTGCCGAGGCGCACCGACAGGTAATGGGGAATGTTGTCCATCGGCCCCGGCCGGTAGAGGGCGACGACGGCGATGATGTCCTCGAAGCGCTCGGCCCGCATGTTGCGGGTCAGATCGCGCATGCCGGAACTTTCCAGCTGGAACACCCCGATGGTTTCGCCGCGCGCCAGCATCTCGTAGGTCTTGCGGTCGTCGAGCGGGATCGCCGACAGGTCGATACTCTGGCGGTGGCTGCGGCTGACCAGCTCTACCGCCCGATGCAGCACCGACAGGGTCTTCAGGCCGAGAAAGTCGAATTTGACCAGGCCGGCCGGCTCGACCCATTTCATGTTGAACTGGGTGACCGGCATGTCGGAGCGCGGATCGCGGTAGAGCGGCACCAGTTCGTCGAGCCGCCGGTCGCCGATGACGACGCCGGCGGCATGGGTCGAGGCATGACGGTAGAGCCCCTCCAGCTTCATGCCGATGTCCAGCAGATGGGCGACGGTCTCGTCGCTCTGCTGCCATTCCTTGAGCAACGGCTCCTTTTCTATGGCCTGCGGCAGCGTCACCGGATCGGCCGGATTGTTGGGCACCAGCTTGCAGATGCGGTCGACCTGGCCGTAGGACATCTGCAGCACCCGGCCGACGTCGCGCAGCACGGCGCGGGCCTGCAGCTTGCCGAAGGTGATGATCTGCGCCACCTGATCGTAGCCGTAGCGTTCCTGCACATAACGGATCACCAGCTCGCGCCGGTCCTGGCAGAAATCGATGTCGAAATCCGGCATCGACACCCGTTCGGGGTTGAGGAACCGTTCGAACAGCAGTCCCCAGCGCAAGGGATCGAGGTCGGTGATGGTCAGCGCCCAGGCCACCGCCGAGCCGGCACCCGAGCCGCGCCCCGGCCCCACCGGCACCGCGTTGCTCTTGGCCCATTGAATAAAGTCGGCGACGATCAGGAAGTAACCGGCAAATCCCATCTGCGAGATCACGCCCAGTTCGTAAAGCGCCCGGTCCCGGTAGGGTTTGGCGATCCGCTCGCGCTCATGTTCGTCCATATCCGGGGTGAACAGATGCTTTTCCAGGCGCTGCTCGAGACCGTCCATGGTCTTGCTCTTGAGCAGTTCCTCCTCGGTCACCCCTTCGCAGCGGAAGGCCGGCAGGATGGGCTTTCTTTTGGCCACCATGAAGGCGCAGCGCCTGGCCACCGTCAGCGTATTGTCCAGCGCTTCCGGCAGATCGGCGAACAGCTCGCGCATCTCCGCCGCCGACTTGAACCGATGCTCGGGCGTCAGCCGCCGCCGGTCGGCCTCGGTGACATAGCGACCCTCGGCAATGCACAGCAGGGCGTCATGCGCCTCGTACATCTTTTCATCGGCGAAGAAAGGCTCGTTGGTGGCCACCAGCGGCAGGTCCCGGGCATAGGCGAGATTGATCAGCGCCGGCTCGATCTGCTCTTCGACCGCCAACCCATGGCGTTGCAGCTCGACATAAAGGCGCCCCGGAAAGATCTCTTGCAACTGACGGATCTGTGCTTCGGCAAGGTCACTCTGCCCTTCGGCCAGCAGGCGCCCGACGGCCCCCCTGGGTCCGCCCGACAGCGCGATCAGCCCATTGGCGTGGGCCTGCACCAGGTCCATCGACACCTGCGGCGTCTCGCCGCTGTCGGTGGCGAGAAAAGCCCGCGACACCAGCTTCAGCAGATTGCCGTAGCCATCCTCGTTCTGCGCCAGCAACACCAGCTGATCGGGTTCCGGCTTGCGGCCGGCGTCGCGGCCGGCGCCGAAGCCCCGGCCCTGCTCGTCCTGGCGCCGTACATGCAGTTGCACACCGATGATCGGCTGGATCCCGGCCTCGGCGCAGGCAACGGAGAACTCCAGGGCGCCGAACAGGTTGCCGGTATCGGCAATGGCCACAGCCGGCATGGCCAGGGTCTGGCACAGCTTGATCAGCTGGCGGATCTTGATCGCCCCTTCCGACAGGGAATAGGCGGTATGGACCCGTAAATGAACAAAATCCGCAGGAGGCATAGGCCGAATTTAGCCCTGACCGGACCGTCTGTCACCCATCGCGAACGAAAGTTAAATGTTGCAGGGTTTAAAAATTTTAATTTCTGATAATATCCCGTTCATTAAGAGGGGGGGCTTCCTGTTTATGAGGGCACGACGGATGCGCTCCAGAATGGGGATCACTGTGGTGATCCTTTTTTGCGTCTTGGCCCTGGGCGGCGTCGGTTTAGCGGCCTATCACAGCCGTTTCGACGACGCGCATGGGCGCGCCAAATTGCGTCTGGCGGCCTATGAGGGCGATGTCGGGGCGCTGGAATGGATCGCCAGGGACCAGGGATTTTTCGATTCCGTCGGGCTCGATGTCGAGCTTACCGGCTTCGCCACCGGTCGCGAAGCCATCAAGGCAATGAAGGATGGCCGGGCAGACCTCGCCACCGCCTCGGAATTCGTCGTCGCCACCAACAGCTTCTCCCGCGCCGATTTGCGCATTCTGGCCAGCATCTGCCAGTACTGGAACAAGGGGTTCATCGGGCGGCGCGACCATGGCATCGAAAAGCCCGGAGATCTCAAGGGCAAACGCATCGGCTTTACCTCGCCGTCGAGCGCCGAGCATTCCCTGGTGGTGTTCCTGGCGCTGCAGGGGCTGACCCTGGATGACGTCACCCTGGTGGATCTGAAGCCTGAGCAGATCGAAAGCCAGATGGCCGACGGCAGCATCGACGCAGCCGTCACCTGGGAACCGCATGTCGCCGCCATCCAGGCCCGCCTGGCGGCGAACGCCGTCAGCCTGATGCCGCGCAGCCTGGAGAATTATCTGCTGATCGTCGCCAATGGCGACGGGACGACGGACCGCCGCGCCGTCGGGCGCTTGCTGCAGGCTCTGTTGCTGGCGGAAAACTGGACGCGGCAAAACCCGGTCGAGGCGAAACGCTATCTGGCGGCGCGGTTCACCCTGACACCGGCCTATGTCGAGAAGATCTGGACCAGGATGCAGCTGACGCTCAGCCTCCAGCAGGAAATCCTCGAAGCCATGGATGCCGAGGCGCTGTGGTTCGCCAGAAAGATCGGCCGCCAGACGATCCCCAATTTCGCCCTGGTGGTGGATGGCGGTCCCCTGGCGAAAGTCAATCCCTCCGCGGTCAACGTGGTGCCGCGAACCACCGAACAATGAGCATCCGCCGCGGATATCATCTGTTCCTGGCCATCGGCCTGGTACTGATCGGCCTGGCGGTTCTGTCGGCCGGCTATAGCCAGCAGATCCTGGTGGAAGACATTGCCGACAGCGAACGGCTGGACCGGATTTTCAAGGAGGGCATGCAGCTGGTCCAGCTCAGCCATGCCGTCAACCAATATGACGGACCGCGCGGGTTGGAGCAGTGGCGGCTGCGCCACGAAGCACTGGCGACGTTGATCAAGTCCGCCGACGGCATGGCCGGCGAGCCGCGGGTAGCCTTCGAGCGCATCCTTTCCCTGGACGAGCAGCTGCGGTCCCTGATCGACAAACTGGGCGAACTGCGGGATGCCGCCTTCCCTGATCATCCGCCCAAGGACCTCGCCGGCATCCTGTCGTCGCAGATTTTCCTGGATGCGTCACAGCTTCATAATGCCCTGATGCGCCTCAGCGAAGCCGAGGACGGCCAGCTCGAGGCCGCCTACCGCAAGGCCAAGGAACGCCAGTTGCGGATCTTCTCGGTGTTTCTCGGACTGTTCACTGTCTATGGGGTTCTCCTCACCTGGACCTTCCAGCGGGCCGTCCTTGAGCCGCTGCGCGCGCTGAAGGTCACCATCGACGCCGTGCGCGCCGGTGAGAACCGCAAGGCGGCGGTTGGCGCCAAGGACGAGATCGGCCTGGTCTGCCGGACCTTCAACGATCTGCTGGACGAAAAGGAGGCCGGGCGGAAGGATCTCGCCCGGCTGGTCACCAGATTTCAGAGCGTCTTCGAGCAATCGGCGATGGGCCTCAGCATCTGCGACCCCGCCGGTCGCTGGCTGGAGGTCAACCGTCGCCTGTGCGACATGCTGGGCTATTCACGCGAGCAACTGCTCGGCATGGAATTCGCCGACATCACCCATTTCCGGCAGCTGACCTATGACCGCGACCGCTGGCAGGCGCTGCTTTCCGCCCAGCGCAGTTCGGACAGCTGGGACGGTGAATATTGTTGCCGGGACGGCCAGGTTATCTGGGCCCGCATCACCACCGCGCTGACCCGCAATAACGATGCCAGCCCGCAATTTTTCGTCACCGCCGTCGAGGAGATCACCCAGCAGCGCCAGACGGAAACCAATCTGCGGCTGATGGCCAAGGTGTTCGACAACCTCAACGAGGCCATCCTGATCACCGACGAGCGCAACCGGATCATCGCCACCAATCCGGCGTTCAGCCAACTGACCGGGTACTCTTCGGAGGACGCCTGGGGCAAGAATCCGCGGTTCCTCTCGGCCGGCAAGACGCCGCAGGAAACCTATCAGCAGATGTGGAACGACATCCTCGATGGCGGCTATTGGCAGGGGGAACTATGGGACCGCCGGAAAACCGGCGAGCCCTATCCGAAATGGATGACCATCACCGTGATGCGCGATCAGGCCGGCCGCATCACCAACCACATCGCCAGTTTCGTCGACATCTCCGAGCGCAAGGCGTCGGAAGAGAAAGTCCGTCACCTGGCCCATTACGACGCTTTGACCGACCTGCCCAATCGCCTGTGCTTCCTCGAGAGACTGGAACAGGCGATCGGCTACACCAGGCGCCAGGAGCGCAAGCTGGCACTGCTGATGATCGACCTTGACCGTTTCAAGACCATCAATGACACGCTCGGCCATCATGTCGGCGACCAATTGCTGGTGGCGGTGGCCGACCGCCTGACCGAATCGGTCCGCGACAGCGACATCGTCGCCCGCCTGGGCGGCGACGAATTCATCATCGCCCTGCCCGGCATCGAGGATCGCGACGACGCCATCAATGTCGCCGAAAAGGTGATCCGCCGCATCTGCGAGCCCTTCACCCTGGAAGGCAGCCTGCATCATACCTCGCCCAGCATCGGCCTGTGCATCTATCCCGACGACGCTATCGACATCACCGAACTGATGAAAAAGGCCGATCTGGCGATGTATCAGGCCAAGGGCCGCGACGTCGGCTCGTATCAGTTCTTTACCGCCGACATGACGACGGTGGCGACCAACCGCTTGGCCCTGGAATCATACCAGCGGCCGAAAAGGCTGACTCGCGTCAAGGGGCTTGCGTCCGGTGAGTCACCGTGATTCGCTACATGTTGTAGCAAATCACGGAGGGGACATGCCGCCAGCAGTAACGGTGAC
>DUZF01000190.1 GCA_013349665.1 Rhodospirillaceae bacterium | reverse complement strand
TCGACGCGCTATGCCGCGGAAATCGTCAAGATGGACGAGGCCCTGGATCTCGCCTTGCTCAAGGTCTCGCCGAAGGCGCCGCTGACGGCGGCGGTGCTGGGCGACAGCGACGTGGTGCGGGTGGCCGACGAGGTGATCGCCATCGGCACGCCGTTCGGCCTCGACATGACGGTCAGCCGCGGCATCGTCTCGGCCAAACGCAAATCGCTGGTCATCGAGGGCGTGACGCATTCCAACCTGCTGCAGACCGATGCCGCCATCAACCAGGGCAATTCCGGCGGTCCGCTGGTGGGCACCAGCGGCGCGGTGATCGGGATCAATACCGCCATCTACACCCCCAACGGGGCCTTCGCCGGCATCGGCTTCGCGGTGCCCAGCAACCAGGCGCGGCTGTTCGTCCTCGACGAGGTCGGCTGGCTGCCCAGTTCGACCATGGAAGGCGCCCAGTTCGGCCTGGTCGCCCTGCCCAGCCAGGGTCTGGGCGGCGTCGGCTCGGCCGGACCGGCGATCATCGCCGGCACCCCGGCGCCGCATGCCGACGGCCGGCAGAACATGGACTGCACCACCTGCCATGACGTCATCCGCGGTAACGGCCCGGTCGCCCAGCGTCCCGCCAACCGGGCGGTGATGCCGGTGGCCGCCGTCGGCGTGCCGCCGCCGCCGATCGCCATGGGCACGGTGTCGCCCCATACCGACGGCCGCCAGGCGATGAGTTGCGCCACCTGCCACCAGATGCTGCCGGCGGCCGGTGCCGCCGCCACGGTGGCGGCGCCCGGGGCCGGGGCTTACGGCTTCGCCCAGGCGCCGGGAAGCCTGGCGATCAATATCCAGGCGGTCCGCAATCAGCCGGCCGCCGCCGCCGGGCGGGTCAGCCTGATGGGCGCGGCGATGACCGAGATGTCGGCCAGTCTCAGCCAGCAGACCGGGCAACCGGTCGGGCGCGGGGTCTATCTGGCCGGCGTGACGCCGGGGTCGCCGATGGCCGCGGCCGGTCTGCGGCCTGGCGACATCCTGCTGAAGGTGGACGGCCGACCGGTCAGGGCGCCGCAGGAGGCGTCGGCCATTCTCAGCGGCATCCCCGACGGGCGGACGGTTCGCCTCGGCATTCTGCGTGACGGCGATGTCCGCGCCGTCGATCTGGTCGCCGGTCCGGCCGGGCTGGCGGCGGCGGCTCCGATGCCGGCGGCGCCGCCGATGTCGCCGATGCCGCCCATTACCGGCGGCATAACGGGGACGCAGCGGCCCGCGGCAGGGCCTGTCGGCCCGGCGGCGGTGGCCAAGCCGCCGACCGAGTTCAACTGGCTGGGCATGGAAATCGAAACCTTCCAGGCCGCCAAGGCGGCGCAGACGGGTGTCGCCGGCGCCGTGCCGACGGCCGCCGGGGCGCAGGTGGCGGAAATCGTCCCCGGATCGCGCGCCGCCAATGCGGGATTGCTGGCCAATGACGTGATCATGGAGGTCAATAACCGGCCGGTGGCCGGCCCGGCGCGGCTCGACGCGGCCATCAAGGCGGCGGAAGCGGCGGGGCAGCAGATCCTGATGAAGATCCATCGCAGTGGTCAGGAATTCTACGTCGTTCTTTAAGAGCGGCCTACCGGGGTGACGAAATGAAGACACCAGCAGACAACGACAAGGGAAAAGACCGTAAGCGGAAGAAGGACGACGACGCCGCCCCCGAGGTCGTCGTGGTCTCCGTCTCGCCGCCCCGGCCGCCGCCAGAGGCCAAGCCGGGCGCCGACGAGGTCTGGGTGACCCTGCTCGAATCATCGCCATGGTCGTCGAAGACCCCCGCCCAGGGCGAACGCGTCCCCCCGGTGGCCTTGCGTTCGACCACGCCGGCGGGGTCCGACTCGGTGAGCCGATGGAGCGAGCCGGTATGGCGCACTCCGGTCAGAACGGAAGCGCCGGAGACGACGATTGAGGAGCCGGTGGCGACGACCGATGTCGAGACGGCGGCGATCGACCCGCGGGCGGCGGTGACCAGCCTGGCCGATCTGGTGCGCAGCAGCGAGCCGCTGCTCAGCCGCGCCAGGGTCGAGGAGGAGCCGCCTGTCGCCGAGCCTGTCGCCGAGCTTGCGGTGCCGCCGCAGCCGATCTTCGCTCCCGAGGCGCCCGAGGTCCTAGAACCGGTGGGGGCGGTGGCGCCGGAGGTTGAGGTTTATGTCCGGGTGGACGCCGTCGAAATGGCCCCCGCGGCCGAGGAACCGGTGGCGGTCGAAGCCGAGGTCGCCGTCGAGCCGGACGCTATTGCCGAACCCGAAACCTTTGTCGAACCCGAACCCGTTGTTGAACCGGAACCCGAACCCGAAGTCGCCGTCGAGCCGGATGTCGTTGCCGAACCCGAAGCCGTCATCGAACCGGAACCGGAACCCGAACCCGTGGTCGCGGCCCCGGCCGAGGCAGCGAAGCCGGAGCCGGCCAGTCAGCGCTATGAGGTTCCGGTCGAGGATCTGGTGGGCGGGATATTCGGTCTTGCCGGATCGGCGGTGCGCGGCGCCGCGTCGGCGGCGGCGGGATTGGTCGGCGGCCTGGTCAAGGGCGGTCGCAAGGTCGGCAGCGGACTGGCGGCGGGCACCCGCCGGCTGACCGGTGGCGCCGGCGGTTGCCAGGGCTGTTCGGACACCGATTGCGGTTCCGATACGAAAAAATAACCAGACGTGATCAATAGTGAGCGTGGGAATGGAGAGACCAAAATGAGCGACGGTGTCGGCAAGGGCAGGCTGTTCCTGGGCATTGATCTGGGGACCTCCCATACCGCGGTGATGTCGAGCCGTGGCAAGAGTTTCTTTTTGAAGTCGGTGGTCGGCTATCCCAAGGATGTCATCGGCCTGAAGCTGCTGGGGCGTCCCTATGTGGTCGGCGACGAGGCCTTCGAGATGCGCTCTTATCTCGATGTGCGCTATCCCCTGGAGGACGGTGTGCTGAGCGAGCTCAGCGATCGCGACCTGGAGGTGGCCCGCCATCTGCTGACCCATGTGGTGCAGTCGGCCGAACCGGTGGCCGGCGAGGAGATCTGCGCGGTGATCGGCGTTCCGGCGCGGGCCTCGGGGGGCAACAAGGCGCTGCTGCTGAAAATGGCCCAGGAGGTGGTGCATACGGCGCTGGTGGTTTCCGAGCCGTTCATGGTCGGCTACGGCCTTGATCGCCTGGTCAACACCATCATCATCGATATCGGCGCCGGCACCACCGATCTTTGCGCGCTGAAGGGCACCGTGCCCAGCCCCGAGGATCAGGTGACCCTGACCAAGGCCGGGAACTATGTCGACGAGCGTCTGCAGAACGCCATTCTCGAGCGCCATCCGGAACTGCAGATCAACACCAATGTCGCCTGCGCCGTAAAGGAGCGTTTCTCCTTCGTCGGCAAGGCCCCGGAAACGGCGTCCTTCGAATTCCGCGCCGGCGGCAAGCCGGTGGTGGTGGATGTCTCCGAGCCGGTGAAAGTCGCCTGCGAATCGCTGATGCCGGACATCATCGAAAGCATCGAGACCCTGCTCAAGTCGTTCCAGCCGGAATACCAGGCGACGGTGCTGAAGAACATCGTCGTCGCCGGCGGCGGTTCGCGGATCCGCGGCATCGCCGCCTATATCAAGGACCATCTCAAGGTGTTCGGCGACGCCGAGGTCATCTGCGTCAAGGATCCGACCTTCGACGGCAGCCGTGGCGCGCTGCGTCTGGCCGAGGAGCTGCCGCCGCAATATTGGCGCCAGCTGGGGGATGTCGCCGGCGCATGAACAGTTAAGGCATCGTCATGGTCAGGCTGATCCTATCGTTGTTAATCGGCGGGTTGATCGTCCTCGTGGCGTCCTCCAACTCGCATATCGTGGAAACCCGGTTGGGGCCGCTATGGGTATCGGCGCCGCATTTCGTGGTTCTGGGCGTCACCTTCTTTATGGGCTTCGCGACGGCGGTCTTCACCATGATGGGCCAGTTGCTGAAGCGGAAAAAGAACAAGTCGCCCGGGAAAAGCATCGTCATCAATCGCTGACCCCGATGGCATATCGGGACCAGGCGTGGGAGTAGTTTCGGGATGAGGAAGAGCGGTTGCACGGTTTGCAGCAGAACCATCGGTTGGACGGGTCTGGCGGTAAATGCCGTTCTCCTGGTGATGAAGGCGTTCATCGGCCTGGTCGGCGGCTCCCAGGCCATGCTGGCGGACGCCATGTATTCGCTGAAGGACATGCTGAACGCGGTGATGGTGATTTTCGGTACCACCATCTCCAGCCAGCCGCTGGACGCCGAGCACCCTTACGGCCATGGCAAGGTGGAATTCATCCTGTCGATGGCGGTCAGCATCGTCTTTCTCGGCATCACCGCCTATCTCGGGTTCCATGCCATCCAGATCCTGCTGGATTCCGACCTGCACCGGACGCCGCATCTGATCGTGCTGTGGGCGGCGCTGGTCTCGGTCGGCGTCAATGTCGCCATGTATCTGTATTCGCGCTGCGTGGCGATCGAGACTAATAGTCCGATCATCAAGACCATGGCCAAGCATCATCACGGCGACGCCACCGCTTCCGGCGCCGTCGCCCTGGGCATCATCGGCGCCCATTACCTCAGCATGCCGTGGATCGATCCGGCGGTGGCGCTGTGGGAAACCATCGATCTGCTGATCCTCGGCCGGGCGGTGTTCATGGAAGCCTATCGCGGCCTGATGGATCATACCGCCGGCGAAGGGGTGCGGTCCAATATGGTCAAGGCGGCGTCGTCGGTGGCCGGCGTGACCGGGGTGGTGCATATCCGCGCCCGCTATGTCGGCCAGGATATCTGGGGCGACATGGTGGTCGGCGTCGATCCCGACCAGACCATCGACGAGGCCCACGAGATCTGCGAAGCGGTGCAGGCCGAGGTGTGCCGGCGGATGCGGCGGGTCGCCTCGCTGCATGTCAGCGCCGAGGGTCTGAAGGCGGGCGAGGCCGGCCAGACGACCTTCTCCGACGATCCGCTGAGTTTCGACGAGATCATGCTTTCCAAGTCGGAGACCTAAGTGGTCGCCCTGCTCACCGTCCTGGTTTTTGTCGCTACCTTCGCCGCCCTGTATCAGCGGTCGGAAGGCAGCCACAGGGTGGTCATGGCAGGGGCCGCGGCCCTGGTGGCGATCGGCGCGCTGAGCGGCCGCTACACGCTGGGCATGGCGGTGGACGCGGTGTATTTCGAGACCCTGGCGCTGATTTTCGGCATGTCGGCGATCTCCTCCCTGCTGGCGCGCTCCGGGGTGTTCCTGGCGCTGGCGGCGGGAACCGCCGAGCGCTCGCAGGGCAATGGCCGCTGGGTGCTGGTGATGATGGCCCTGGTCACCTATACGATCTCGCTGGCCAGCAACAGTCTGGTGACGGTGGCGGTGGTGGTGCCGGTGACCCTGACCGTCTGTTTCCGCATGTCCCTCAACCCTGTTCCGGTGATCATCGCCGAGATCATCGCCGCCAATCTGGGCGGCGCCTCGACCATGATCGGCGACTTTCCCAACATGATCCTGGCCTCGGCCGGACGCCTGCATTTCAACGATTTCATCGGCGGCATGATGCCGGCCTGCCTGGTCGGCCTGGCGGCGACCCTGATCTTCTTCGAATATCGCCTGGGCGACTGGAGGTCGGTGACCATTCCCGTCGACGCCCGCTGGATCGAGAACGAGAAGCTGCGCGATTTCGAGGTCGACGGGCGGTTGCTGCGGCTCGGACTGGTCACCTTCGCCGCCACCGTCGCCGGCCTGGTGCTGGCCGGGGTGGTCGACCTGCGGCCGGGCTGGGTGGCCTTCGCCGCCGGTCTGGTGGCTCTGGCCCTGGGGCGCTTCAAGGACGACGAGTTCTTTGCCGCCTGCGGCGGTACCGACATCCTGTTTTTCGGCGGGCTGTTCGTCATGGTCGGCGCGCTGGGGGCGCTGGGGGTCCTCGACTGGGCGGTGGGCTGGCTGGAGGCGCTGACTTCGAGCCATGACCGGGTGCGGGCGATCCTGCTGATGTGGACGGCGGCCGGTCTGACCATCTTCGTCGGCGGCGGCACCTCGGCGGCGCTGTTCGCGCCGATGGCGGCATCGCTGCGCCTCGACGGCGACGGCCAGGCGGCCTGGTGGGCGCTGGCCCTGGGGGTGATGGCCGGTTCCTGCGCGGCGCTGCCCGGGGCGACAGCAGGCGCGCTGGCGATGAACCAGTATGCGGGGTTCCTCAAACGGCATCCCGAACTGGCGGCGGCGGCGTCCGTGGGCATACAATTCACCCATCGCGAATATGTGCGCTGGGGCTTCCCGCTGATGGGGATTTTTCTGGGACTGTCGACCCTCTACATCGCCGTCCTTGCCGGATGACCGGCATGGGTGGGCGTAACCATAGGGAATGTGGCGTAAGACGATGATTGAAACAGGCGAGACCATGGGCGATCTGCCCGAGAACACCATCATCTTCTGCGAGAGGCCATGGAAGGCGATTGCCTCCTGCCTGGCGGTGCTGGTGGTGATGACCTTCGCCTGGGGCAGCTATTTGCTCAGCAATTACGACGAAGACGATTTCTTCGTCGACGACGGCGACCTTTCGGTCAGCGGCTTCCTGCTGCGCAATATCGCCATGCCCGATGTGCAGCGCCTGTACTACACGGTGCCGCCGGCGGTGGTCGGCGTCGGTCCCGCCAGCGTCAACGCCAGTCCCGTCGCCTCGGGCGCCATCATCGGCGCCGCCGGTTACGTCGTCACCGCCCTGCATTCGGTGGCCAATCTTCCCGATATCAGCGTCCAGGTGGCGACCTCCGCCGGCACCCGCCGTTTCTCCGCCCAGATCGTCAAGACCATTCCCTCGCACGACCTGGCGCTGCTGAAGATGCAGACCGCCGACCGCTTCATGCATTTCCGCATGGCCGAGGTGCAGAGCGTGGTGCCCGGCCAGGTGGTGTTCGCCTTCGGCCGCAACATGGCCGGCTCGCCGGTGGTCCGCCAGGGCAGCGTGCAGGCCGCCGACGTGCCTTTGACCCTGGGCGGCACCCAGATCACCCATCTGGTGCGCACCGATGCCATCTACAGCTGGGAGCAGACCGGCGGCCCGCTGGTCAACGCCCAGGGCGACCTGGTCGGCGTCAATATCGCGGCGACCGGCCCCAGCGGCAAGGTCGAGGGATTCACCGTCCCCGCCCAGGTGATCGTCGCCCATCTGCGCGACGTGGTCAGGCTGAAGACCGGCCTGGGTGCCGGTGCCGGCGCCGGCAAGGGTGGGGCGACGACGGTGGCGGCTCCCGGCTCGGCGCCGTGGTGGGCCAAGGCGCGCACCGCGGTCGGCGGGGCGTCGGCCCAAGGCCTCGGCCTGAACGTGGTCCAGGGCCTGCCCGGCGTCGCCCAGCCGTCCTTTCCCTCCGGCCCGTCCGGCATGCCGCTACTGGACACCGACCACACCGGCGGCTGGCGGATCGCCGGCTATCCTTTGTCCGACGTGTTCGGCCTGATGCTGCTGGCGGCGGCGGCCGGCATCACCGGCGGCATGATGACCATGGGCGGCGGCGTCCTGCAGGTCGCCGGCATGATGGTGTTCTTCGGCTACGGCATGTATCTGATCCGGCCGGTCGCCTTCCTCACCAATGTGGCGGTCTACGGGGCGGCGGCACTGCGCAACAACAAGGCCGGGCTGGTCCAGTGGGACAAGGTCCTGCCGCTGATTCCCTGGGGTGTCGGCGGCGTCGTGGTGGGCTATTTCATCGGCAATGCCATCGGCGATTCGGTGGTCGGAGTCCTGCTCGGGCTGTTCGCCCTGGCCATGGCCGGCAAGGCGGTGCATGAAATCCGCCAGCCCAATGGCGGCGAAATCACCGACGCCCCCACCACCAATGGCGGCGAAGAGGTCGACGAACTGCTGGCGGTGGCGGAAAACCGCGGCACCGCCAAGGCCTCGTCGATCGATGTCAGCCTGCCGGAAGGTCCGGCCCGCGCCGCCATCCTCGGCCTGCCGATGGGGCTGATCAGCGGTATCCTCGGCATCAGCGGCGGCGTCGTGGAAGTGCCGCTGCAGCGCTATATCGGTCGCATCAGCCTGCAGAACGCCATCGCCAACAGCTCGGTGCTGGTGTTCTGGGCCTCGGTGGCCGGTTCGCTGGTGGCCTTCATGCATGGCACCGCCACCGGCCTGATCCATTGGGAGGCGCCGGTTACCCTGGCCCTGCTGATGATCCCCGGCGCCTATGCCGGCGGCCTGCTCGGCGCCCGCCTGATGCGGGTGCTGCCGGTCAAGACGCTGAAGGCGATCTATGCGGCGACCATGGCCGCCATCGCCATCAAGATG
>DUZF01000293.1 GCA_013349665.1 Rhodospirillaceae bacterium | reverse complement strand
ACACTGCCCTTCTTCGGTGTCCAGCCGCTGGTGGTGGATGCCGAGGGCAACGAGCTGCACGGCGCCACCGAAGGCAATCTGTGCATCTCCGACGCCTGGCCGGGCATGATGCGGACCGTCTATGGTGATCACGAACGCTTCGTGCAGACCTATTTCTCCACCTATAAGGGCCTGTATTTCACCGGTGACGGCTGCCGGCGCGACGCCGACGGCTATTATTGGATCACCGGACGGGTCGACGACGTCATCAACGTCTCGGGTCACCGCATGGGCACGGCGGAAGTGGAATCGGCGCTGGTCGCCCATCCCAAGGTCGCCGAGGCGGCGGTGGTCGGCTATCCGCACGACATCAAGGGCCAGGGCATCTATGCCTATGTCACCCTGGTGGCGGGGGCCAATCCCACCGAGGATCTGCGCAAGGAACTCACCAACTGGGTCCGGAAGGAGATCGGCCCGATCGCCTCGCCTGATCTGATCCAATGGGCCCCCGGCCTGCCGAAGACCCGTTCGGGCAAGATCATGCGCCGCATCCTGCGCAAGATCGCCGCCAACGAACATGACGCGCTGGGCGACATCTCGACCCTGGCCGATCCGACGGTGGTCGAGGATCTGGTGGACAACCGGATGAACCTCGCCTGACCATGACGAGTCCCGGCCCTCCCTTGGGGAGGGCCGGGCGCATTACCGTCTCGAAAGAAACATTGGTTCCATCCGGCCGCGACGCCAGATGACAGGATCAGCCGGCGTCGGTCAGCAAGGTCTGCCGCAGGTGATCAAGCAACCCGTCGACCCCCGCGGTGATCATGGCGAACACCTGGTCGAAGCTGTCATCGCCGGAATAGGGGTCGGGAACGTTGAGGCGCGCCGACCCGGGGACGAAACTCATCAGCGGACGGATCCGGCCTTCCAATCCCGGCGGACACAGGCCGAGCAGATGGCGGTGATGCTTGTCCTCCATGGCGGCGATGACATTGGCTTCGGCAAAGTCGGCGGGCGCCACCTGGCGGGCGCGCAGATCCGAGATGTCGATCCCATGCTTTTTGGCGGTGGCGATGCTGCGCTTGTCCGGCGGTTCGCCGACATGATAGGCGTGGGTCGCCGCCGAATCCGCCACCGCCCGGGTGGCGAGGCCAGTCTTGATCAGGCGATCCCGCAGAATGCCGTGGGCGGTCGGCGAGCGGCAGATATTTCCGGTACATACGAAAAGGATCTTGATCAACCTGCCCCTCCCAAGGCGGAATTCTTTTTTATGCCCTAGTATGGTTCAGGAATGGGGAAAGGGAAAGCCATGGCGGGAAACACCATTGTCGTGCTGACCGGCGCCGGCATCTCGAAGGAATCCGGGCTGTCGACCTTTCGCGACGCCGACGGCATCTGGGCCAAGGTGCGCATCGAGGATGTCGCCACCCCCGAGGGGTATCGCCGCAATCCGGCGATGGTGCAGGCCTTTTACAATTCCCGTCGCAGCCATCTGCTGTCCGGCGACGCCCATCCCAACCCCGCCCATCTGGCCTTGGCCCGGCTGGAGCGCGAATGGCCGGGTGAAGTGCTGGTGGTGACCCAGAACATCGACGATCTGCACGAGCGCGCCGGGTCGTCCAACCTGATCCATATGCATGGCGAACTGTTGAAGGCCCGTTGCGACCTGTGCGGCACGGTGTCGTCCTGGGCGGAAGACCTCTCGGCCGACAGCCTGTGTCCGGATTGCCGGCACAAGGGCCGCCTGCGGCCGCATGTGGTGTGGTTCGGCGAGACGCCGCTGGCCATGGACCGCATTTTTGAGGCCCTGGGCCGCTGCGTCACCTTCCTCTCCATCGGCACCTCGGGCAATGTCTATCCGGCGGCGGGTTTCGTCACCCATGTGCGCTCGCGGCTCAACACCCGCACCGTCGAACTCAACCTTGAGCCGTCTCTGGGGGCGACTTTGTTTCATGAGGCGATTTATGGACCGGCCAGCGAAGTGGTGCCGGCCTTCGTCGAGGCCCTGCTGGGAGGGTAACCTTATTGCCCGCGGTCCGCGGGCAGCAGCAGCCAGGGAAGCGCGGCCAGGGCCGCCGAATAGAGCACCGGCAGGCCCAGGCGGTATGCCGTCAGGAACAGCAGCAGCCAGACCACCAGGCGGATCCGCGGCGATGCCGCGCTGCCCGCCAGATGACAGGCTTTGCACCAACGACCGATCAGTTGCTGAAGGTTTTGCGGAGAAGCGGGCTGTCCCATATGGCGTCCGTAACAATTTCGCGTCATCCTAGACGAAAGTCCGTGCAATGGGGAGGGTCTGGGCAAAATGCAGGTCGGCGGATCATCGGAGGGCTCGCGCCTGTATCGCCGCCTCGCCTGGGCCGCCGGTTTCGTAGCGCTATATGTTCTGTTCGACTGGCTGAGCTATATCCGCCCCTACAGCAATCTCGACATCACGCCATGGAACCCGCCGCCCGGCATCGCCCTGGCATTCCTGCTGGTGCGCGGCATCCGCTGGACGCCGCTGGTCCTTTTCGCGGCGCTGATTTCCGACGGCGTCACCAGGCATTTCGCCGCGCCCATGGGCTGGACCATGCTGGCCGACCTGATGCCGGTGCTCGGCTACAGCATCGCCGCCTGGCTGCTGCTGCACGTCCTCTCCTTCAACCACCGGCTCAGTTCGCTGCGCGATGTCATGCTGCTGTTGGGGATGACCGTGGCGGCCAGCCTGCTGGTGGCCTGCGGCTTCATCGGCGTTTATTACCTGGCCGGCATCATCCCGGCGGAAGACGTCTGGGGCACCTGGATGCGCTACTGGATCGGCGACATGATCGGAGTGTCGATCTTCGCGCCGCTCTGCCTGACGGTCGGACAGCGCCCCCTGCCGCCGCTGCGGGCACCGGTCGGCTGGTGGACCAATCTGGCGCAGGCGCTGTCCATCCTGCTGGCCCTGTGGATCGTCTTCGGCGGCGATCTGGCGCAGAACCCGACCCTTTATTACCCGCTGTTCCTGCCGCTGATCTGGGTCGGCGCCTGGCACGGGCTGCAAGGCGTGGCAATCGCCCTGTTCGCCACCCAGGTGGGCATGGTGGTGGCCGTCGAGCAGGCCCGGCTGGATGCCGAAAAGGTCACCGAGGTGCAGTTTTTCCTGCTGGCGCTGACCCTGTGCTGCCTGTTTCTCGGCGCCATCGTCACCGAACGCCGGCAGGTCCGCCTGGCGCTGCGCGACAGCCAGGCACGGTTGAAGGCGATCGTCGACGTGGCGCCGGAAGGCATGCTGACCCTTGACGCCGAGGGCCATATCGAAACCGCCAACCCGGCCTTTCTGCGCCTCTCCGGCCGCACCGTCGACGATCTTCTCGGCCGGCGCGCGGTCGATCTGTTTCCCACCATCGCCGGCCTGCTGGACGGCAATGGCGGCGAAGGCTGGCTGGCGCGGCCCGACGGCGTCAACCTGCCGGTGGAAGTGTCTCTGGGCGAAACCGAACTGTCGTCGGGCAGGCTCAGGGTGGTGGCCGTCCATGACATGTCGCGCCATCCGCCGCCGGGTTAGAAATCCAGATCCGCGTAATGCGCCGGCGGCGGGATGCCGGGCAGATGGTCGGCCAGCAGCGGTCGGACACTGGGCCGGGATTTGACCCGGGCGTACCAGTCCTTGGCGGCCGGAAAATCCTCCCACGGCACGTCGCCGAGGTAATCCACCGTCGACAGATGGGCGGCGGCGGCGATGTCGGCCATCGACAGGACGTCGCCGGCCAGCCAGCGGCGGCGTTCGATCAGCCAGCCGATATAGTCGAGATGCTGGCGGATCATGGCGTAGCCGATGCGCACCAGCCGGGAATCGGGACCGTGGCGTATGCCCATCTGGCGCTTGACGATCTTTTCGCCGACCAGATTGATGGTGACGTCGCGATTGAATTTCACATCAAACCAGTTAACCAGGCGGCGCACTTCCGCCCGCACCCGAGGATCACTGCCGAACAACGGCTGGTTGGGTTGGATTTCGTCGAGATATTCGGTGATGGCGGCGGAATCCGACAGCGTCAGGCCCTCGGCATCGACCAGCACCGGCACATCGGCGGCCGGATTGAGCGCCAGAAAGTCCGGCCGTTGCTCCCAAACCCGTTCGATCACGAGGTTGCAGGCGATTTTTTTCTCGCCAAGGACGATGCGGACCTTGCGGGAAAACGGACATAGCCAGAGATGGTACAGTGTGGGCGGGCTCATGGCGGGCAATCTACACCGGTCTCCGGCATTATGTCATCGTCCACAAGAGACAGGCACCCCGCGGACAGGGAATTCGCATTGTTCCCCGCCCATGTGCTATATGTCAGTGGCAATACGGGGGCGCGTTTTTTTGGACCCGACCGATCTTCTCATTTTTTCCGCCGTCGACGGCATCGCCGAGGTCTGGCCGGTCGATGCCGCCAGCCACGCCCTGCTGGCCGCCCGTTTCCTCGGGCGCCAGCCCGGATCCCTTGGCATCGCCATCCATTTCGGGGCGGCGCTGGCCATTATCGCCTTTCTTTGGCGCGAGGTCGGACTGATCGGGCAGGGCCTGCTGCGGCTGCGCAAACTGCGTATCGAACCCGGCACCCAGTTGCTGGCCAAGGCCTTGCTGGTCATCGCCCCCACCCTGGCGGCGCGGGCGGCGCTGGGTGGCCCCCTGCCCCTGGCGCCCGCCGACCTGCTGACCGCCGGTATCGTCACCATCCTCGCCGCCTTGGCCATGGGCATCGCCGACCGCCTGTGCATGACCGTCAAACGCATCGAGCATCTGGGGGTGGTCGACGCCCTGATCTTCGGCACTATCCAGCTTTTGGCCTATGTGCCGGGGGTCGGGGGCCTGGCGGCCGGGTTGACCATTGCCCGCCTGCTCGGCTTCGAACGCCCCGCCGCCTATCGTTTCCTGCTGCTGGCCGAGGCCCTGCTGCTGTTTACCGGCGGCGGCGTCGAAGCTTGCGCCAATCTGCTGCAGGGCCATCTGCCGGCCATGGCCGATCTGCTGGCCGGCACCGCCGCCTTCGTCCTGACCCTGATCGCGGTGGCGGTGGCCCTGTCCTGGGTCCGCCGCGCCGGACTGCTGCCCTTCGTCGTCTACCGCCTGATGGTCGCGGCGGCACTGATCGCCGCCGCGGTGGTGTAAAACCTTAAGCCAAGTTGATGTGCGCGAAGGGGTTTTTGAACCGCGACAGATAGGTCGGCACGATGACCTCGGCCGAGGTCGGGGTGATCCCCAGATCCGCCAGGCCGGGGGTCCCGGCGGTCGGCAGATTGTCCACCGCCAGCAACAGGACCTGATCGCAGGTCAGCGGCGGCTTGGGCAGCAGTTGCAGGAACAGGGCCTGAACCTTCGCCCAGGCCAGAGGCATCGGCACCAGCCAACGCTGGCGGCCGGAATATGTCATCGACATCTGGATGATCTGGCGCAGGCTGTAGACCGTCGGACCGGCCAGTTCGAAGGTCTTGCCGGCCCATTCGGCGGCCGCCACCCTGACGACGGCCTCGGCGACGTCGCCGACATAGACCAGCTGCATCTTCGTGCCGCCGCTGCCGAACGGGCCCTTGCCGCGGAAGCCGTCGCTGACATAGACCGGCAGCAGCGGACTGAAGGTGGCCAGTTGGGCGAAACGGTTGAAAAGGTCGTCCTCGGGTCCGAAGACAGCGCTGGGCCGCAGGATCACCGCCCCGGCGAAGGCCGCCCGCACCGCCGCCTCGCCGGCCGCCTTGCTGCGGGAATAGGCCGAGGCCGAGGCCGGGTCGGCCCCCATCGCCGACATATGCACCAGGCTGGTGACACCGGCCGCCTTGGCGGCGGCGGCGACGCGCGCCGCGCCGTCGACATGAACCGCCTGAAAGGTCTGCTTGCCCCGCTCATAGAGGATACCGACCAGATTGATCACCAGATCGGCGCCGGCAACTGCCGCCTGCACCGAAAAATCCTTGGCCAGGTCGGCGAACACCGGCAGCACCTGGCCGACATCGCCACGCGGCTGCAGAAAATGCGCCGCCTCCGGATCGCGGATGGCCACCCGGACGCGCCAGCCCTGCGCCGCCAGCCGTTGCACCACATGCCGACCGATGAATCCCGAACCGCCGAACACGGTTGCCAGGCGACCTGACATCACACCCTCCCTCATCAACCGGCAGAAATTTGCGGATGCACGCTAAAACACCTGACGACCGAACGCAACCGGTCACCGTCGGCTGAGGAAAGTCATTGACAGGACAGACACTTCATTTTATCCCTCTCCGCCTCTGCGGGCCCAGGTGGCGGAATTGGTAGACGCACTAGCTTCAGGTGCTAGCGGCCGCAAGGTCGTGGAAGTTCGAGTCTTCTCCTGGGCACCATCTCTTCCTAAGGCGGGGTCGGCGGTTTAGGCCTCCGCCCCGCCCGGTTGGGGGTCCAGCATGAGCATCGACTATCATCGGGGCGACCTGCCCGCCGGCCTCAAGCTTGGCGACACCATCGCCATCGACAGCGAAACCATGGGCCTTAACCTGAACCGCGACCGGCTCTGCGTCATCCAGCTGTCGGCCGGCGACGGCAACGCCCATGTCGTGCATTTCCCCGACGGCGACTACCGGGCGCCCCGCCTGCGGGCCCTGCTGGCCGATCCCAAAGTGCTGAAGCTGTTCCATTTCGCGCGTTTCGACCTGGCGATGATCCTGCGCAATTTCGGCATCGTCTGCGCCCCGGTCTATTGCACCAAGCTGGCCAGCCGGCTGGTGCGCACCAATACCGATCGCCATGGCCTGAAGGATCTCTGCGCCGACCTGCTCGGCATCGAACTGTCAAAACAGCAGCAATCCTCGGATTGGGGGGCCGACAAACTGACCGAGGCGCAGCTGCACTACGCGGCGGCCGATGTGCTGCATCTGCATGCGCTGAAGGCCCGTCTTGACGTCCTGCTCGAGCGCGAACGCCGCCGGCCCCTGGCCGAGGCCTGTTTCGGCTTCCTGCCGGCCCGTGCCGCGCTCGACCTGGCCGGCTGGGACGACCAGGACATCTTCGCCCATTAACGCGAAACCGGGTTTTTTTTGTTCCTTCCGCCGGGTTATCCGTTGTAATCCCTGTGACTGGACAGATTTCCGCAGAAACGGGATGGAGCGCAGGTGGACGCAGGCAGTGTCGGTGATCAGAAAATGGCCAAAGCGCCGGTTGCCGGTGATGATCTGACGGTTGCCCGCCGGCTGCTGAAGGCCGAGGCCGAAGCCATCCTCGCCTTGGCCGACGGCCTGGAACCCGGCTTCAGCGCGGTCCTCGACCTGCTGACCGTCGCCGGCGGCGGCCGCATCATCGTCTGCGGCATCGGCAAGAGCGGCCATGTGGCCCGCAAGATCGCCGCCACCCTGGCCTCCACCGGTTCGCCGGCCATCTATGTGCATCCGTCCGAGGCCAGCCATGGCGATCTCGGCATGATCACCACCCATGACGTCATCCTGGCGCTGTCCAATTCCGGCGAAACCCAGGAAATGACCGACGTCGTCGCCTATTCGCGGCGCTTCGCCATCCCGCTGGTGGCCCTCACCGGCCGCGCCGACAGCGCCCTGGCCCAGGCCGCCGACCTGGCGCTGATCCTGCCCGGGGTAGGCGAGGCCTGCCCGATGGGCCTGGCCCCCACCACCTCGACCACCATGATGATGGCCCTGGGCGACGCCCTGGCGGTGGCCCTGCTGGCCCGCAACAATTTCTCGCCGGCCGATTTCCACCAGTTCCATCCCGGCGGCCAGCTCGGCCGGCGGCTGTTGAAGACCGCCGACCTGATGCATGCCGGCGAGGAACTGCCCCTGGTCGACCGGGACCAGCCGATGGGCGAGGTGCTGCTGACCATCACCAACAAGAGTTTCGGCTGTGCCGGCGTCGTCGACGGGACCGGCCGGTTGGTCGGCATCATCACCGACGGCGACCTTCGCCGCCATATGGAGCCGGCGGTGTTCGGCCGCCAGGCCCATCAGGTGATGACCGCCAATCCGCAGACGACGCGGCCCAATGCCCTGGCGGTGGAGGCCTTGCGGATCATGAATGCGCGGTCGATTACCAGCCTGTTCGTGGTCGATGAGGCCGGCCGGCCGGCCGGCATCCTGCACGTCCATGATTGCCTGCGGGCCGGCATTGCCTGAGGCTGGTCCATGAGCCTCGGGATCCGCAGACGTTTGGCACTTTCCGGCAATTACAGCCAATTCGTCGGCATGATGAAGATCGCCCTGCCGGCGCTGGCCGCCGGTCTGGTCGGGCTGATCGTCGTCTGGCCGAAGCTGATGACACGCAACGATCTGTTCGAGACCGCCTTCGCCAACCTCAATCTGAAG
>DUZF01000346.1 GCA_013349665.1 Rhodospirillaceae bacterium | reverse complement strand
GATTCCGGTGATCGCCGCCAACCGTATCGCCACCCCCGAGGACGCCGAACGCATCCTTGCCGCCGGCCAGGCCGACCTGGTGGCGCTGGCCCGGCCGCTGCTGGCCGACCCAGCCTTCGTCAACAAGGCGGCGGCCGGCCGGGCTTCGGCCATCATGCCCTGCATCGCCTGCAACCAGGCCTGCCTGGACGCCATCTTCGTCGATCGCATCGCCGGCTGCATGGTCAATCCGGCCTGCTGCCGCGAGCAGGAATTCGTCGCCGAACGGGCCGCCGCCGCCAAGCGCATCGCCGTCGTCGGCGGCGGCGCCGCCGGCATGGCCTGCGCCGCCCATGCCGCCGAGCGCGGCCACCGGGTGGTGCTGTTCGAGTGCAATGGCGCGCTGGGCGGCCAGTTGCGGGTGGGCGGCGAGGTTCCCGACAAGCACGAGTTTTTCCGCCTCATCGAGGCCTGGCAGCAGCGGTTGCGGGAAGCCGGGGTGGAGGTTCGCCTCAAGCGCCCGGCGGAACTGCTGGAGCTGATGGCCGAGCGCTTCGACTCCATCGTCGTCGCCAGCGGTGTCAGACCCCGCCGGCCGTCGATCCCCGGCGCCGACGGACCCAATGTGGTCACCTACGAGCAACTGTTGACGGGCCAGGTCGAGGCCGGTCCCCGCGTCGCCGTGCTGGGCGGCGGCCGCATCGCCTTCGATGTCGCCCTGTTCCTGGTCGCCGCCGCCCCCGGCGCCGAGGATCCGCAGCTGCGTTTCCGCCGCCGCTGGGGCTTCGATCAGGACGGGCTGCGGCCGCCCCAGCCCGACAGCCCGGCCCGCCAGGTGTGGATGCTCAAGCGCAGTCCCGAGCCGTTCGGCAAGAATCTCGGCAAGACCACCGGCTGGATCCTGCGGCGCGAACTGAAGGATGCCGGGGTGCGGCAAATTCCCGGGGTCGAGTATCAGGCGATCGACGGCGCCGGGCTCACCTACCGGCTGGACGGCGCCGACCAGCGCCTCGACGTCGACACCATCGTGCTGTGCATCGGCCAGGATCCGGTCAACGAGCTGTTTGCCGGATTGTCCGCCCGCGGCTTCGACGTGCATGCCGTCGGCGGCGCCCGCGACGCCCATGACCTCGACGCGGTGCGCGCCATCGAGGAAGGAACCCGGCTCGGCCTCAGTCTGTAGTCTCGGCCATGGAGGCGGACGGCAGTTACCGGCGGGGCGTGGAACTGCACCGGCAGGGCCGGCCGGTGGAGGCGGTGCGCGCCTTTTTCCGCGCCTTGGCGCTGGCGCCGGACTTTGTTCCGGCGCTGACCGACCTCGCCGCCCTCATGCACCAGATGGGACAGACCACCCTCGCTTTGGCCTGTCTGCGGCGCGCCTTGCGCCGCGGTCCGTTCCGCGCCGACGACCTGGTCAGCCTGGCCTCGATGCTGCACTGGAGCGGCCGCACCGCCGAGGCGCTGGCGGCGATCGAGCGCCTGCTCGCGGTCGAGCCGACGCATGGCCGCGGCCTGCTCGACCATGCCATGCTGAGCTTGCCGGTGATGGCCTCGGACATCGCCGAGGCCGAACGTGCCGTCGCCCAGTTTGACAGCCGGCTGGCGCGGCTTTGCGGACCGGCGGCGGCCGGCTGCCTGACCACCGCCTGGGGCCAGTCGCTGCCCTTCTACGCCGCCTATCGCCAGGGCAACCAGCGGCCGCGGCTGCAGGCCTATGGCCGGCTGGTCTCCTCCTCCATGGCGGCCTGCTTTCCCACCCCCGCCGGTCCGCCGCCGCCGCGCAGCCGCCGGCGCCTGGCCATCGTCTCCAATCACCTGCGCCGGCATTCCATCTGGGATGTGCTGCTGCATGGACTGCTGATCCATATCGACCGCTCGCGCTTCGAGGTGGTGCTGCTCAACACCATGGCCCTGGCCGACGGTGAAACCGAGCGCGCCCGCGGCCTGTGCGAGCGCTTTCACAGCTGTCTGACGTTCGAATCGGCGATGGAGGCGCTGGCCGGGGAACGTCCGGACATTATTTACTATCCGGAAATCGGCATGGACGCCGTCACCGCCCGTCTTGCCGGCCTTCGTCTGGCCCCCCTGCAGACGGCCGGCTGGGGTCACCCGCTGACCAGCGGCCTGCCCGAGATCGACCTGTTCTTTTCCGGCGAGCAGATGGAAGGCCCCGACGCCCAGGACCATTACAGTGAAAGGCTGGTGCGGCTTCCCGGGACCGGCGCCTTCACCGTCATGCCGCCGGTGGCGGCTTTGCCGCTGGACGGTCCCGACTGGCCCGGCGATCCGCGGCGGATCGATATCGCGCTATGCCAGAACCCCTACAAATTCGATCCCGCCCATGACCATCTCTATGCCGAACTGGCCGCCGCTTTGCCCGACAGCCGGTTCTGGATGCTGTTCGAGCCGAGCCGTCTCGACCTTTACCGGATCCTGCACCGGCGTTTGCAAACGGCTTTCCAGGACCGCGGGCAGGATCTCGAGCGGCGCATGGCCTGGCGGCCCTGGCTGCCCCGCCCGCAGTTCATGACCTTCCTGCAGCGCTCCAGCTTCGCCCTCGATTGCCCCGGTTTTTCCGGCTACACCACGGCCTGGCAGGCGCTGCATTGCGGCCTGCCGCTGGTCACCTGGGAAGGTCCGCAGATGCGCCAAAAAATGGCCGCCGGCCTGCTGCGCGAGATCGGCGAGACCGACACCATCGCCCAGTCGGCCACCGACTATCTGGCCATCGCCGTCCGCCTGGCCGGCGAGGCCGACAAGGACCGGCGGCGGCAGCGCCTGCGCGCGGCCATCGGCGCCACCGACAACCGCCTCGAGGTGGTGCGCGCCTTCGAGCAGGCGATCAGCCTGTAGGCAGCAGTCTCACAGAATAGGACGCCGCATGGCGGTCTTGCGAGACAAAGGTCAAATTCTCGGCGATCGCCTGCGCAATGAGTTGATGGTCGAACGGATCTTTGTGCTCGGGATGAACCGGCAATTTCGCCAATTCGAGGACATGCCGTGGCGTTAAAGGCAAAAATTCAAACCCCTGCTCGGCAAATTCCGACAACAGCGCATCCAGATCAACCCGAAGCTTTCCAATGCGCTGCTTGACCGCGACCTCCATCAAGGAAACCATGCTGACAAACACATCGTTGGCCGGATCGCGGATCGCATCAAGCTGGCGACCAAGCCGCCGGTCGCCGGAAACGAACCACAGGGCGGCATGGGTGTCGAGCAACAGCCTCATTCGCCGTCGCCTTCCATAGCCCGGATCAGGTCCTCAGGCGTTTCGTCAAAATCCTCCGCCATCCAGACCTGCCCCGCTAAACGCCCAGGCTGACGCCGCTGCTGCTGGGTTGGCTTAAGCGGACCCAGTCGCGCGACTTCTTCCCCACGGGAGGTAACAATGAACTCCTGTCCCTGATGGGCCTGACGTAAATAACCCGACAGATTTTCACGTAGATCGCGAAACTTCACGAACTCCATGGCATACCCCGGCAGCCAATGCGTACACAGCGTACACATTATGGGGCCGACGTCTTGCCAATGCAACAGTCCTGAGGGAATAGGTCAGTTACCGTCACCAACTCGTGGATACGCGGGTCAAGCCCACGTATGACGCGTCAGGTTGTGGGCATTCCAGATGAGCTTTGAACATAAAGGCCAAGCCCTCGCCCCGCTTGCGGGGAGAGGGTTGGGTGAGGGGGGCGCGCGCCACCTCTCCCGCCAAAAGCGGGAGAGGCTCTCAGCGTCTCGCCTTACTCCGCCGCCGGCGGCGCGTCGTTGGCGGCGATGGCCGCGGCCGGGACGATTCCGGCCGGACCCTGGACCTCGCGGTCGCGCTTGGCGGCGATTTCGCGTAGCCGGTTCATCACCGCGCCGGTTCCGGCGGGGATCAGGCGGCCGACGATGACGTTTTCCTTCAACCCCACCAGGTTGTCCACCTTGCCGGACACCGAGGCCTCGGTGAGCACGCGGGTGGTCTCCTGGAACGAGGCGGCGGAGATGAAGGAATGGGTCTGCAGAGACGCCTTGGTGATGCCCTGCAGCACCGGGGTGCCGCTGGCCGGCCGGCCCTGCTCGCGGATCGCCTTGACGTTCTCGGCGTCGAAGTCGTGGCGGTCGATCTGCTCGCCGACCAGGAAGGTGGTGTCGCCGGGCTCGGTGATCTCGACCTTCTGCAGCATCTGGCGAACGATCACCTCGATATGCTTGTCGTTGATCTTCACGCCCTGCAGACGATAGACCTCCTGGATCTCGTTGATCAGATAATTGGCCAGGGCTTCGACACCCAGCACCTTCAGGATGTCATGCGGCACCGGATTGCCGTCCATCAGCGGGTCGCCCTTGCGGACATAGTCGCCTTCCTGGACCGAGATATGCTTGCCCTTGGGGATCAGATATTCCACCGGATCGCCGTCCTCGGGGACCACCATGATGCGGCGCTTGGACTTGTAGTCCTTGCCGAATTCGACACGGCCGTCGAGGTCGGAGATGATGGCATGGTCCTTCGGCCGGCGCGCCTCGAACAGCTCCGCCACCCGCGGCAGACCGCCGGTGATGTCGCGGGTCTTGGAGGATTCGCGCGGGATGCGGGCCAGCACGTCGCCGGCATGCACCCGTTGCCCGTTCTCCACCGACAGGATGGCGTCCACCGACATGAAGTAGCGGGCTTCCAGGCCGTTGCCCAGTTGCACCACTTCGCCCTTCTCGTCGCGCAGCGTCACCCGCGGACGCAGCTCCGAACCGCGCGGCTGCTGCTTCCAGTCGACCACCACCTTGCTGGCGATGCCGGTCTGCTCGTCCAGCACTTCGCGCATGGACAGGCCTTCCACCAGGTCGACGTAATGGGCGATGCCTTCCCGCTCGGTGAGGATCGGCAGGGTGTAGGGGTCCCATTCGGCCAGTTTGCTGCCCTTGGTCACCTGCGCCCCCTCGTCGGCCAACAGCTTGGCCCCGTAGGGAACGCGGTGGCGGGCTTTCTCGCGGCCGTTGGCGTCGGTCAGCACCATTTCGCAGTTGCGCGACATCACCACCGGCTGGCCGCTGGAGTTGATCACCACATTGCGGTTGACCACCTGGACCTTGGCCTCGAAGGCCGATTCGACGCTCGACTGCTCGGCGCCCCTCTGCGCCGCGCCGCCGATATGGAAGGTGCGCATGGTCAGCTGGGTACCGGGCTCGCCGATCGACTGGGCGGCGATGACGCCCACCGCCTCGCCGACATTGACCCGGGTGCCGCGCGCCAGATCGCGCCCGTAGCAGGCGCCGCAGGTGCCGACTTCGGCCTCGCAGGTGAGCACCGAGCGGATGCCGACGATCTCGATGCCGGCGGCCTCGACCGCCTCCACCAGGCTTTCGTCGATCAGTTCGCCGGCCGCGGCGATGATCTCGCCGGTGGCCGGGTTGATGATGTCACGCGACGCCGTGCGGCCGAGAATTCTCTCGCCCAGGCTGGCGATCACCTCGCCGCCCTCCACCACCGGCGAGACGGTGAGGCCGCGGGTGGTGCCGCAATCCTCCTCGACGATGATGGCGTCCTGCGCCACATCCACCAGACGGCGGGTGAGATAGCCCGAGTTGGCGGTCTTCAGGGCGGTATCGGCCAAGCCCTTGCGGGCGCCGTGGGTGGAGTTGAAATACTCCAGCACGGTCAGGCCTTCCTTGAAGTTGGAGATGATCGGCGTCTCGATGATTTCGCCCGACGGCTTGGCCATCAGGCCGCGCATGCCGGCCAGCTGCTTCATCTGCGCCGCCGAACCGCGGGCGCCGGAATGGGCCATCATGAAGATCGAGTTGATCTGCTTGCCGGCTTCCTGCTTGCTGATCTCCTTCATCATCGCCTCGGCGACGTCGTCGGTGCATTTCGACCAGGCGTCCACAACCTTGTTGTATTTCTCGCCCTGGGTGATCAGGCCGTCCTGGTACTGCTGCTCGTATTCCTTGACCTGCTGTTCGGTCTCGGAGACCAGCCGTTCCTTGCTGGCCGGGATCACCAGATCGTCCTTGCCGAACGAGATGCCGGCGCGGCAGGCGTGGGAATAGCCAAGCCCCATGATGCGGTCGGCGAAGATCACCGTCTCCTTCTGGCCGCAATGGCGGTAGACGATGTCGATGACGTTCTGGATGTCCTTCTTGGTCAACAGGCGGTTGATCAGCGAGAACGGCACCTTCGGATGCTTCGGCAGCACCAGCGACAGCAGCATGCGGCCGGGGGTGGTCTCGATCCGCTTGGTCACCTCGGAGCCGTCGTCGTCGATATGGGCGAGGCGGCATTTCACCTTGGAATGCAGGCTGACCACCTTGGCGTCCAGCGCCTGCTGGACCTCCTTCACATCGGCGAAGATCATGCCTTCGCCGGGTTCCTGGTCGCGTTCCATGGTGATGTAATAGAGTCCCAACACGATGTCCTGGCTGGGCACGATGATCGGCTTGCCGTTGGCCGGCGACAGGATGTTGTTGGTCGACATCATCAGCACGCGGGCTTCAAGCTGGGCTTCCAGCGACAGCGGCACATGCACGGCCATCTGGTCGCCGTCGAAGTCGGCGTTGAAGGCGGTGCAGACCAGCGGATGCAGCTGGATCGCCTTGCCCTCGATGAGCACCGGCTCGAAGGCCTGGATGCCCAGGCGATGCAGGGTCGGCGCCCGGTTCAGCATCACCGGATGTTCGCGGATCACCTCTTCCAGGATGTCCCATACCTCGGGACGCTCCTTCTCCACCATGCGCTTGGCCGCCTTGATGGTGGTGGCCATGCCGTACAGTTCCAGCTTCGAATAGACGAAGGGCTTGAACAGTTCCAGCGCCATCTTCTTCGGCAGGCCGCACTGGTGCAGCTTCAGCTCCGGACCGACGACGATCACCGAACGGCCGGAATAATCGACCCGCTTGCCCAGCAGGTTCTGGCGGAAGCGGCCCTGTTTGCCCTTCAGCATGTCGGACAGCGACTTCAGCGGCCGCTTGTTGGCGCCGGTGATGGCGCGGCCGCGGCGGCCGTTGTCGAACAGCGCGTCGACCGCCTCCTGCAGCATGCGCTTCTCGTTGCGCACGATGATTTCCGGCGCCCGCAGTTCGATCAGCCGCTTCAGACGGTTGTTGCGGTTGATGACGCGGCGATACAGATCATTGAGGTCCGAGGTGGCGAAGCGGCCGCCGTCCAGCGGCACCAGCGGACGCAGTTCCGGCGGGATCACCGGGATCACCTCGAGAATCATCCATTCGGGACGCGAATTGGACTCGAGGAAGGCCTCCGCCAGCTTGAGGCGCTTGACCAGCTTCTTGCGCTTGGCCTCCGAGGTGGTTTCGCGCAGTTCGACCTTCAGGCGGTCGCGTTCGGTATTGAGGTCGATGGCCTCCAGCATGATGCGGATCGCCTCGGCGCCGATGCCGGCGCTGAAACTGTCGTCGCCATATTCCTCGACCGCCCGCTGGTACTGCTCCTCGGTCATCAGCTCATGCAGCTTGAGCGGGGTCAGCCCCGGCTCGGTCACCACATAGTTTTCGAAATAGAGGATCCGCTCGAGATCCTTCAGCGTCATGTCGATCAGCAGGCCGATGCGGCTGGGCAGCGACTTCAGGAACCAGATATGCGCCACCGGCGAGGCCAGCTCGATATGGCCCATGCGCTCGCGGCGCACCTTGGCCAGGGTCACCTCGACGCCGCACTTTTCGCAGATGATGCCGCGATATTTCATCCGCTTGTACTTGCCGCACAGGCACTCGTAGTCCTTGATCGGCCCGAAGATGCGGGCGCAGAACAGGCCGTCGCGCTCGGGCTTGAAGGTCCGGTAGTTGATGGTTTCCGGCTTCTTGATCTCGCCGAACGACCACGAGCGGATGCGCTCGGGGCTGGCGATGGAGATTTGGATCTGGTCGAAGCTCTGCGTACCGCTGGCCTGACCAAAGATCTTCATCAGTTCGTTCATGAGCTTTGCTCTCCGTGACGCGGGCTTAGATGCTACGCAGGTTCAATTCGACATTGAGACCGAGCGAACGCAATTCCTTGACCAGCACGTTGAAGGATTCCGGAATACCGGCTTCGAAGGTGTCGTCGCCGCGGACGATCGCCTCATAGACCTTGGTGCGGCCCGAGACGTCATCCGATTTGACGGTCAGCATTTCCTGCAAGGTATAGGCGGCGCCGTAGGCCTCCAACGCCCAGACCTCCATTTCGCCGAAGCGCTGGCCGCCGAATTGCGCCTTGCCGCCCAACGGCTGCTGGGTGACCAGCGAATAGGGGCCGATGGAGCGGGCATGGATCTTGTCGTCGACCAGATGATGCAGCTTCAGCATATAGATGTAGCCCACCGTCACCTTGCGGTCGAACTGCTCGCCGGTACGGCCGTCCACCAGGATGACCTGACCGGATTCGGCCAGACCGG
>DUZF01000236.1 GCA_013349665.1 Rhodospirillaceae bacterium | reverse complement strand
GCCAATTGCAAACCGGACAGCGGGCGCATCCTGGTGCGGGACGGGGCTGTCGAGGTCGACATCGCCGCCGTCGAACCGCGCCGCATCCTCGATCTGCGGCGCCGGGTGATCGGATATGTCAGCCAGTTTCTGCGCGCCGTTCCGCGGGTGGCGGCGCTTGATGTGGTGGCCGAGCCGCTTCGGGTCCTGGGCGTTTCCCAGGAGGACGCGCGCCGCCGGGCCCGGCCGCTGCTGGAGCGCCTGAGGATTCCCGAGCGGTTGTGGTCGGTGGCGCCGGCGACGTTCTCCGGCGGTGAACAGCAGCGGATCAACATCGCCCGCGGGTTCATCGCTGACTATCCGATCCTGTTGCTGGACGAACCGACCGCCTCGCTGGATACCGCCAACAGCGCGGTGGTCGTCGACCTGATCGGCGAGGCCAAGCGGCGCGGCGCCGCGGTCGTCGGGGTGTTCCACGACGACCATGTGCGCAACGCGGTGGCCGACCGCCTCCATTTCATGCAGGCGAGGGCCGCCCAATGACCCAGGAAATTATTCTTACCGGCGCGCGCATCGTCACCGCCACCGAGGTTATCGAGGGAACGGCGCAGGTGGTCGACGGCATCATCCGCGGCCTGGCCTCGGGGGGCACCGCCGTTGCCTCGGCCATCGATTGCGAAGGCGATCTGCTGCTGCCCGGGCTGGTGGAACTGCACACCGACAATCTGGAAAAGCACATGACGCCCAGGCCCAAGGTGCGCTGGCCGGCGCCGGCAGCCGTGCTGGCCCATGACAGCCAGATGGCGACAGCCGGCATCACCACCGTCTACGACGCCATTTCGCTGGGCGACATGATCGAAGGCAGCGAGCGCCATGCCAATGTCGCGGCGATGGTCGACGCCGTTACCGCCGCCTCCGACGACGGCCTGCTGCGTGCCGACCATCGCCTGCATCTGCGCTGCGAGGTGAGCAGCGCCACGGTCATGACCCTGTTCACCGGCTTCGCCGACAATCCCCTGGTCGGCATCGTCTCGCTGATGGACCACACCCCCGGCCAGCGGCAGTTTGTCCGCGAGCAGCAATACCGCGACTACTACATGGGTAAATATGGCTTCAATGCCGAGGAAATGGCCGCCTTCTCCGAGCGGCAGATCCTGGCCAGCGCCACCTATAGCGCGCGGCATCGCGCGGAGATCGCTGCCCTGGCCAGGGAGATGGGGCTGGTGCTGGCCAGCCATGACGACGCGACATTGGCCCATGTCGAGGAGGCCGCCGACTTCAAAGTGAGCTTTTCCGAATTTCCAACCACCTTGGAAGCCGCCAAAGCTGCCCGTCAAAGGGACATGCATGTCCTGGTCGGGGCCCCCAATCTGGTGCGCGGCGGCTCCCATTCGGGCAATATTTCGGCTGCCGAACTGGCCGAGCATCGCTGCCTGGACATGTTGTCGTCGGATTATGTGCCGGTCAGCCTGTTGCACGGTGCCTTTTTGCTGGTGCAATTGGGCTATCCGCTGCCGGAGGCGGTGGCGACGGTGAGCGGAATTCCGGCCGCGGTGGCCGGCTTGGGGGATCGCGGTGCCATCCAGTCGGGCAAACGCGCCGATCTGCTCCGGGTCACCGATCACGACGGTTTGCCGGTAGTGCGCGCCGTCTGGCGCGAAGGCGAACGGGTGGCCTAAAAAAAGAGTTTCCGCAGGCGGCCCGAGAGGATGTCGATCACCGATACGGTGATCACCACGATGATCATCACGGCACCCGTTTCGGCGAAATAGAAGCCGCGAATGATTTCCCACAACACCACGCCGATGCCACCGGCGCCGACCATGCCGACCACGGTGGCCGAGCGGACGTTGGATTCGAAACGGTAAAGTGAATAGGAGATCCATAGCGGCAGCACCTGGGGGATTACGCCATAGGCGATTTCCTCCAGGATGCCGGCGCCGGTGGCGCGAATGCCCTCGACCGGGCGCGGGTCGATGGCTTCCACCGCTTCCGAAAACAGTTTGGCGAGGATGCCGGTGGTGTGGACGAACAGCGCCAGGACACCGGCGAACGGGCCCAATCCCACCACCACCACGAACAGCATGGCGAAGACCATTTCGTTGATGGCGCGGAAGGAGTCCATCAGGCGGCGCACCGGCTGGCAGAGCCACCAGGGCGCGATATTGGCCGAGCACAGGAGGCCCAGGGGAATGGCGGCGACCACCGCCAGCGCCGTTCCCCAGACGGCGATCTGCAGGGTGACGGCCATTTCCTTGAGGTAATAGCGCCAGTCATGAAAGTTCGGGGGAAAGAAGTCCTTGAGAAAGGTGCCCATGTTGCCGGCGTCGGACACCAGCGCCATGGGCCGCATTTCCGCGCCCTCCCAGGACCATGCCAGGAGGGCCAACAGGCCGGCGTAGAACAGGCTCTTTGACAGAGCCTGCCGATGGTTCGGCAAGGTGTGTTGGAGAGCGCCGGCCACCGAGGTTATTTGCTTGAGGCCATTTTCTTCTGCAGCTCGCCAAGCTGCAGGTCGATCTCGGTAATCTTTACCTTCTTCTCTTCAACACTGAGCTTTTCGTCATTTTCGACCTTCGCCCGGGCCTTGAACAGTTCCAGCTGCCGGATCGGCAACAATTGATCATTGCTGGAGGGCTCGAACCCGGACCATTTCAGAGCGGCGAGAACCTGCTTGTCATGCTCGGCGTCGCCGCCGGTTTTGCCGTAACTGGTCAAAAAATTATAGATCTTGGTCTTGGTTTCCTTGGGCAGGTCCTTGCGCCAGACGATCGGATCGGCGGGAATCAGCGGCGACGTCCAGACGATGCGGATGTCCTTGAAGCGGTCCGGCATGCGATCCTGGATGCGCGCCATTTCCTCGGTATTGTTGGTGGCGATGTCGACCTGCTTGTTCAGCACCGCCATGGCATTGGTTTCGTGATTGGCGGAGACGACCCGTTTGAAATGAGTCTTGGGATCGATTTTGTTGAGGGCGAAAACATAATATCCCGGCACCAGAAAACCCGAGGTCGAATTGGGATCGCCGTTGCCGAAAGTGTATTTCCCTGGGCTTTTGATGACGTCATCCAGCGTGTGGATGTCGCTGTCGCGATGGGTGATGAGCAGCGACCAATAGCCCGGTTCGCCGTTCAGCGTCACCACATGGGCGAAAATTTCACCGTCGGCGCGGTCCACCGCCTCCATGGCGGATTTGTTGCCGTACCAGGCGAGTTGAACCTTGTTGAACCGCATGCCCTCGATGATCCCGGCATAGTCGGAGGCAAAGAACGCCTTGACCTTGAGCCCGGTGCGCTTCTCCATATCGGCCAGGAAGGGCTCCCATTCATTCTTCAGATTGGTGCTGGATTCGGTGGAAATGACGCCGAACACGATGTCGTCGTCGGCGGCCCTGGCGGGGGTGGCGGACAATAGGGTGCCGACGATCATCAGCGCGGCAAGGAACCTTGGCAGCATTGCGGTCTCCGTTGTCTTGGTGGCGATCAGATTGCGGCGGTTGCGGCTTGCAGCCGGTGGCCGCCGAGGAAGGAATTGACGCCCAGGGTGAGGTCGCCGCCGTCGTCCAGGTCCCAGGCCTCGGCACCGTAAAGAGCCTTCAGCGAGGCCGGGGTCAGGGCGGAACTGGCGCCGTCATAGACGATCTCACCGTCTTTGAGGGCGATGGTGCGCGGACAGTATTTCAGCGCGAAATCGACCTGATGCAGGGAAACGACGATCGTGGTGCCGTCCTCCTGATTGATCCTGGCCAGGGTTTCCATGATCCGGCGGGACGATTCCGGATCCAGCGAGGCAATGGGTTCGTCGGCCAGCACCACTTCCGCCTGTTGCACCAGGGTACGGGCGATGGCGGCCCGCTGTTGCTGTCCCCCGGACAAGGTCGAGGCGCGTTGCCGGCTCTGTTCGGCAATGCCGACGCGGGCCAGCGCCGCCCGCGCGCGGTCGCGCTGTTCGGCGGTGAAGCAGCCGCTGAGGGACCGCCAGATCGGCATGCGGCCGAGACAGCCGGCCAGCACATTGGTTTCCACCGACAGGCGGGCAACCAGATTGAACTGCTGAAAAATGAAGCCGACACGGCTACGGGTCCGCCGCACATCGGCGGCCAGCCGACCACGCCTTTGCACCCGGCGGCCGAGTACTTCGACCTCGCCTGCATCGGTGTCGCCGGTTTCCAGTCCGCAGAAATGGCGCAGCAAAGTGGATTTCCCCGATCCGGAAGCGCCGATCATGGCGACCATCTCGCCGGGCGCGATATCCAGGCTGACCCTCTTCAGCGCCGGGCGTCCGGAAAACGTTTTCGACAGATCGGCCACTTTGATCGCCATGGGCATGACTCCCGGTTCACAGGATATTTTCTGCCAGGTAAGTCTATCGTGAGTGCTGGGCGGGCCTCATGTCACTTCAGTGAAGTATTTGTTAAGGATCGGTTGCAGAAATTGCTCAGTGGCTAACATCGAGGTCAAAATATTGACAAAGTCGTCGACGCTGTCGGCCAGGTCGCCGGCGTTGACGATGGTCCGGACGTCGTCACCCGACACCGGAATCTCGTCGGCCCGACGCAGGCGCCGGGCGATATCTCCGGCGGATTCCCGCCCCCGACCTGCCAGGCGCCGGGCGCGCAGTTCAGGCGGTGCATCGATGACGACCACCAGAACCGGCGCCAGACGCTGCCGGGCGGCGGCGATCACCGTCCGCGAAACGTTGACCACCACCGGATAGCCGGCGGCGAGAAGGTCGGCGTAGTCCCGGGAAATCCCATAACCCTGGCCATGGGCGGTCCAGGATAGGCAAAAGCGATCTTCGGCGGCGAGACGATCGAATTCGGCGGTCGAGACCGCGATATGCTCTTCGCCCGGTCCCGACGGTCGGGTCACCATGCGCCGGGCAAATTGAACGCGGCCATCCAAACGTTTTGCGGCTTCCGTCATGACGCTGTCCTTGCCGGCGCCGCTTGGACCGACCACCAGGACCAGGGTGCCACGGTTTCCGGCCATGGTTCAGCGGTCGTATTTGGCGGCAAAGGCCGCGGCGTCGAGGCGACGGAAATCGGACAGGGTCTCGGCCATGCGATGATGTGGCCAGTCCCACCAGGCAATGCGCATCAGGCGCTCGGCCACCGCCTGGTCGCAGCGCCGGCGCAGGACTTTGGCCGGCACGCCGGCGACGACGGTATAGGCCGGGACGTCGGCGGTGACGATGGCGCCGGCGCCGACGGCGGCACCTGTGCCGATGCTGACTCCGGGCAGGACGATGGCGGCGTGGCCGATCCACACGTCATGGCCGATGCTGACCCTATGGGCGCGGCGCCAGTCAAAGAAGGCGTCGTCATCGTCCGCGCCCAGGCCATAGGACCGGCTGCGATAGGTGAAGTGATGGGCGCTGGCCCGCTCCAGCGGATGGTTGCCGGGGTTTATGCGGACATGCGAGGCGATGGAGCAGAACTTGCCGATCTCAGAATAAATAATATCGCAGTCTTCCATGACATAGGAATAGTCACCGAGCTTGGTTTCGCTCATTGATGACCGTGCATGCACAGCGGTGTAGGATCCCAAAAGTGAATCAGTGACCTGAGCGCTGTCGTCGATCCAGGGTGAAAGGCCAAGCTTCGCTTCTTCGGTGCCCATGGTCGCCTTGATCCGTGAGAGCTGTCGGGACGGGGCACCACAACAGCACAAATGGGCATCGTGTTGATCTGACAGTTTTGTTGCAGTTGGGGCGGGATCTTGTAAACGATATCGCTTCGATATATATTTATCGGTGACGAGGGGGCGATGCGATGATTGTGGCGTTCGTTCAGACCAAAGGCGGCGTCGGCAAGACCACCCTGGCGGTCAATCTGGCGGTCGAGCGCGTCAAGCGGGCCGGCCGCAACGTGCTGCTGGTGGATGCCGACGAGCAGGGCACCGCCTCGGATTTCACCGCCATCCGCAGCGAGCGTCTGGGCGCCGCCGGGTTCGTCCTGCTGCAGGCCAGCGGCGGTGAGGTGCGGGACCAGGTGCTGAAGCTTGGTCCGGGCTTCGACGACATTCTGATCGATGCCGGCGGGCGCGACACCGCGTCGCTGCGCGCCACCCTGACGGTCGCCGACATTGTGGTGGTGCCCTTCCAGCCGCGAAGTTTCGATGTCTGGACCCTCGACAAGGTGGCGGCGCTGATCGCCGAGGCCAAGGCCCTCAACCCCCGACTGCGGGCTTATGCGGTGCTGAATTGCGCCGATCCGCAGGGCCAGGACAATGTCGAGGCGGCCGAGGCCCTGGCCGACAATCGGCAGATCCGCTATCTCGACGCGCCGCTGGTGCGCCGCAAGGCTTTCCCCAACTGCAACGCCGTCGGGTTGGGGGTGCTGGAATCGCCGCAACCCGACCGCAAGGCCTGCAAGGAATTGATCGACCTGGCTGAAAAATTGTTTACCCTTACCCCTCGTTCCTCTCGCCGTTGAAGGAGCTCAAAGACCATGACCATCACCAAGAAGCCCGCCTCGCCGCCCAAGCCGGCGCCTCAGCCGAAAGCCAAACCCAAGGCCAAGCCAAAAGCGGAGAAGAAGGCGGAAAAGGCGGCCGATGCCTTTATCCAGGCGGCGGATCACGCGGCCCCGGCGAAAAAGCCGCGGCGGGTGAAGGCGCCGGCGGAAACGGCCGTGGCCGCGGTGCCGGCCGAGACGTCCTCTGACAAGAGCAAGGGCAAGAGCAAGGACAAGGGCAAAGGCAAGGACAAGGACAAGAAAAAGAAGAAGAGCAAAAACAAGGAGGCCGTGATCATTCGCTTCGAAAAGGCTCAGCTGAAGCAGATCGACACCGCCTCCGACGCTCTCGGGCTGTCGCGCGCCGCCTGGGTGCGGATGATCGTCGCCAAGGCTTTGCCGACGAAATAGGGTTCCCCGCGTGACCACGCCGGATATATCGCTGTCCGCCCTGCCCCAGGAGACACTGACGGTCAGAACGCTGCTGGTCGGCGAACGGATCGATACCAGGAATCTCGAACAGGGCTCGGTATTGGCCACCGCGCCGCTGACCATCCGCGCCGGCCGACAGGGCCGCGCCGTGCTGTTCCGCTATGGCGTCTGCGTCCTCTTCGACCTCGATCCGCTCGAGGAGGACAGCTTTCTGACCTCGCTGAAACGTCTGGTGGTCGATCCCGTCAATCCGCCGGAGACCGAGGAGACCCGGCTTTACCTGCATCCGGGCGGCGAGGATCGGGTTGAACGGTCGGGGGCCATCGTGCTGGCCGAGGCCAATCCCGAGCGGCTGCAGCTGGTGGCCGACATTCTGGCCAAGAATGCGGTTCTCGATCATTACGAAACCCAGCTAAGCGCCGTCTTCGACAGCATCGAACCGCTGGCCGCGACCTTGCAGCGCAAAGGCGACCTGTTCGGCAAGGGCAAAGGCCTGCTGAAGCAGATCGGCGGCGTGCTGCTGACCCAGCACCGGATGGTCGGGCGGGTCGAGGTGCAGGACAAGCCCGAGGTGCTGTGGGAAAGCCCGGCCCTCGAGCGGTTCTATCTGCGGCTCGAGGACGAATACGAGCTGAGCGAGCGCAGCCGGGCGCTGGACCGCAAGCTCGATCTCATCAGCCGCACCGTCGAGACGGTTTTCGAGCTGATGCAGAACCACCGCAGCATGCGCATCGAATTGTACATCCTGGTGCTGATCGTCATCGAGACCCTGCTGTCCCTGGTCGATGTGGCGATGCGGCTGCGCGGATGAGCCTGAGGCGGCTCTAACCCCAAAGATGCACAATCTGTTAGCTTAAAATTAACTTTTTGTTAACATTTTGAGAGCAGCCTTCTCGGCAGCTTCAGGAATTACGATCGGACAAACCCTTTCGTCCGATCCGGGAGGGAAGGGGTCCCCCGCCTCTTCCCTCCTACTTTTGTCGCTTCCCCTTATCGCGGACCGCATGCCATAAGCTTGGCATGTCCGAAACGCCTCCCAGTTCCCGGCGCCTGCTGATCTGCGCCGATGATTACGCCATCTCGCCGGCGGTCAGCGCCGGCATCCGCGAACTCGCCCAGGCCGGCCGGCTGTCGGCCACCGGCGTGATGAGCTGTATGCGCCATTGGCCGGAGGAGGCGTCGTCCCTGAGGCCATTGGCCGAGCGCATTGCCGTCGGGCTGCATTTCACCCTGACCGACCAGCTCCCCCTCGGCCCGATGCCGGTGCTGGCGCCGGCCGGACGGCTGCCGGCGATCGCCTCTGTGGTCACCCGCGGTCTGTTCGGCGCCCTTCCGGCCGCCGAGATCGCCGGCGAGCTGGAACGCCAGCTGGACGCGTTCGAGCGGCATTTCGGCGGGCCGCCGGATTTCATCGACGGCCACCAGCATGTGCATCTGTTCCCCGGCGTCTGGCCGCTGGTGCTGGGGCTGTTCGGCCGCCGGCTTGATCCCGCCCGCTGC
>DUZF01000205.1 GCA_013349665.1 Rhodospirillaceae bacterium | reverse complement strand
GCTCGGCCGGTGAAAAAACCGCCTGCTGATAGATCTCGCGCAGGGCCTCGGTCTTCAGCGCACCGATGGCTTCGGCGCGTTCCGCCTGGGCCAGCTGGGCGTCGCCAGGCCAGCCGGCCATTGCCCGCAACTGCGGCGGATCGGCCGGTCCGGTGGTTTCCGCCGCCGGCAGCTTGGCCAGGCGGGCCATGGCCAGCACCAGGGGACTGGGCGCGGTCCGCGAATCGAGATGGCCGGCGCCGATGCCGGCCAGGGTGTCGGCGGCGGCGAAGAACGGCGGGTCGTTGACCTTCTGGTCGCGCAGCAGATCGACGCCCAGGCCGGCTTCGCGCCCCTTGCCGCCGGCAAACAGGCAGTACACCTGCAGCTTGGCGGCGAAGGGGTCGTCGCCGGCGGTGGTGCGCAGGGCCGCCGCCTGGTCGCAGGCGGTGCCGTTGTCGCCAAGCAGCAGCGCCGTTTCCGCCTGCAGCCGGCGCAGCGCCGGGGTGGTGGCCGGCGACGGGATCACCTTCAGCAGGGCTGTCAGATCATCGAGGTCGCCCAGCGCCCACAGGCGGTCGGCGCGCAATTTGACCAGCGGTTCCTCGCCCGCCGGCGCCGGCGGCACCTGGGCAATGCTCAACAGCAGCCGCCGTTCCAGCTGCAGCAGGCTGCGCCAGGGTTGCGGGGCCGGCAGCAGTGTCACCGCCTTCCTGATGGTGGCGATGGAACTGCCTGCCCACAACTCGGCGGGAAAACCGCCATGACCCGAATCGAGCAGACCGACGGCGCTGGGATCGGGGGCGCCCAGGTCCTGCACCTGGATGCGGTCGCCCGATGGCCCGCCCGGCATGGAAGGCGGCGTCGATGGCGACGTCGATGGCGGCATTACCGGCGGGACGGGCGTGGGCGGGGCGGAGCCGGCGCCCGGCAGCAGGCTGGTCGGCCCGTTTTGGCCGAGGGCCGGAGCGCCGGCGCCGGCCAGGGCCAGCGCCAGGCAGAGGAGCAGGGCGCCCTGCGCCCTGCCGCTAGTGGCGGAAGCGGTCATCGGGAATGACTTTCTCGACCTTGCTCGACGGGGCCGGTATATCCCACATCGCCAGGGCGACGGCGCCACCGACGACAATCAGCAGAAGAAGGACGACAACGGCTCGGGTGATACTGCTCATCGGGTTCGTACTGCCTTTCATGATGCCGGGCGCGCGGATCGATCATACTATGGTAAAAATGCCCGCAGGTGAGTCCTGGTCTTTTATGCTATGTGCCAGGGGTCAAAAAACGGAAATGATCGGTTCCCTGGGTATGACGGACGAGCGGCAGTGTATCGGGTGCTTTGGCGGACTTCAACGGCGGGTCCGCGGCCGCGGCCCGACAGGCGAAATTGGCGAGAGCGTCGGTGACTGAGCGGCCGGTGCCTCCCAAGACCATCGCCTTCGTCGGGCTGATGGGGGCCGGGAAAAGCTGCGTCGGCCGCCGCCTGGCGGTCCGCCTGGGCTTGCCTTTCGTCGACGTCGACGCTGAAATCGAGGCGGCGGCGGGCCTCACGGTCTCGGAAATCTTTTCCCGCTACGGCGAGCCGGCATTCCGCGACGGCGAGCGCAAGGTGGTGGCGCGCCTGCTTGACGGGCCGCCGCTGGTCCTGGCGACCGGAGGCGGCGCCTTCATGGACCCGGCGACGCGGCGCCTGATCAGCGACAAGGCCATCTCCGTCTGGCTGTCGGCGGATCTCGACCTGCTGGTCAAGCGCACCGCCGGGCGGGACCACCGGCCGCTGCTGAAGGCCGGCGATCCCCGGGTCATCCTCGGACGGCTGATCGAACAGCGCTATCCGGTTTACGCTCAGGCCGACATCACTGTAGAGTCCCGCGACCAGCCGCCGGAACAGACCGTCGAGGCGGTGCTGCGGGCACTGGACCAACACCTCGGGTAGACCCTATCCAACGAGACTGCTCCCATGATTTCCGCCATCCGAGTCCTTCTGGGCGACCGTTCCTATGACATCCATGTCGGCCAGGGGCTGCTGGCCCAGGCCGGCACCCTCATGCGGCCGGTCCTGTCCAGCGGTTCCGTATTTGTCGTCACCGACGAGAATGTCGAGCCCCTGCATCTGGCCAAGCTGAAAGACTCCCTCGACGCCGCCGGCCTCGACCATCACGGCGTGGTGCTGCCGGCCGGCGAGCAGACCAAGAGCTTCGCCCATCTCGAGGCGCTGCTCGACACCATGCTCGACGCCGGCTGCGAGCGCCATACGGCGGTGATCGCCTTCGGCGGCGGGGTGGTCGGCGATCTCGCCGGACTGGCCGCCAGCCTGCTGTTGCGCGGGGTGCCGCTGGTGCAGATCCCCACCACCTTGCTGTCGCAGGTGGACAGTTCGGTGGGCGGCAAGACCGGCATCAATACCACCCAGGGCAAGAACCTGGTGGGGTCCTTCTACCAGCCCAGGATCGTGCTGGCCGATACCGACCTGCTGGAGACCCTGTCGCCGCGCGAATTGCGCTCGGGCTACGCCGAAGTGGTGAAATACGGCCTGATCGACGACCCCGGCTTTTTCCTGTGGCTGGAAAGCCACGGCAAGTCGCTGCTGGCCGGCAACGGCCGCAAGCGCAAGCATGCGGTGCTGACCAGCTGCGCCGCCAAGGCCCGGGTGGTGATGGCCGACGAACGCGAGCACGGCAGCCGCGCCCTGCTCAATCTCGGCCATACCTTCGGCCATGCGCTGGAGGCGGATTCCGGTTATGGCGAACTGCTGACCCATGGCGAGGCGGTGTCCATCGGCATGCTGATGGCCTTCGAGCTGTCCCGGCGGCTCGGCCTGTGCCCGGAGGAGGACGTGGCGCGGTTGCGCCGCCATCTCGGCCAGACGGGCCTGCCGACCGCCCTGCCGGAGCGCGCCGACATGCCATGGAACGCCGAACGGCTGATGGAACACTTCATCCGCGACAAGAAGGTCCGGGACGGCAAGGCGGTGTTCGTTCTCGCCCGGGGCATCGGCAAGGCCTTCCTGTCCGCCGAGGTCCCCGAGGATGTCCTGCTGGCCATGCTGCGCGAGGCGACCGGCGAAGCCGCGGCTGCCGGCACCCCGGGCGCAGGAGGGGCCGCATGATGATCGATTTGAGCCTGATCGCCGTCCTGCTGCTGATGCTGTTCTTTTTCAGCAGCGCCGAGACCGCGCTGACCGCCGTGTCGCGGCCGCTGATGCATCAGCTGGAGGTGGAGGGCGATCTTCGCGCCGCCAGGGTCAATCGCCTGCACGCCCGCAAGGAGCGCATGCTGGGCTCGATCCTGCTGGGCAACACGGTGGCGCAGATCCTGTCCTCGGCGGTCGCCACCTCGCTGGCCATCACCACCTTCGGTGACGCCGGAGTGGCCTACGGCACCGCGGCGATGACGGTGGTGGTGCTGGTGTTCTGCGAAATCCTGCCTAAAACCGTCGCGCTCCACAATGCCAACCGCCTGGCTCCGGTGCTGGCGGCGCCCATGCAGGCGATGGAAACGCTGCTGGGCCCGCTGGTGCGCGCGGTGCAGCTGTTCGTCAACGGCCTGCTGCGCCTGGTCGGCGTGCCGGTCAAGACCGAGTCCGATTTCGAGGCGACGCTGACCGAACTGCGCGGCGCCATCGACATCCACACCGCCGAGGAGGAGGTCCAGCACGAACGCAAGATGCTGCGCTCGATCCTCGACCTCGGCGATGTCGAGGTCGGTGAAATCATGACCCATCGCAAAAATGTGGCGATGCTCGATGCCGACCAGCCGGTGGCGGCGATCCTCGAACTGGCCACCGCCAGTCCTTATACCCGTTTGCCGGTATGGCAGGGTGAGCCGGACAACATCATCGGGGTGCTGCACAGCAAGGCGCTGCTGAGAGCGGTGCGCGAGCATGAGGGGAACATCGAAGGCATCGACATCGCCCGCCTGGCGGTCAACCCCTGGTTCATTCCCGAATCCACCTCGCTCCAGGACCAGCTGCAGGCCTTCCGCAAGCGCCATGAGCATTTCGCCCTGGTGGTGGACGAGTACGGCGCCCTGCTGGGGGTGGTGACGCTGGAAGACATCATCGAGGAGATCGTCGGCGAAATTTCCGACGAACATGACATCCCGGTCTCCGGCCTGCGCCCGCAACCGGACGGTTCCTTCATCGTCAACGGCGATGTCACGCTGCGCGATCTGAACCGCGAGTTCGACTGGCGTCTGCCAGACGAGGACGCCGCCACCATCGCCGGCCTGCTGCTGCACGAATCGCGCATGATTCCCGAGGTCGGACAGGTGTTCCTGTTTTACGGTTTCCGGTGCGAGGTGCTGCGCCGGGTCCGCAACCAGATCACGCTGATCCGGCTGACGCCGCCCAAGGGATCCGATTTGGAAGATGGAGCCTGAACCGATGACCCAGCACCCGCCGGCCGCCGGCCGCAGCCTGATCCATGAACGTCAGGTCGTCTGCCGCGGCTATCGCCGTGACGACGGGCTGTGGGACATCGAAGGTCATCTGACCGACGTCAAGACCTATGATTTCATGAAAGCCGACGGCGGCGTGCTGCTGGCCGGACAGCCGGTGCATGAGATGACCGTGCGGGTGACCATCGACAATCATTTTCTGATCCATGCCGTCGAGGTCAGCATGCAGCATCAGCCGACCAGTTACTGCGATACGATCCTGCCCAATTTTGCCTCTCTGGTCGGGCTGACCCTCGGCCCCGGCTTCCGCCAGGAGGTGCGCAAGCGGGTCGGCGGGGTCAGGGGCTGCACCCATATCGTCGAGATGCTGGGGCCGATCGCCACCGCCGCCTTCCAGACCATCGCCCCCATCCTCGACCATTATGATTACAAGCCGCCGGCGGATGACGGACCGCCCGGCAAGCCGCTGATCATCGACAGCTGCCATGTGCTGGCCGCCGACGGACCGGTGGTGGCGATGAAATGGCCGGAATTCGCCACCAAGCCGAAGGGTTAGGCCGCGCCTTTTTCCCCCGGCGCCAGGGTGGTCAGGGCCAGCGCATGCACCCGTCCGCGCAATTCCTCGGCGAGAATGCCGTAGACCATGCGTTGGCGGTCGACGCGGGACTTGCCGGCGAATTGCGGCGACACGATCTCGATGCTGAAATGACTCTCGCCGTCCGGATGGTGGCCTCCATGACCCTCGTGCCGGTGCGAGTCGTCGGTGATCGCAAGCCGCGACGGCGAGAGCCCGGCAACCAGTTTTCCTTCGATGATATCCTTGACCGACATGACCTTTTTCCTTGGCATTGTGGACGCCGCCGAACCGCCCGGCGAGGCAGTTGCCAGCGCTTTGGCTTACGCTCATAGTGGGCCATGATGAACCAGCATTCACGGAAATTCTGGCCCCGGAACGCCAAGGACCCGCCGTTGCGCATCCGCAATTGCGATCATCCGGGCTGCGGCGGCGCCGGTGATTTCCGGGCGCCGAAATCGCGTCAGGCGTTGCAGGACTACTGGTGGTTCTGTCTTGACCATGTCCGTGCCTACAACGCCGCCTGGGACTATTTCGCCGGCATGGGGCCGGAGGAAATCGAGCATATGGTGCGCTGCGACGTCACCTGGCAGCGGCCGACCTGGCCGCTCGGCCAGATGGCGGGCGGTCGCTTTCGCATCGACCCGGAGAGGGTCAGGGATCCGTTCAACCTGTTCGAGGAAGACGCCTGGCGTCCGCCGGCCGATCATATGCCGCCGGCCGGCCAGGAGGAGGCGCTGAGGGTGATGGATCTCAAGGTGCCCCTATCGGTCGACCTGCTGAAATCGCGTTACAAGGAACTGTGTAAATTACATCATCCCGATGCCAATGGCGGCGACAAAGCCGCAGAAGAAAGATTCAAGAAGATAGGTCAGGCTTACAAAACCCTGATGGAAAGCTTAAATACCTAACTCCGGCGTTCCCGCCCGATGGAAGCAAGGCCCTATGATCGAAACCAAGTCCATTCCCTCCGACGACCCCGCGGCGATGCCCGATATCAAGATTTCGGTGCGCCAGACCTTCGGGCTCGATTCCGACATGATGGTGCCGGCCTTCAGCAACGGCAGCGAACATGTCCCCGACCGCGACGATGCCTATCGTTTCGATCATGACACGACGATGGCCATCCTGGCGGGGTTCGGCCATAACCGCCGGGTGATGATCCAGGGCTATCACGGCACCGGGAAGTCAACCCATATCGAGCAGGTGGCGGCCCGCCTTAACTGGCCCTGCGTCCGTGTCAACCTCGACAGCCATGTCAGCCGCATCGACCTGATCGGCAAGGACGCCATCGTGCTCAAGGACGGCCAGCAGGTCACCGAGTTCCGCCAGGGGATTCTGCCCTGGGCTCTGCAGCATCCGACCGCCCTGGTGTTCGACGAATACGACGCCGGTCGCCCCGACGTCATGTTCGTCATCCAGCGGGTGCTGGAGGTCGAGGGCAAGCTGACGCTGCTGGACCAGAGCCGGGTGATCCGGCCGCATCCGGCATTCCGCCTGTTCGCCACCACCAACACCGTCGGGTTGGGCGACACCACCGGCCTGTACCACGGTACCCAGCAGATCAACCAGGGTCAGATGGACCGCTGGAACATCGTGGCGACGCTGAACTACCTGCCGCATGACAAGGAGGTCGAGATCATCCTCGCCAAGCTGCCCGGGCTTGAGGCCAAGGAGGGTCGCGAGCAGGTGGCCAATATGGTGCGGGTCGCCGACCTCACCCGCCAGGGCTTCATCAACGGCGACATCTCCACCGTCATGAGCCCGCGCACCGTCCTGACCTGGGCCGAGAATGCCCAGATCTTCGGCGAGGTGGGGTTCGCCTTCCGGCTGACGTTCCTCAACAAATGCGATGAGACCGAGCGCTCCACAGTGGCCGAATATTTCCAGCGCTGTTTCGGCGTCGAATTGCCGGAAACCCTCGCCCGGGTCGCTCTCGGGTGAGCGAGCGGGCCGGCGCGTCCGGCGGTTCCGCGGCCGGACCCGACGAAAGTCCGAGCGATCTGGTGAAACGGGTCACCTCCTCGGTGCTGCGGTCCATCGCCGGCCGTCCCGAACTGGTGGTGAATTACGCCAGCGGGGCGCCGGCGGTGCGCGCCGACCAGGTGCGCCTGCCCAGCCCGCCGCGCCAGATGCTGCCGGAGGATATCGCCCGTCTGCGCGGCCAGGCCGACGCGGCGGCCCTGCGTCTGCGCTTCCATGACGAGGCGGTGCATGCCCGGCGCCTGCCGCAGGGCCAGGAGGCCCGTGACATTTACAACGCGGTGGCCCAGGCGCGGGTCGAGGCGCTGGGCAGCAACCTGATGAAAGGGGTGGCGGTCAATCTGACGGCGGCGCTGGAGGCGCGTTGCCGGGCCGAGGGCTTTCCGGCGATCACCCGGCGCGACCAGCTGCCGCTGGCCGAAGCCGTGCGGCTGATGGCCCGCGAACGCTTCAGCGCCATGCCGGTGCCGGAGGCGGCGGCCCGGGCGGTCGACCTGTGGCGCCCCCATATCGAAGCCAAGGCCGGCCGCAAGCTGGCCCTGCTGGGCGAGGTTCTCGACGATCAGGATGGGTTTTCGCGGGGGCTCCGCGATGTCATCGCCGCCCTGGAAATCGAACATTACAACGAGGAAATCACCTCCCAGGACGAGCAGGACGATCCGCAGAAGAGCGATTCCGGGGATCATGGCGACCAGGACAAAGCCAAGTCCGGCGACAGTTCCTCGGCCTCGGCCGAAGACGGCGGCGAATCGGCGATGGGCGAGGCGGAAAGCCTCGGCGCCGAGGACGGCGAGGACGCCGACGGCGAACCGATGGCGATGCCGGCGCATGGCACCGACGAACCGGGAGGCCCGGCCAAGCATCGCAGCAGTCAGGACGGCCGCTCGGACCATCCGCTGGAAAAGCCTTACGGGCCGTTCACCCAGGCCTTCGACCAGGTGGTCGAGGCCAGCGAGCTCTGCGATGCCGACGAACTGCTGCGGCTGCGCCACCAGCTGGATCAGCAGCTCGGCCATCTGCAGGGGATGATCGGGCGCCTGGCCAATCGCCTGCAGCGCCGGCTGATGGCCAAGCAGACCCGGGCCTGGGATTTCGATCTCGAGGAAGGCCAGCTGGACGCCGGGCGCCTGGCCCGGGTGGTGACCAATCCCATGCACAGCCTGTCCTTCAAGCAGGAGAAGGAAACCGATTTCCGCGACACCGTGGTCGGCCTGCTGATCGACAATTCGGGGTCGATGCGCGGGCGGCCGATCACCGTGGCGGCGATGAGCGCCGACATCCTGGCCCGCACATTGGAGCGCTGCGGCGTCAAGGTGGAGGTGCTGGGCTTCACCACCCGGGCGTGGAAAGGCGGCCAGGCGCGGGAAAAATGGGTGGCCGAGGGCAAGCCGGCCAATCCCGGGCGTCTCAACGATCTGCGCCATATCATCTACAAGGCGGCCGACATGCCCTGGCGGCGCGCCCGCAAAAATCTGGGCCTGATGCTGCGCGAAGGCATCCTCAAGGAAAACATCGACGGCGAGGCGCTGCTGTGGGCCCATGACC
>DUZF01000299.1 GCA_013349665.1 Rhodospirillaceae bacterium | reverse complement strand
GCCGCCGCGGCGCCGCGCCGCCGCGAAACCCTGGCCGATCATCTGCCCGCCGCCGCCGACGACGATTTCAACCTCGACCTCGACCTCGACGACGACCCCGGCAGGCCGAAGCAGGATTACGGCGATACCCCAGAGGAAAGCGCGGGCCGTGAGCCCGAACCCGACGAGGATCCGTTCGCCAGGATTTCCGAACTGATGATGGCCTCGCCGCCGGAGCCGATCCCCGACGTCTTCGCCAATCCGGTGCCCAAGCCGGCGCCGCGCCGCAAGGGCGCGGCCGGGCTGTGGCTGCTGCTGGTGGTGCTGTTGCTGTCCAGTCTGGGCGCCGGCGCCTATTTCCTGCAGGACCGCATCATCGACAAATTTCCCGAGGCCGCCCAGCTCTACGAAGCCGTGGGGGCGCGCAATGAAGTGGTGGGGGCCGGGCTGGCCTTCCGCAATTATAACTCCGAGCGCCTGGTCCAGGAAAACAACGAGGTCCTGATCGTCCGCGGCGTCATCGCCAATACCACCGAGCAGCCGCATGAAATTCCGCTGCTGCGCCTGGCGCTGTACAACAACCAGGCCTTGCTGCAGGAAAAAATCATCAGCCCGCCGCAGACCTCGCTGGATGCCCATGGCACGGTCGGTTTCCGCATCACCCTCGATCAGCCGGATGCCAATGCCACCCGCTTCGAGGTCACCTTCACCGCCGCCAAGCCGCCGGAGGTCAAGGCGGCTCAGTGAGTCCTCATTTATCAGGCGATGGGGCAATGCGCAGGGTGCCGCCGTCGGGCCGGGTGATTTCGATGATCGTTTCGATGCGGACAAGGCGCCGGTCGATGCCGCGCATGTCCGTAGCGAGACCGTCGACAGCTTTGGCGACCGAGACCACTTTGCTGTTCAACTCGATGGCCGTCTTGAGCCCTTCGAGGATATCCTTGATGGCGCTCATGCGGCGCCCCGCCCCGCCAACTGGGTGCGGGTTTCCTGGATGCTGGCGAGGGCGCGGTCCAGCGCGTCCGACGCCTCGCGATTGCTCTGGCGCAGCTGGTCAGCCAAGGCGGTAAGTTGGGCGATGTCCGCCGCGCCGTCGGGATCGTAGCATTCGACCGAACGCCGGACAAATTCGCCGACTGATACACCGGCCTGTTTGGCCTTGGCCTCGAGCGTGGATTTTTCGGTTGGGGTCATCAGTGTGGTGACCCGCTCGGTTGCGGCAACGGTTTCCATAAGAACCTTATATGCGAATACCATTGGCATGATAATATGCTTATCATGTGATTAGAGCAAGCGCGGCAGTGACGCCGGTGTCCCTCAGCTCAGGGAAGCTAAAACTGCTTGAGCAGCCGCTGCAGGTAATCTCGTTCCGGCGCCGGCCGTTGCGTCTGGCCGGCCCGACGCCGCAATTCGTCGAGGGTCTGCCGGGCTTTCTGCACCTCCGACTGCTCGGGGATCTTGACCGTGCCGTCGTCCACCGGTCCGCGCCCCAGCGGCCGGCCCAGCGGATCGCGTCCGGTATGTCCGCCTTTGACCATGCCCGGCCCCATCCGCCGGGCCAAGGCCTGCATGGCCTGGCGGCTGCCTTCCTGGAGGCGGCTCAGTGCCTCACTCTCGGCGTCGATCGCCGCCTGTCCGTCGCCTTTGCCCAAGGCCTCCGAGGAGTCCCGCATCGCCTGTTCGGCCTGGCCGAGGGCATCCGGCAGGTCGGCGCCGAGATCGCCCAGGGACTGCATGACCTTGCCCAGTCGGCGACGCAGATTTTCCTGGCGTGCCGCCGCCTTGGCATCCTTTTCGCCGTCACCGGCCTGCTGCTGATGTTTGCGGAAGGTCTGGTCCAGCAGGGCCCGCTGGTCTTCCGACAGGGACCGCAGATCGGCCATCGCCTGGCGGGCCTGTTCCGCCTGCTCGCCCGACATGTCGCCGCCGCCGACCTGCAGGCCGTCCAGCAATTGCCGCATCTGGCCCAGCAGGTCCTCGGCCGCCTGGCGCGAGCCGGTGCGCGACAGATCGCGCATGCGGTCCATCATGCCCATCAGGTCGTCACTGGTGATCACGCGCTGATCCGGATCGGCCATCGGCATCTCGTCCAGTCCGTGGCGCTGCGCCTGTTCGGCCAGGGCCTGCAGATACTGGCCGATGGCCGCCTGCAACTGGCTCATCAGGGCCTCGATCTCGCCTTGCGGGGCGCCCTCGGCAAGAGCTTTTTCCAGGGCCCGGCCGGCTTCGTCGAGGGCCCGGCGGGCATTCAGCCGGCCGCCGTCCTCCAGCGCCAGGGCGATGTTCCACAACAGGTCGACCACCGACGGCAGCGCCGCCGTCCGCTGGTCGTAACGCAGCCGGGCGGCGGCGACGGCAAGCGACAGCACCGTCACCCGGTCGCCGGCGAAGGCCTGCGGCTGGGCGGCGATGCCGTCGAGGGCCTCGGCCACCGGCAGCCGCTCGGCGGGATCATTGACCAGGCGGCGGCGCAGCGCGATGACCGCCCGCGCCACCGGATGGGTGAAGCGGCGTTCCGGCAGGGTCAGCGACTGCGCCGCGCCGCCGGCGGTGCGGCCGGCGCCGTTCTCCGCCCAGGGCTGGATGGTCACCGGCAGCCCGGCCCAGGGATTGCCGGTGAGGTCATGCCAGGCGGCGTGCCGGCTGTCCTTGGGATGGCTGCCGGCCAGCGGCAGCGGCAGCAGGAAAGGCTCGGTGTCGGGGCTGTCGAGGCGGCGGATCTCGGCCCAGGCCTTGGTGAGGCCGTAATCGTCATGGGCCTCGACATCCAGTTGCAGTCGCCCGTCGGGGTCGGCCGCCGGCGGTTCGGCGAAGGCGATGGTCGGCGGCCGGGCGGCCAGCAGCGTCAGGTGCCAGTCGCCGAGGTTGCGGAACCCCTGGCGGATGGACAGGCGCTCGCCCTTGGTCAGGGTGGTTTCCAGTTTCTGGCTGTCGTCGCCCAGAGCCTGGAAGCTTTGGCCCTGGTCGTCCAGCAGCAGTTTGCCCTGGCCGTGGCCGCCCTGCAATTCCGCCAGCAGGGCGCTGCCGGCGGGAAGCGCCGGCGGTTGGGCGTTGGGCTGCAACAGCAGGGGCGCCAGGCCGGTATAGGCGGGCGGGGTGATCCACACCTGCAGGATCGGCGGCGGCCCGCCCCAGGCGCCGAACCGCGGGTCGAGGGCGCGGGCCAGGCGGTCGGGGGCATCCCGCCAGCCGCCGGCCAAGCCGATGGCCAGGATCAGGCCGGCGGCGAAGCGCAGGCCCAGCGGGTCGGCGGCGGCCAGCACCGGTGCCGGCGGTTTGACCGTCAGTCCGGCCAGGACCTCCGGCAGTCGTCGCTGCCAGGCCAGCCACAGGGCCTGGGCGGCCGGATCGTCGGTGCCGGCGGCGAGGCGGTCGGCCAGCATCGACAGCGGGCGATGGGGCAGCCGGCTGTCGCTTTCCAGGCGCCGGCGGATCGCCGTCTCGGCCGGGCGGCGGAAGCGGCTGAGCCGCAGGCCGGCGGCGACGGTGGCGGCGGCCAGCAGGGCCAGCGTCAGGCCATGCAGCCAGGCGGGCAGGACCGGCAGCACATCCATCAGGGCGAGGCCGAGAAACAGCCCGGCCAGCGCCGTCAGCGGCCAGCCCAGCCGCCACAGTTCCTCCCAGCCGAGGACCAGCGCTGCCAGCCGGTGCAGGCGTCGCAGGCGGTGGGTGTTCAGCTCAGCCATTCAGGAAAGGATTCCAGCGCCAGCATCTCGTCATATGTGGGGCGCCGGCGCACCGTCGCAAAGGACCGGCCCTGGACCAGTACCTCGGGAACCAGCGGCCGGGAATTGTAGGACGAGGCCATGGCGGCGCCATAGGCTCCGGCGCTGGCGAAGGCGATCAGGTCGCCGGCCGCCGGCGGCGGCAGGCGGCGGCCGCGGGCGAAGGTGTCGCCGGTTTCGCAGACCGGGCCGACGACGTCAAAGTCCCGTTCCTCGGTGCCCGGGGCCGGCTGGCGGACGGCGATGATCTCGTGATGGGCGTCATACATGGCCGGACGAACCAGGTCGTTCATGGCGGCGTCGCAGATGACGAAGGTGCGGGTGGCGCCTTCCTTGACGTAAAGCACCCGGCTGACCAGCAGCCCGGCATTGCCGACCAGCAGCCGCCCGGGCTCGAACAGGAAGGCGCAGCCGAGATCGCCCAGGGTCTCGCGGACGATGGCGCCATAGGCGGCGGGGTCGGGCGGCAGGTCGGTCCGCGGGTCATAGGGAATGCCCAGGCCGCCGCCGAGATCGAGGCGGCTGAGGGCGATGCCGTCGGCGCGCAGCATCAGCACCAGGTCGCGGACCCGCAGGAAGGCCTCGCGGAACGGGCTCAGCTCGGTCAGCTGGGAGCCGATATGGACGGCCACCGCCGTCAGCGCAATGCCCGGCAGGGCGGCGGCGGCCCGCAGGACGCGAGGGGCATGGATCCATTCGATGCCGAATTTATTTTCCTTGCGTCCGGTGGTGATCTTGGCATGGGTCTGGGCGTCGACATCGGGATTGACCCGGATGCCGATGGCCGCCGTCCTGCCCAGCGCCAGGGCGACGTCATTGAGTTCCGCCAGTTCTGCCTCGGATTCGACGTTGATCTGCAGGATACCGGTGGTCAGCGCCAGTTCCAGCTCGCGCCGCGACTTGCCGACGCCGGAGAAGACGATCCTGGACGGCGGCACGCCGGCCGCCAGGGCGCGGCGCAATTCGCCTTCCGAGACGACGTCGGCGCCGGCGCCGCATTCGGCCAGGGTGCGGATGACGGCCAGGTTGGAATTGGCTTTGACGGCAAAGCAGATGGTGGCGTCGAGCCCGGCCAGGGCGTCCTGGAAGACGGTGAAGTGACGCTTCAAGGTTGCCGTGGAATAGCAGTAGAACGGCGTGCCGACGCTGGCCGCTATGTCCTCGACGGCCACCTCTTCGGCCAGCAGGCGGCCCTGATGGTAGTGGAAATGGTTCATTGTCCCTCGGTATCGGCGGCGCCCGGGGCCGGCGAGAGCGGTGGCAGCGGCGACTGGCTGGGGGCGCCGAAGCCGCGGTCGAGAGGCGAGTCGGGGGTGGTGGTCTGGGCGTTGGGCAGGTTCGACCCCGGCAACACCCGGCTGCCGGTGCCCAGCTGGGTGGCTTCGACGGCCGGGTCGCGATAGGTGCCGGCCTTGGTGAACCGCGCCTTCAGGTCTTCCTGGTCCCAGCCCGGCGGCTCGGCGCGGCCGGGACTCTGGCGGGCGGCGGACGGTCCCAGGGCGGGGTTGGGGTAGATCTGGGGATAGGTGCTGTCCGGCGGGGCGACCGGCCGGCCGGCCTTGCCGCAGGCGGTCAGGCAAACCAGCAGGGAGAGGGCGGCCAGGGCCGTGGCCCGGCTCACAGGAACCTCTGCCGCGCGGCCTGGGCGGCGGTGGCGACATTGGCCGGCGCCGTGCCGCCGAAACTGGTGCGGCTGGCGACCGAGGCCTCGACCCCCAGCAGGGCGAAGACCCGGGCGTCGAGATGGTCGTCGATGGCCTTGAGATCGGCCTCGGCCAGATCCTCCAGGCGGCATCCCCGCTGCTCGGCCAGGCGGACCACCCGGCCGGTGATGTGATGGGCCTGGCGGAACGGCAGGCCGGCCACCCGAACCAGCCAGTCGGCGATGTCGGTGGCGGTGGCGAAGCCGGCTCCGGCGGCGGCGCGCAGGCGGTCCTCGCGCAGCGTCAGGTCGCGGATCATGCCGGCCATGGCGGCGAGGCACAGCTCCAGCGTGTCGGCGGCCTCGAACACCGGTTCCTTGTCGTCCTGCATGTCCTTGCTGTAGGCCAGCGGCAGGCCCTTCATGACGATCAGCAGGGCGTTGAGGTCGCCGATCACCCGTCCGGCCTTGGCCCGCACCAGCTCGGCGGCGTCGGGATTGCGTTTTTGCGGCATGATCGACGAGCCGGTGGTGAATTTGTCGGACAGGGAGACGAAGCCGAATTGCGAGGTGGTCCACAGCACCAGTTCCTCGGCCAGGCGCGACAGATGCACCGCGCAGATGGCGGCGGCGGCGAGGAATTCCAGGGCGAAATCGCGGTCCGAGACAGCGTCCAGGGAGTTGGCCGTCGGCCGGTCGAAGCCGAGGGCGGCGGCGGTCATCGCCCGGTCGATGGGAAAGGAGGTGCCGGCCAGGGCCGCCGACCCCAGGGGGCATTCGTTGAGGCGCCCGCGGGCGTCGGCCAGACGGCCGCGGTCGCGGCCGAACATCTCGACATAGGCCAGCAGGTGATGGCCGAAGGTGACCGGTTGCGCCACCTGCAGATGGGTAAAGCCGGGCATGACGGTGGCCGCATGGGCCTCGGCCTGGCCGATCAGGGCCGCCTGCAGGTCCCTGAGCGCCAGTCCCATGCCGTCGATGGTGTCGCGCACCCACAGGCGGAAATCGGTGGCCACCTGATCATTGCGCGAGCGGGCGGTGTGCAGGCGCCCGGCCGCCTCGCCCACCAGTTCGGCCAGGCGGGCCTCGATGTTCATGTGGATGTCTTCAAGCTCGGCGCGGAAGACGAAGGTGCCGGCGGCGATCTCTTGCCGGATGAGGCCCAGACCGTTCACAATGACCTCGCCGTCGGCCGCCGTCAGGATGCCGGTGGCCACCAGCATCGCGCAATGGGCCACCGAGCCGCGGATGTCCTGGTCGGCGAGGCGCTTGTCGAAGTCGATGGAGGCGTTGATCTTCTGCATCACCGCCGCCGGGCCTTCGGCGAAACGGCCGCCCCAGATGCTGCTGGCGGCGGTATGATCGGCGGTCTTGCTGGTGGGAGTCTTGGACATGGGGATTCGCGTCTTGAGGGCGGCATTGGGGGCGGCGCTGCTGGCGCTACCCTACATGGTTCCCGCTCTCGCGCAAAGCGATGATGCGCGGGAGGCGCGGCCTGTCGTGCCGGACCTGATCTTCGCCGACGGCAGCAACCAGCCGACCCATCTCAACCGCTATCTCGGACAGCTGGTGATCGTCAATTTCTGGGCCAGCTGGTGCGGCCCCTGCGTCAAGGAACTGGTGTTTCTCGATCGCCTGCAGGGTGATTTCGCCCGCCAGCCGCTGGCCGTCCTGGCGATTTCCGAAGACAAGGACGGCATTGCCGCCGCCCGCCAGTTCCTGACCCGCCAGAAACTGACCTATCTGAAGCCGCTGGCCGATCCCGGCGGCGCCATGGCCAGGGCGGCGGCGGTGCAGGGCCTGCCCACCAGCCTGATCATCGACCGCCAGGGCCGCCTGCTGATGAAACTCGAAGGGCCCTATGAATGGGACAATCCGCAGATCGTCGCCCGCCTGCGCCAATGGCTGGGCGAGCGTTGAGCGACTATTCCCCCCACAGGGTGAGGTGGGCCGGGCGTCCGCGCGGATAGTTGAAGCCGTCGATGGTGGCCAGCAGCCTGGCATTCCGCCCCGAGGCCTGAACGGCGGCCTGGAACTGGGGCAGGGATGCGGCCTCGACCACGGCGACGGCCTTGGGGGTGGTCTTAAGGATGTCGGCGGCGACGCCGGCATCGTTGAGCACCGTGGCGGTGCCGGCGAGGAAGACCAGACTGGGCTCGTGGAAGCCGACGGCCACCAGTGGGGTGCCGGGGGGGACGGCGGCGACCACCCGTTGGCTCAGCCACAGGCGGTCGAGGGCCGGCAGGACGCCCTGATAAATGCCGCCGAAGGCGATGACGCTGCCCAGCGCCGAGACCGCGGCGGCGGTAGCGAAACGGCCTCGCCAGCCGAGCAGGCCGAGGGCGACGGCGGCGAGGACGGCACCGGCGGCGGCGGGCAGCGAGGCCCAGGCAAAACCTTCGCCGAGGATCAGCGGCGCGGCGACGGCGACGCCGGCCAGCACCAGCCCGACCACGCCGCCCAGCAGGAAATAGGCCTTGCTCCAGGCATTGCGCAGGACGCCGTCATCGGCGGCGACGGCGATGCCGGCCAGCAGCGCCAGCGCCGGTACGGTCGGCAGGATGTAATGCGGCAGCTTGGTGGGCACCGCCTCGAACATGATCCAGGCGGGGACGATCCAGGCCAGCATGAAGCGCAGCGCCGGCGCCTGGCGGGCCCTGACGGCGCGCACCAGACCGGGCAAGGCGAAGCCGGCCAGCGGCCACAGGGTGACGGTGGCCAGCAGCAGGAAATAGCCGGGTGGCGCACCGTGGCTCTCCTGGGAGCCCAGCAGCTTGGGCAGCAGATCTCCCTTCACCGCCTGGCCGAGGAACTGGCCCTGGGTGGCCGAGCTGACGGCGGCGAGCCAGGGGCCGACCATCGCCGCCACCACCAGCAACCCGGTCACCGGCCGGATGGCGGCCAGCCAGCCGAGGCGGCGGTCGGCGATCCACAGACTGCCCAAAGTCAGCAGGCTGATCAGCGGTACGATCGGTCCCTTGATCAGGATGCCGAGGCCCTGGGCCAGCCAGAACAGCAGGATCTCCCCTTGGCCGGGGCGGCCGATCAGGCTGCCCGGGCCGGCCCGGCCGGCCAGATAGAGGCGGCCGAGCACCCCCTGGGCGGCCACCACGCAGGCCAGCAGCACGGCGTCGGTCTTCGCCTGATGGGCTTCGCTGACCAGGATCAGGGTGGCGGCCAGCAG
>DUZF01000180.1 GCA_013349665.1 Rhodospirillaceae bacterium | reverse complement strand
GACCTGTTTGCACTGGCCGGCCCTGCTGGGCGAGGCGCCGCTGGTGGGGCCGCTCAAGACCCTGCGGGCGGCCTTCGCCGATCTGCACCGCGACCTTTATCCGGATGGCGACTGGCTCAGCCCGGGGGGCGGCCGTCTGGCGCCCGAGCCGGGGGGGCTGAACCGCCGGCTGGAGGCCGCCGGCGAGGCGGTGCGGCTGACCGGCGCCTTGGGTTGGCGGCTGCGCCAGCGGGTGGCCGAGGACGGCCTCGGCGATTTCGGCGCCAATGCGGTCGAGCCTTTGCCCGAGCTGTCGGCGGAGCTTCTCGACTGCCGATTGGCCGCCGACGAGTCCTTCGCCGAGCGGCCTGACTGGCTGGGGGTGCCCCGTTTCACCGGCCCGCTGGCCCGCCGCCCGCTGTTCGGCAGCGGCCTGCTGGCGCATCTGATGGCGGCCGAGATCGATCTCGCGGCCTGCCTGGCGGAAATGCGGGAGGGGATCGAGCGCCTGGGTCGCGATGACGGCCAGGCTGTCGTCCTGGACGGGGTCAGCGGCGCCGGGTTGGGGGTGGTCGAGGCGGCGCGGGGGCGGCTGGTGCATCGGCTGCGGGCGGACCAGGGCAGGCTCGGCGATTATCGCACGGTGGCGCCGACCGAATGGAATTTCCATCCGGACGGTCTGCTGAGCCAGGGCCTGACCGGCCAACCAGCGCCGGCGGATGCCGAATTCGCGCTTCGCCTGCTGATCACCGCGGTGGATCCTTGCGTCGACTTTACCCTGACGGTCTCTCATGCATGAGATGTCGCTGACCGAAGGCATCCTGCAGATGCTCGAAGACCAGGCGAAGGCCCAGGCCTTCAGCCGGGTGCTGACCATCTGGCTGGAAATCGGCGAGTTGTCGACGGTCGATCCCGACGCCCTGACCTTCTGTTTCGAGGCCCTGCGCTCGGGAACCCTGGCCGACGGGGCGCGGGTGGAGATCATCCGCCTGCCCGGCCAGGCCTTCTGCATGGATTGCGCCCGCACCGTGCGGCTGGCGCAACGCTATGATTCCTGTCCCGACTGCGGCGGTGACAGCCTGCAGGTGACCGGCGGCGATGAGATGCGGGTCAAGGAGCTGGAGGTCGAGTAGGGGCATCGTCCCGGGCGGAGCGCCATATGATCTGGCGGAAACATTGCCCGGCCGCCAGCCGGCATGATATTTACGAAGGCACGCCAGCGATCCGGCGAAAGTGGAGGCAGGGTGATGTGCACCGTCTGCGGTTGCGGCTCCGAAACGCATAGCCACGACCATCCTCATGACCATGACCATGGCCACGGGCATGGTCATGACCACGATCATGACCACGATCATGACCACGACCATGATCATGGTCGGGACCTGCATTTCGGCACCGGCCCGGCGCGTGCCCATGTGCCGGGCATGACCCAGTCGCGGCTGGTCAGCATCGAACAGGATATCCTCGCCCATAACGACGCCCTGGCCGCCGAAAACCGTGAGATCCTGCGGGACAAGGGCATTCTGGCGCTCAATCTGGTGTCCAGCCCCGGTTCCGGCAAGACCACCTTGCTGTGCCGCACCGCCGGCGACCTCAAGGGGCGGTTCGCCGTTTCCGTCATCGAGGGCGACCAGCAGACCAGCTTCGATGCCGACCGCATCCGCGCCATCGGCGTGCCGGCGCTGCAGGTCAACACCGGCAAGGGCTGCCATCTCGATGCCCAGATGGTGCGCCGCGCCATCGACAAACTGGCGCCGGCCGACGATTCGGTGCTGTTCATCGAAAATGTCGGGAACCTGGTCTGCCCAGCCGGGTTCGATCTCGGCGAGGCCGCCAAGGTGGTCATCCTGTCGGTTACCGAGGGCGAGGACAAGCCCCTGAAATATCCGGATATGTTTGCGGCGGCCAAGGTTCTGCTGCTGACCAAGACCGATCTGTTGCCGCATCTGTCCTTCGATGTCGAGCGCTGCCTCGGCTATGCCCGCAAGATCAACCCGGCCCTGGCGGTGATGCGGCTGTCGGCGACCGGCGGCGAGGGGCTGGAGGCGTGGTATGACTGGATCGCCGAGCGCCGCCGCCAGGTGCTGGCCGCCCGCGCCGCCGCCCTGGAAGCCAAGCTGGACGCGGTGCGCAACGCCTTGAATCGAGGATAGCATGTGCCTGGCGTTACCCGCGCGGGTGTTGGAACTGCTGGCCGACGAGCAGGCGATGGTGGAACTGGGCGGCGTCACCAAGCAAATATCGGTGGCGCTGGTCGACGACCTTGCCGTCGGCGACTATGTCATCGTCCATGTCGGCTTCGCCCTGGCCCGCCTCGATCCCGAGGAGGCGGCCAAGACCCTGGCCCTGTTCGCCGAAATGGCCGCCGCGTCGTGAAATATATCGATGAGTTCCGCGACGGCGCTTTGGCCCGCAACATCGCCGCCTCCATCGCCGGCGAGGTCGAGGCCGGTCTTCGCTATGCCCTGATGGAGTTCTGCGGCGGCCATACCCATGCCATTTCGCGCTATGGCATCGAGGATCTGCTGCCCGCTCAGGTGAGGATGATCCATGGGCCGGGATGTCCGGTCTGCGTCCTGCCGATGGGGCGCATCGACGCCGCCATCGCTCTCGCCGGCCGGCCGGAGGTGACGCTGTGCACCTATGGCGATCTGCTGCGGGTGCCCGGGTCCAAGCGGCAAAGCCTGATGAAGGCCAAGGCGGCGGGCGCCGATGTGCGGATGGTCACCTCGGCCGCCGACGCGCTGGGCATCGCCGCCGCCTTTCCCGATCGCCAGGTGGTGTTTTTCGCCATCGGCTTCGAGACCACCACGCCGCCGACGGCGGTGGTGCTGAAACAGGCCAAGGCGCGGGACCTGGCCAATTTCTCGGTGTTCTGCAACCATGTGCTGACCCCGGCGGCGATCGGCAACATCCTGGAAAGTCCCGAGGTCAGGCAGTTGGGCACGGTGCCGCTGGACGGTTTCATCGGCCCGGCCCATGTATCGACGGTGATCGGCAGCCGTCCTTACGAATATTTCGCCGAGGAATACCAGAAACCGGTGGTGATCGCCGGTTTCGAGCCGCTCGACGTGCTGCAGGCGATCCTCATGCTGGTGCGCCAGATCAATCAGGGCCGTTATGACGTGGAAAACGAATTCAGCCGCGCCGTCACCCGCGACGGCAACCGCAAGGCCCAGGCCCTGGTGGCCGAGGTGTTCGAACTGCGCCCGGTCTTCGAATGGCGCGGCCTCGGCCAGGTGCCCTATAGCGGTCTGGCGATCAAGCAGGCCTATGCCGCCTGGGATGCCGAACGGCGTTTCGCCATCGCCGCCGCCAGTGTCCCCGACCATAAGGGCTGTGACTGCGGCGCCATCCTGCGGGGCTTAAAGAAACCTTCCGACTGCAAGCTGTTCGGCAATGTCTGCACGCCGGATAATCCCATCGGCTCCTGCATGGTCTCGGCCGAGGGCGCCTGCGCCGCCCATTGGACCTATGGCCGCTTCCGGGGGGCGGCATGAAGGGGCCGCCGCTGGATTTCAGGAACGGCATGGTCGATATGAGCCATGGCGGCGGCGGCCGGGCCATGGCCCAGCTGGTGGACGAGTTGTTCATCGCCGCCTTTGACAATGACCTGCTGCGCCAACGCAACGACCAGGCCAGTTTCGCCGTCGAGGCCGGACGGATGGTGATGACCACCGACGGCTATGTGATCTCGCCGCTGTTTTTCCCCGGCGGCGATATCGGCTCGCTGGCGGTGCACGGCACCATCAACGACGTCGCCATGGCCGGCGCCGTGCCGCTGGCCCTGTCGGCCTCGTTCATCATCGAGGAGGGCCTGCCGCTGGCCGATCTCCGCCGCATCGTCCTGTCGATGGCCGCCGCCAGCCGCGAGGCCGGGGTGCCGGTGGTCACCGGCGACACCAAGGTGGTGGAGCGCGGCAAGGGCGACGGCCTGTTCATCACCACCACCGGCATCGGCCGGGTACCGCCGGGCATCACCATTTCCGGCGATCTGGCGCGGCCGGGCGACGCCATCCTGGTCAGCGGCAGCATGGGCGACCATGGGGTGGCGGTGATGAGCCAGCGCGAAAATCTCGGCTTTGCCACCGATCTCAAATCCGATTCGGCGGCCCTGCACGGCTTGGTGGCGGCCATGGTGGCGGCGACGCCGTCGATCCATTGCCTGCGCGACCCGACCCGCGGCGGGCTGGCCTCGACGCTGAACGAGCTGGCCCATCAGTCCGGCGTCGGCATGATCATCGAGGAGACCGCCATCCCGCTGCGCGCCGAGGTGGCCGGCGCCTGCGAATTGCTCGGCCTTGATCCGCTCTATGTCGCCAATGAGGGCAAGTTGATCGCCATACTGCCCGAGGCCGAGGCGTCCCGGCTGCTGGCGGTGATGCGCGACCATCCGCTGGGCCGCGAGGCGGCGGTGATCGGCCGGGTGGTCGAGGACCGCCATCGCTTCGTGCAGATGCAGACCGCCTTCGGCGGACGCCGGATCGTCGACTGGCTGGCCGGGGAACAATTGCCGAGAATTTGTTGAAGATTCTTCTTCTCACCCATGCCTTCAACAGCCTGAGCCAGCGACTGTTCGTCGACCTCCGCCGCCTCGGCCATGAGGTGACGGTGGAGTTCGACATCAACGACCAGGTGACCGTCGAGGCGGTGGCGCTGGCCCGTCCGCATCTGGTCATCGCGCCCTTTCTCAAGCGGGCGATCCCGGAAGAGGTATGGCGCAACCATCTCTGCCTGGTGGTGCATCCCGGCCCGGAAGGCGACCGCGGGGCATCCTCGTTGGATTGGGCGATTCTCGAGGGTCGGTCGGAGTGGGGGGTGACGGTGTTGCAGGCGGAGGCCGGGATGGACGCCGGCCCAGTCTGGGAGTCGCGACGTTTCGCCATGCGTCCGGCCAGCAAGAGCAGCCTGTACCGCCACGAGGTCACCGAGGCCGCGGTGGAGGCGGTGCTGGCCGCCGTGGCCCGCTTTCCCGGCGAGGGCCGGCGGATCGCGCCCGGGCCGCTGCGCCGGCCGGTCACCCAGGCCGACCGCGCCATCGACTGGCAGCGGGATGGAACGGCGGCGGTGCTGCGCAAGATCCGCTCGGCCGACGGCATGCCGGGGGTGGCCGACCGGATCCTCGGGCTGCCGGTGTTCCTGCATGATGCCCGGGACGCCGCCCCCCTGTCGGGCGCGGCCGGGGCGGTGATCGCCGAGGGCGGCGGCGCCGTCGCCGTCGGCACCGTCGACGGCGCGGTATGGATCGGCCATCTGCGCGCCCCGGACGGCTTCAAGCTGCCGGCCGGGCAGGTTCTCGGGACGCGTCTGCACGGCCTGCCAGAGGTCGCGGGGCCGTCGCACATCCGCTACGAGGAGCAGGGTGGGGTCGGCATCCTGCATTTCGCCTTTCTCAACGGTGCCATGAGCACCGCCCAATGCGGACGCCTGCTGCAGGCCTATCACCAGGCCCTGCGGCGGCCGACCAGAGTGGTGGTGCTGGCCGGCGGGGCGGATTTCTGGTCCAACGGCATAAATTTGAACCAGATCGAGGCGGCGGCCAGTCCGGCCGACGAATCCTGGCGCAATATCAACGCGATGAATGACCTGGCGCGGGCCGTCATCACCACCACCAGTCATCTGACGGTGGCCGCCCTGGGGGCCAATGCCGGGGCCGGCGGGGTATTCCTGGCCCTGGCCGCCGATGAGGTCTGGGCGAGGCGAGGGGTGATCCTCAACCCGCACTACAAGGGCATGGGAAATCTCTACGGCTCGGAATACTGGACCTATCTGCTGCCGCGCCGTGCCGGCGCCGAGGCCGCCCGGCGGGTCACCGCGGCCCGTCTGCCGATGGGCGTCGACGAGGCCCGCGAGTGCAAGCTGGTGGACCGCGTCATCGACTGCGGCCACGATTCGTTCACTTGTGAAATCAAGCTATTAGCTGAATCTCTGAGCGCCGCGGAGGGATATCCCGAACGCTTGTTCGAGAAGAAAACAAGTCTGGAACAGGACGAGAAAATCCGTCCGCTGGACGCCTACCGCGAGGCCGAGCTGGCGGAAATGTCCCTCAACTTCTACGGTTTCGATCCAAGCTATCATGTGGCACGCTATAACTTCGTCCGCAAGCTGGCGAAATCGCGGACGCCGCTGTATCTGGCGACCCATCGCCGCAAAGCGTGAGCAGGAAGCATGACCGGGCTGCCGATCATACTCGTGGTGGATGACGAGTTACGCTCGCAGGAGGCGTTGCGGCGCGTCCTCGGCGACGAGTTCGAGGTCCTGACCGCCACCTCGCCGGCCGCGGCGGAGACGCTGCTGGAAGAGGAAATGGTCCATGCCATCCTCTGCGACCAGCGCATGCCGCTGATGACCGGCGTCGAATTCCTCAAGACCGTGCGCGAACGCTGGCCGGACCCGGTACGCATGATCATCTCGGGCTTTTCCTATTCCGAGGACATCATCGCCGGGGTCAACGAGGCGGGGATCTATCAATATATCACCAAGCCCTGGCAGCCGGACTCGCTGCTGGCGACGGTGCGCAGCGCCGTCCAGCTCTACCGCCTGCAGCGCGACAACCAGAATGCCAGCGTCGAGATGCGCCTGGCCACCGCCCAGCTGGAGCAGGTGGTGGCCGACAAACGCCGGGCGCTGAAGAGCCATTTCGGCTTCGAACGCATCCTGCATGCCGAGGGCAGCCCGATGGGCGGCCCCATCGGCATGGCGCGGCGCATCGCCGGCTATGACATTCCGGTGCTGGTGACCGGCGAATCCGGGACCGGCAAGGAACTGCTGGCGCGGGCCATTCATTACAATTCCAGCCGCGCCGACAAACCCTTCGTCGTCGAGAACTGCGGCGCGCTGCCCGACCAGCTGCTGGAATCCGAACTGTTCGGTTGCAAGAAGGGCGCCTTCACCGGGGCCTATGAGGATCGCATCGGCCTGTTCGAGCAGGCCGACGGCGGTACCGTGTTCCTCGACGAGATTGGCGAGACCTCGCCGGCCTTCCAGGTCAAGCTGCTGCGGGTCCTGCAGGACGGCGAATTCCGTCCCCTGGGCGCCCGCTTAAGCCGGCGTGTCGATTTGCGGGTGATCGCCGCCACCAACCGCGATCTGGAAACAGAAGTCGAGCAAAGCCGCTTCCGCCGCGATCTCTATTACCGTCTGGCCGGGCTGCGCCTGCATCTGCCCGCCTTGCGGGAACGTCCGATGGACATCCCGCTGCTGGCGCAGAAACTGTTGGGCGAGGCGATGCGCTCCTTCGCCAAGCCGATCGACGGCTTCGCCGACCACACCATGGCCCTGCTGCGGGCCTATGACTGGCCGGGCAATGTCCGCGAACTGCAAAACGAGATCCGCCGCCTGGTGGCCCTGGCCGACCAGCCGGTGCTGAGTGTCGATCTGCTGTCGCAGGCGGTGCTCAAGGGATGCCGGAGCAAGGACGGCGGCGCCGACCAGGCGGTCAGCCTGCCCGACGGCGGGACCCTCAAGGACCGGGTGGAGTCGCTGGAGGAGCGGATGATCCGCGAGGCCCTCAACCGTCATCGCTGGAACATCAGCCGCGCCGCCGACGAGCTCGGGCTGTCGCGGGTCGGGCTGCGCGCCAAGCTGCAGCGCTATGGACTGGAACGGGTGAATTGAACGAGCCCCGGGCGCATCCGGACAATTTGCTGGAGGCGGTGGTCGGCGGCGGCACGGCCGGGTTGAGCGATCTGGCGGAGACCGCCTGGATCGAAGTGATCCGCAAGATGGACGAGGTCTATTCGGACCTCATCCGCTACGAAGTCGATCTGGAACAGAAGAACGCCGCTCTCGAGCAGGCGCAGCAGTTCATCGGCAGCGTCATGGCCTCGATGTCCGATATCCTGGTGGTCTGCGACCAGCGGGGCAAAATCCAGCAGGTCAATCCAGCCCTGCTGCTGTTGACCGGATTTGCCTTCGAGGACCTGCTGTACCAGCCGCTGACGGTGCTGCTGGGCGAGGAGGAGGCAAGGGCGCTGCGCCCCAGCGAAGCCCTGCGCGAGCATGAGGTGCGGCTGAAGGCCAAGGATGGTGGCTTCACCGACCTGGTGGCGCTCAATTGCTCGCCGCGGCTGGAACGGCACCGGCATCTGCCGGGGATGGTCATCGTCGGCCGTCCGGTGGGGGAACTGCGCCGTGCCTACCAGGCCCTGAACGCCGCCCATACCGATCTCAAACAGGCCCAGAAACAGCTGATCCAGTCCGAGAAAATGGCGTCCCTCGGGCGTCTGGTGGCCGGCGTCGCCCACGAGTTGAACAACCCGATTTCCTTCCTTTACGGTAACGTCCACAGCCTGGCCCGTTACCGCGAACGCCTCGGCCGCTATCTCGACGCCGTTCATGCCGGCATGGACGGCGAGGCGCTGGCGGCCTTGCGCCGGGAGCTGAAGATCGACCGTCTGATGGAGGATCTCGGGCCGTTGATCGACGGCACCCTGGAAGGCGCCGAACGGGTCAGCGAGATCGTCAAGAACCTGCGCCGGCTGTCCTTCGTCCATGCCGCCGACCGCGGCCGCGTCAATCTGTCGCAGATCATCCGCAACGCCCTGCATTGGGTGGTCAGGGCGGCCAAACAT
>DUZF01000248.1 GCA_013349665.1 Rhodospirillaceae bacterium | reverse complement strand
GACCGGGAAAACGAAAACGGGGCCATCGGCCCCGTTCTTCGTCTCGGCGGTGGTGGATATCACGCCGAAACCTGCGGCGAATAACCGCGGATCTTCACCGGCGTTAACACTCTGCTGGCAGAAACCGATAAAAGCTGGGCCAGCCTCTATCACGCGCTGGGCTTCACCCCTACGGAGGAGAAGTACGCGCCAAAATCCATCACGGCCAGCGAGGTGTTCAAGCGCCTCACCGCGATCGGCGTGCTGGCCTTTACGAAGGAACATGAAAGCTTCGGGATCCAGCACACCGGCCGGCGCAACAGTGAACTGCATTCCGGGGAGCTCGCCTTCGACGGGATCAAGGGCTCTGCTTGGCAGCCACGATTTTACCAGGTGAGCGAGGTGCTTCTGGCCTCCATGGGTATGAATTTGCGGGATTTCGTTGGCGAGGACGAGGCGGAGATCGCCAAAAAGCTCATCGCCGCAGCAGCCGACGACAGTGCCAAGGCGGTAAGAGGCGATGTCGAGGCCCATAAGAGGGTCTGGGTTGCCAAGGACGAAAAGGAACGCGAAAAGCACACCGCGCAAGCGGCAGTCTGGGCCACCAGAAATGTCGGCCACCGCGTGGAATGCCCGGCCTGCGTTTCGCAGGCGATAGTGGTCGGCGAACCAGTCACCGCGCCAGTGCAGAGGCTCCGCGACGGTGAGATTACCGAGACACAAGAGTATTTGCCCAACCAGTTCGAATGTATCGCGTGCGGTCTCAAGATTGGCGGCCTCTCGCGGCTCGCCGTGATTGGTCTCGGCGACCGCTACAAGAAGACCCAAGTCTACGATGCCTCGGAATATTATGCGCCCCAGGATGATTATGCTGGCTATGAAGACGACAACAATGAGCCCTGAGCATTTCAGCTGGTGATGTCGGGAGTGTCAGCTTGTCCCCAGGAACGTTCTGGAAGCGGTTTGGCTAAAAATTGTTTCAACTAATAAGTTGATTTATTATAATATACGCATTTTTTAGTTGCTGACGTAGGTGTCGCGTCGGAAAAAGTTGTCCACAGTCGAACCGACTTAAAGATGATATCGAAGATATCTATTAAAGTCTTAAGGGCCGCGAAAACCCGCAGAATCACCGGCGTTTTGACCAAACCGTACTCCTGAAACCGTGAGGATCTACTCCTGAAACCGTGTCTCATCGCACTCCCAATACCGTGAGGCCATCCACAGCCGGGATCGTCGGTTATCCGCCGGCGCCTTCCATCAGGCGGCGATCGAGAAACTGCCAACTGAAGTCAAATCCGGGATGGTCGGCGGCGAGCAGGCTACGATGGGTGAAATGAAGAATGTCGACGCCGTCAGAGCGGCGGAAAATCTCCAGCCAATAGCCGGGCAACGCTTGCCGCTTGGCCAGTTGACGGATGTCGAAGGCGAAATCGCTCAATCGGGCGGCGCTGCCGCTCTTGGTATGAAGTTGTGGCAAGGTGAACTGCCAGCCGGCTCCTTGCCAGCCGGCATGTTTGCGGACGACGCGATAGAGCCACCGCTCGATTCCGCCGGTGAGTTGGAAATAGACCGGGTCGACAGCAAGGATCAGCCGTGATTCGAGGACACCGGAATAGAACCAGTTGGGCACCACCAGGTCGACACCGTGATGCGTTCCGTCGCGCCCGATGCAGCGCTCCCATTCGCTGAGCCAACTGAATTGGTGAGCGCGCTGCCGTTCGCCTTGTCGGATATTGGTGGTGACATTGGTTGCTTGAAGACGGCCGAGCGCCGCGAAAAGACGGTCATAGTCGTCGGGTCGCGTTCCTCGGCCCATGAATTTCAGCATCTGATGGGGCACGCCGCGCAGCCATGGCGAGGTCTTCAATCCTTTGGCACGAGCCTCCACCAGCTGGCTGCCAGCCCAGAGCAGAATATCGGCATCCCAGATCGTCGCCATCCCGCGCGACGGCGAGGCTTCGACACGCACCCAGATATCACCAACCCTGTATTCGATTGGCGCCACGCGTTTACGCTTGGCCAAGGAGAAGAATGGCCGCTCCATAATGTCGCGCTGGTCATGGAGGGGAATGGCGCCCGGAAGCGCCGTGAGCACATCCAATCCGCCACGGTCGCCGCCACCAGAGCGGAGTAATCCGTCTGCCACGCGTGATGCTCGCCGGCTCTATCAGCCGCGTGCAGAGGCGAGAAAAAAAGCGGAGAGCATTTGACCTTCTCATCTTGGACAACCGATGAGAAAAGATAATTGCGCAGGCATGAGAATGATCGAAGTAAATAACGTTGTCGTACTGCCGCGTATGAATGGATAGAAAAATGTATATTAGTATTGACGGCAGATTAAACTGCCCGGCGTATCTCTGGATCGGTCAGACAAAAATATAGAATCATTAAATCATCCGTTTTGTACGCCAGCCTATCCAGCTTCCCTACACCATCAATTATTGTGTTCCATTGCCATAACCATGCGCCGCATTCTCGAAAAGAGATCGGAGCGACCGCATGAAGCCAAGTTCACCAGAACGCGTCGATATTAAAAAAACGCACCGCCCGATAAGGCCCCCGGTCTGCGGCGTTCGCTGCATAGCTGGTTGCTCCGCCAACCAGCCATCCGACCTACTGGCCGCCCGGGTCAGCAAATAACGTTGCCGGCCGGTCATGGTGTCCCGCCAATTTTCGACTGGCCCAAGTCGCCGCGACCATGGTGAGCCGACGGACCAACATTCCGAGATCATGACAAAGAAGCAGGCGGCGGCGCTATTGGGGATATCGGTCAGGCAGATTGACCGTCTGCCGATTCCCAGAAGCTATGCTGCTGGTGAACGGTCACCCCGCTATTTGCGCGAGGACATCATCGCGTTCATCAAGGGTACCAGGGTCGATCCCGTCACCGTCCGGACCAACATCGGCGGCAATCCCACTCCCGTCCTCAGCCGGCGCAAGAGCGGCACTGGGGGCGACTGGCTGCGCACGCGGCTTGCCGCCCTCAAGTAGATCAATGGCCGCGTCGAAAGCGTCGGGCGCGAGGTGGGCATAGCGCATGGTCATCTGAATGCTGTGATGCCCCAACAACTTCGATACTGTCAGCAGGGGCACACCGCGCATGATCAGTCGGCTTGCGAAGGTGTGGCGAAGGTCATGAAGGTTCACATCTTCCAACCCCGCCCGCTTGCGCGCGGTGTCCCAGGTGCTGAACGGATTGTTGAAAGGGACGGCTCTACCACGCTTCGCCTCGTCACCGCCCAGGCCGCCTCTGCCAATGGGCCGGTAAAGGAAGACCCGGTTTTCACCCTCGGGGCATTTGGCCTTCAGCTGCCGCAGCATCTCCTCCACCCTAGTGGACAGAGGAACACCCCGGGGTTTGCCGGACTTGGTCTCCATGAACCGAACGGCAGCGCGGGGCGTCCGGTCAAGATCGACGTCGACCCAGGTCAGCGTGGTCGCCTCTCTCAGCCGCGCGCCGGTGTCCATCAGAAAGACGACAAGATCCCGGAGGTGCGGGGCACAGACAGGCAAAAGCTTTTTCTCTTCGTCCTTGGTCAGCCATCGATAGCGGGCATTGTCGAGCGGCAGGAGCTTGATGGTTGGCACCACGGTCAACGTCCCCCACTCGTCCTTGGCCTTGTTGAGAATGGCCTTCACTGTGGCGAGATAGCGATTGACGGTGGCTGGTGCCTTTTTCGCCGCCAACAGCCGATCCTTGTAATCGGCAAGGGCACGGGCCGACAGCTTGGCTATGGGTGTGGCCGCGTTCAAGCCCTCCCGCAGTTGATTCAGCGCATAGAGCTCCCGCGTGGCGACGGCGATATTGCCTTTCGGGACGACGACGCCGTCGTAATAGCGATCCACGGCCTGCCCGAGGCTCATCTCGGCGACCTTGCCGAGGAGGAGTTGCTCCTTGAGTTCCTGCCGCAGGATGCGTTCCCGCTCCTCAGCCTCGCGCTTCTTGCTGGTGCCACTCGATTGGCGGACCTTCTCGCCCTTGAAGGTGAATTCGATTTGCCAGTGAGGGGTTCCCTCGCGCTTAAACACCGCCATATCCATCCCCTCCGCGCGATAAATCACACACAAAATCACACACAGAGAGGTTACAGCATGCATTTGCGCACAGCAAGAGGGCGCTCAAAGGCGCCCTCAAGAACAAGCTAACATATTGAAAAATCACTCCCACTCAATCGTCCCCGGCGGCTTGCTGGTGACGTCATAGGTCACCCGGTTGATGCCCTTGACCTCGTTGATGATGCGATTGGCCACACGCCCCAGGAAATCCGGCGGGAAGGCGAAGAAATCGGCGGTCATGCCGTCGGTCGAGGTCACCGCCCTCAGCGCCAGGGCGTAATCATAGGAACGGGAATCCCCCATCACCCCCACGGTGCGCACCGGCAACAGCACGGCAAAGGCCTGCCAGATGGCATCGTAAAGCCCGGCGGCACGGATCTCCTCGAGATAGATGGCATCGGCCTTGCGCAGGATCTCCAACCGCTCGCGGGTGATCTCCTGGCCGGGGATGCGGATGGCCAGTCCCGGGCCGGGGAAGGGATGGCGCCCGACCATCTCCTCGGGCAGGCCGAGTTCCCGCCCCAGCACCCGCACCTCGTCCTTGAACAGCTCGCGCAGCGGTTCGACCAGGCGCATGTTCATGCGTTCCGGCAGTCCGCCGACATTGTGGTGCGACTTGATGGTCACCGACGGACCGCCGGTGAAGCTGACCGATTCGATGACATCCGGATACAGCGTCCCCTGGGCGAGGAATTCGGCACCGCCGACGGCCCTCGCCTCCTCTTCGAAGACATCGATGAAGGTGGCGCCGATGATCTTACGCTTTTCCTCGGGATCGGTCTTGCCGGCCAGCTTGCCGAGAAACAGCTCCGAGGCGTCCTTATGCACCAGCTTGATGTTGAAGCGGTCGCGGAAGACGGCAACCACCTGGTCGGCCTCGGCCTGGCGCATCAGTCCATGGTCGACGAAGACGCAGGTCAGCTGGTCGCCGATAGCCTCGTGCAGCAGCGCCGCCACCACCGAACTGTCGACGCCGCCGGACAGGCCGCAGATCACCCGGCCGCCGCCCACCTGACGGCGCACCGCCTCGACCGCCTGGCCCTTGAACGCCCGCATGGTCCAGTCACCGCGGCAGCCGGCGACGGCATGGGTGAAGTTTCGCAACAATTGGGCGCCATGCGGCGTGTGCACCACTTCCGGATGGAACTGCAGCCCATAGAAATGGCGGCGGTCATCGGCGATGGCGGCGAACGGCGCCCCTTCCGAGACACCAACCGCCTTGAAGCCGGGGGGCAGTCGGGTCACCCGGTCGCCATGACTCATCCACACCTGCTCGCGGCCGCCCGCAGCCCAGACACCGTGGAACAGGGCGCAGTCGGCAACGACATCAAGATAGGCGCGGCCGAATTCTCGGTGGTCACCGGCTTCGACCTTGCCGCCCAGTTGCTCGCACATGGTCTGCTGGCCGTAACAGATCCCCAGCACCGGTACTCCGAGGGCGAAAATCGCCTCGGCCGCCCGCGGCGAGCCGGCTTCGGCCACCGAGGCGGGACCGCCGGACAGGATGACGGCCTTCGGCCGAAACTCCTCAAGGCTGGCCGGGGTTACCCGGTTGAACGGATGGATCTCCGAATAGACGCCGCTTTCCCGCACACGCCGGGCGATCAGCTGGGTGACTTGCGAGCCGAAGTCGACGATCAGGATGCGGTCGCTCATGGTTCCTCCTTAAGGCAGGGGGAACTTTAGTTAAGGCTCAGCCCGGGAACAAGTGCCGCTGTCCATCCGTTGTCACCGGCGGCCCCGACCGATGGGCGGACGACCTTCGTCCACTGGACCGGGGCGGCGCAAGCGACGCAGAGTCCCGGAACAACATACGGAGCCCCCATCATGCGCGACGCCTCTCCCGTCGATACCCTGTGCGGAACACTGGTCAACGGCATCCGCCTGAGCCTTGCCACCTGGACCGCCGCCTACAATCTCATGGATCCCTGGGCGCCGGTGCGCGCCTATATGCGCCTCAGCCGGGATCTGACCTCGGCGGCAAGGAATTCCTAGACTTCGGGCCGGGGCGGACCATATAACCCGCGGATGACCGCCGCCACGGCCGCCGGCCGCCGATTTTTGAAAATGCATGGGCTGGGCAACGATTTCGTCGTGCTCGACGGCCGCGCGCGCCCGCCGGCGCTGTCGGTCGCGGTGACCCGCGCCCTGGCCGACAGGCGGACCGGGGTCGGGTTCGACCAGCTGATCACCATATTGCCGCCGAAAGACCCCGGCAGCGATGCGCTGATGACCATCCACAATGCCGACGGCTCGGAAGTCGCCGCCTGCGGCAATGCCAGCCGTTGCGTGGCCTGGTTGCTGATGGGCGAGAGCGGCCGGCGCCAGGTCGTTCTCGAGACCGCCGCCGGCCGGCTTGAGGCTTGGACCGCCGGCGACGGACTGGTCTGCGTCGACATGGGGCCGGCCGGCCTCGACTGGCGCGACATCCCGCTGTCAAAGCCTGCCGACACCTTGCATCTGCCCCTGGCCGCCGGGGCGCTGACGGATCCGGTGGCGGTCAGCATGGGCAATCCCCATGCGGTGTTCTTCGTTGCCGATGCCGAGGCGGTGGATCTCGCCCGACTGGGCCCGGCGCTGGAAAATGATCCGCTGTTCCCCGAGCGCGCCAATATCGAGGTGGTGCACCTGCTGGCCGCCGACCGGCTGCGCATGCGCGTCTGGGAACGCGGCGCCGGCATCACCCCGGCCTGCGGCACCGGCGCCTGCGCGGTCCTGGTGGCGGCGGCCCGGCGCGGCCTGGCCGGGCGACGCGCCGAAGTGGTGGTGGACGGCGGCAGCCTGACCATCGAATGGCGTGACGACGGCCATGTGCTGATGACCGGACCGGTGGCACTGAGCTTTTCCGGCGAACTCGACCCCGCGCTGCTGCCATGACCGCTGAACCGCAGGTCGTCTCTTTCGGCTGCCGGCTCAACGCCTATGAATCGGAAGTGATGCGAGATCATGCCAAGGCGGCCGGCACCGAGCAGGTGGTGATCATCAACACCTGCGCCGTGACCAGCGAGGCGGAACGCCAGGCCCGCCAGGCGATCCGCCGCCTGCGCCGGCAAAACCCGGGGGCCCGCATCGTCGTCACCGGCTGCGCCGCGCAGATCGATCCCGGCAAATACGCCGCCATGCCGGAAGTCGACCAGGTTATCGGCAATGCCGAGAAACTGCGCCCCGAGAGCTTCGCCACCCCCAGTCCCGAGCGCATCGTCGTCGCCGACATCATGGACATCCGGGAAACCGCCGGCCACCTGATCTCCGGCTTCGAGGGTCGGGCCCGCGCCTTCATCGAAGTGCAGCAGGGCTGCGATCATCGCTGCACCTTCTGCATCATTCCCTTCGGCCGCGGGCCGAACCGCAGCGTCGGCATGGGCCGCATCGTCGAACAGGTGGAAACCCTGCTGGCCGCCGGCTTCGCCGAGGTGGTGCTGACCGGTGTCGACATCGCCTCCTATGGCGGTGATCTGCCCGGCCGGCCGGGCCTCGGGCAGATGGCGCGGCGCCTGCTGGCCCTATGCCCCAGCTTGCCCAGGCTGCGCCTGTCGTCCCTCGACCCGGCGGTGGTGGACGACGATCTGCTCGCCCTGGTCGCCGAAGAACCCCGGCTGATGCCGCATTTCCATCTGTCGGTGCAGGCCGGCGACGACACCATCCTCAAGCGCATGAAGCGCCGCCACAGCCGCGCCGACGTGCTGGCGCTGGCCGAGCGACTGCGCCGCCTGCGTCCGGATCTGGCGCTCGGCGCCGACCTCATCGCCGGCTTCCCCACCGAAACCGACGACATGTTCCAACGCTCGCTGGATCTGGTCGAGCAAATGGGGCTGACCCATCTCCACGTCTTTCCCTATTCTTCCCGGCCGGGGACGCCGGCGGCACGGATGCCGCAGCTGTCCGGCGACGTGGTGCGCGAGCGGGCGGCCCAGCTGCGGGCCAGGGGCGAAGGGGCGATGGCGGCGTTCCTGCAGGGCCGCGTCGGACGGACGGCCAGCGTCCTGGTGGAACGGGACGGTTTCGGCCATTCCGAACATTTCCTGCCGGTACGCCTCGGGCAACAGTTTGAACCGGGAACCATCGTCCCGGCGATGGTCAGCGGCGTCGTCGGTGACAGCCTGATCGCGGAGACCGCCCCATGACCGGTGACAGCGAAGCCAAGACCGGCTGGTTCGGCCGCATCCGCCAGGGCCTGACACGCTCATCGACGCGCCTGTCGCAAGGGATCGGCGACCTGTTCACCAAGCGCAAGCTGGACGACGAAGCGCTCGAGGAATTCGAAGAACTGCTGATAACCGCCGATTTCGGCCTGGCCACCGCCGCCCGTGTCGCCGCTCGCCTGGCCAAGGCGCGTTTCGCCGAGGACGTCGCCGCCGAGGAGGTGAAAGCCGTCCTGGCCGAGGAAATCGCCGAAATCCTCGCCCCGGTGGCCCAGCCCCTGGTTCTCTCGGAAGGCCGCCGGCCGCATGTGGTGCTGGTGGTCGGCGTCAACGGCTCCGGCAAGACCACCACCATCGGCAAGATGGCCAAATA
>DUZF01000312.1 GCA_013349665.1 Rhodospirillaceae bacterium | reverse complement strand
CGGCGGTGGCCGGCGGCAACGGCGGCAACGGTGGCAACGACGCCGTCGCGGCCACCGCCACCGGCGGTTACGGCAAGCAGGACACCGATCTCAAGCAACTGGCCCGCGTCACCTCGGGCTATGGCACGGGCGGCAACGGGTATGGCGGCGCCGGCACCGGCGGTGCCGGCGGCGACGCCTCGGCGCATTTCGGCAGCGGTTCCATCGGGCCGGTGGCGCTGGGCGGCACCATCAGCGGCTTCACCAACATTTCCCAGAACACCGGGGTGAGTGCCAACCAGGTCACCGCCTTCAGCGTCAACGCGCAACTCCACTGAGCCCCTCTTCGGCCGGCGGGATCCCGGCAAGGGGTCCCGCCTCGGCGGTTTCATTGCGAGAAGGAGCCGAGAAATGTTGAGGACGATGTTTATCGTCGCCGGCCTGGCCGCCGCCGTCGCTCCGGCGGGCGCCGCGGAGCCGGGCGGCGATCCCTTTGCCGGCGCGGTGCCTCAGGCGACCCTGGCCGGGCAGCGCGGCGGCACCGATACCGGTCCGGTGATCACCGAAAATCTGCTGCAAGGCAACACCACCAGCCAGACCTCGACCAATAACGGCGGCGTTTCCGTCGCCGACGAGGCGGTGAAACTCAGCGGCACCATCTATTCCGCCGCCGTCAACGGCAACCGCGGTCTGACCACGGTGATGCAGAACACCGGCGATCTGGTGAATCTCAGCAATGCCACCAGCATCAACATTTATTTGCGCTGAAAGGAGGTCGGCCATGCCCGCTGTGAAGATCCTGGGCGCCTGTCTGGTCCTCGCCGGGCTGGCCGGCGGCGATGCCGCCGCCGGAGACCTGCCGATGACCACCCCGGCCGGCAGTTTCAATCTGCCGGTGATCAGTCTGCGTGAAGCCCGCTTTCATACGGTGATCCGCCAGCATCATGACTTTTCCTGCGGATCGGCGGCGGTGGCGACATTGCTGACCTATCATTACGACCGTCCGATGGGGGAGGACGAGGTGTTCTCCGCCATGTTCCAGGCCGGCGACCAGGAGACCATCCGCCGGTCCGGCTTTTCCATGGCGGACATGCAGAGCTATCTCGGCGAACTGGGGTATCACGCCGACGGCTTCCGGATCTCGCTGGACGAACTGGCGGCGGCGGCGATTCCCGCCATCACCCTGATCAACACCCATGGCTACAGCCATTTCGTGGTGGTCAAAGGGATCAGGGACGGCGATGTCCTGGTGGGCGATCCGGCGGCCGGGTTGCGGGTGGTGCGGCGGGCCGAATTCGAAGCCATCTGGGTCGGCATCAGTTTCGTCATCCGCGACGAGGCGGACAGCGCGCGGCGCCACTTCAATCAATCCGGGGAGTGGATGGTGCGGCGCAAGGCGCCTTTCGCCAGCGCCATCGACCGCCGCGGCCTCGCTACCTTCTCGGCGATGCTGCCCGGCCTTTTCGAGTTCTGACGAAGGCGTGATGCATTAAATCGGCATCAAGCCTTCGTCCGTTTAAACTTGCCCTCGCCGGGCGTGCCCTCCGGGCACTTGGCCGCGGCCTCAATGGCCGCAATCGCATTCAGCGCCACAAGTAACGCTGAATGCTCTATGGGAGATTGAAGCATGCAACGCAGTGGCTCTCGAAGCGTCTCGGCGGTCTTCGCCGGCCTGGCACTTTTGGTCGGCATGCCGCGGGCGATCGCCGCCGAGGATCCCTTCGCCGGATTTCCGGCGGTCGGCGCCGGGGAGTTGGCCGACCAGCGGGGCGGCATGATGATCGGCGGCATCGCCATCGACTTCGCCGTGGTGGTGCGAACCGCCATCAGCGACGCCGCCAACCGCCACCTGGCCCTGGAGACGACCTTGCTGCCGTCCGCCGGCCCCGTTCCGGCGCCCGCCGCTCAAACCACCGTCGCGGCGTTGGGCGAGGCCACCCGCGTTGTGCAGCAGGTCTCTCCGAGCCAGGTGCAGACGCTGATCAGTAACGCCGCCGACGGGGTCAGTGTCGCCCAGTCCACCACCATCAATGCCACATTGCCAACCCTCCGGCAGGTCGGCCAGCAGTTCGCCTCCCATTGGCGGGCCGCCGGTCTTGGCGCCGATGCCGCTCTGGCCGGTTTAAGGCGCTAATAAAGCTTTACCGACAGGGGGATCCGCAAGGTCAGGCTGGCATCCGGGGCGTCGCGGGTGACCCCGACCCCCAGGGTGATGGTGATGGCGGTCCGCTCGTCGCGCTGCCAGTTCATGCCCAGATTGAGGGTGCCGGCCGACAGCGAGGCGGATTTGAAGCTCGAGCGGTCGCTGAAGCGGGTCAGCGTGCCGCCGATGAAATCCTCCTGGAAGCCGATGGAGTAGGAGATCCTCTCGTTCAGCGCGATGCCCATGCCCATGCCCAGGCGAATGGCGCCGCCGGGATCGACATGGGTGATGCTGAGGTTGCTGCTGTAGGGTCGGTTGAGGCTTTCGCCGAGGTTCAGCAGATAGCCGGCATTGACGAAGAACACCGCCGGATCGGAGGCTGAGATCAGGGTCAGGCTGGGCTCGATCCCCCATGACCCGGAACCGGTGGCCAGTTGCCGGGGGACGCCCAGGGCGTCGCGGCGGACATCGAAGGGGCCCTGCCCGGTATTGCTCTTGCCCCGCAGGTTGGCGACCAGGATCGGCCAATCATCGTCGCCGGCGTTGATCTGGTAATGCATCGCCGCTTCCACGTCGCCCAGGCCGGAATCCCTGAGTTCGGTGCTTTCCGAGGTATTGTTGGTGTTCACCAGGGTATTGGTCACGCTGTCATGGCGGTACATGTACGGTATCCGCAGCTCGCTCTCCAGCCGGCGGGTGATGCCGTAGCGCATGGACAAGGTGCCGGTGACGGCGTCGCGATTGGCTTGCGTCGCCTGGATATTGCCCACCAGGACGGTGTCGAGGATGGCGACGCCGCCGGCGACGAAGGTATTGATATTGGTATGCTGGTACTGCACTGACGGTTCGATGACCAGGGTCCCGCTTGGCGTCAGCACCCCCGTCGAGGCGTTGTCGCGGCCCGGCGCCACGGTGATCGCGGGCCGTTCGGGCGACGGCGCCGGCCCTTGCAGGGATGGACCCTCCGCCGCCGCCGGAGCGGCGGCGGACAGCATCGCCAGAGCCATCGCCGTCGGATATTTCATCATGCCGCCCCGCCGCTGCTTCGTCCGTCAGGCAAACATGGCGCCGGGCGGCGGTGCCGATAAGCGTCCTTCGGTGCAGTATGAAGTCCGGCGGTATCCGCCCCCGGATTTGCGCCATTGGTCGGGGGGCTCAGCCGAAGGTCTATGCATCCGGAGGGGCGGCCCCCACCATCCGGCGAGGCGACGGCGCCGAAGCCCGCCATCGCCCCTCTGAAGATGACGTGAAGCCGTCAGGGCTTTCTGCAAGAGTCGGGAACTGCTCGCAACCGCCATCCGGGTGTTCTCATGCATTGCTTGAGTACTGAAGAAATAGAAATCACCAAAGAGCGGGTGGCAGGGCTCGGCAGCGATGTCCTGGCGGCACTTCTTCTCGAGCAAGTCGGCAGGGATCCGGCGCTGATCGCCAGGTTGCGGCCGTTGCTGTCCGGCGGCGGTCGGGTCCCGCGCCATGCCGCCGTTCCCGAGATGGTCGGCGGCAGCGGCGCCCTGCAGGCCCTGCGGCGAATCCTGGGCAAGGTCGCCCAGGCCCATGCCCCGGTGCTGATCACCGGCGAGAGCGGTACCGGCAAGGAGCTGGCGGCGATCGCCATCCACCAGCACTCGCCCAGGGCCAAAGGCCCCTTCGTGCCGATCAACTGCGCCGCTTTGCCCAAGACGCTGATCGCATCGGAGCTGTTCGGCTATGAAAAGGGGGCCTTCACCGGTGCCGACCAGCGGCGCATCGGCCGCATTCAAAGCGCCCATAAGGGGACGCTGTTCCTGGATGAAATCGGCGATCTGCCCCTGGACCTGCAGGCCCATCTGCTGCGTTTCCTGCAGGAAGGCACTATCGACAGAGTGGGCGCCCCGGTCCCCATCAAGGTCGATGTACGGATCGTCGCGGCGACCAACCTGCCTTTGCGCAAGGCCGTCGCCGACGGACAATTCCGCGAAGATCTTTACTTTCGCCTGAATGTTCTGACCGTCGAGATGCCGCCGCTCAGGGACCGCGGCGAAGACATCGACCAGTTGGCCGGACATTTTGTCGCCCAGTTCTCGGCCGAGGCGGGCAAAGCCCTGCTGGGCCTGTCGCCGGAGGCCGAGGAGGTGCTGCGCCACTATCGCTGGCCCGGCAACATCCGCGAACTGATCGCCTGTTTGCGCCGTGCCGTGGTAATGGCCGACGGGCCATGGATCCGGCCGGCGGATCTCGGCCTGCCGCTGGACGCGGTGTCGGCGTCATCGCTCCGCGCGGTGCGGCGCGGCGTCGAGGAGGACCTGGTGCGCAATGCGCTCAGCCTCAGGCAGAACAGCATCACCCTGGCGGCGCAACATCTGGGTGTATCGCGGGTGACGCTGTATCGGATGATCGAGAAATACCGGATCACCGTTGGCGAGCGGCGGCCGCCGGTTCGCTGAGCAGGACCCCCCGGCTCTCCAGCAGTTCGGTGAACGGCGCGCTGAGCGTCAGAATCTGGCGCAGGCGCCCGCCGAGGATCGCCGCGTCGGCGATTTCCGTCGGCAGCCGGCCCTTGCGCAGCAGGCCCGAGAGATATTCGTAGGGCGCCTTCTGGCGGGGAAACTGCACCAGGGTGAGGGGCATCTGGGACGGCAGGCGGGCCAGTTCGCGCAGCAGGACGAAGGCCTCGGCATAGCCGCCGAGGCGGTCCACCAGGCCGACCTTCAGCGCCTCCTCGCCGGGCCAGATGCGGCCTCTGGCGAGATGGTCCATGTCGTCCGCCGAAATGTTGCGGTTCTTTTCCGCCTTGCCGGTGAAATCGCCGTAGATGTGGTCGAGGATGGCGTTGACCCGCGCCCAGGCCGCCGGCGAGAAGCGGTTGTTGACGCTCCACATCGCGGCGTTCTCGCCCTGCTGGACCGAATCCCAGGTGACCCCCAGCTTCTTCCACAGATCGGCCATCACCAGCTTGCCGGCGAACACCCCGATGGAGCCGGTGATGGTGCCGGGCTGGGCGACGATGCGGTCGGCCGCCATGGCGGCGAAATAACCGCCCGAGGCGGCGACGTCGCCCATGGAGACCACCACCGGCTTGCCGGCGGCGCGGGCATTGCCGACCTCGCGCCAGATGGCGTCGGAGGCGGTATAGGAGCCGCCGGGGCTGTCGATACGGAACAGAATCGCCTTGATCTCGCGATCCTTGACGGCGTCGCGAAAGGCCTGGGTCAAGTGCTCCGCCGACATGCCGTCGCCGCCGCCGGGGCCGCCGTCGCCCTGCTGCACGGTGCCGACACCGCGGATCAGCGCCACCTTGACGGCGTTGGCGTCCGCCTGCTGCTGCGCCGCATAGTCGGCGAGATCGACGATCTTGGTGTCATTGGCGGTCAGGCCGGCTTCCAGCTCGTCCCAATAGGCGAGGCGATCGACCAGGCCGGCGGCCTTGGCCTCGTCGGCCAGCAGCGGGGCGCGGTCGATCAGTGTCCGCACCGCCGCCGGCTGCAGGTTGCGGGAGGCGGCGATGCCGCCGACCGTCTGGCGGGTCCAGGCCTCGAGCAGGGTGGCCAGCGAGCGCCGGCCGTCGTCGCTGAAGCCGCTGCGGGTCAGCGGTTCGATGGCCGATTTGTACTCGTAGCGGGCGCCGAATTCCGGGGTGATGCCCAGCATATCCAGGCTGCCTTTGAGGAAGGGACTCTCGGCCATGAAGCCGGTCAGCGCCACGTCGCCGGATGGCTGCAGCCACACTTCCTGGAAAGCCGAGGCGAGATAATAGGACAGGGTGGCGCCGCCGAACTCGCCCAGGCTGGTGGAATAGACCACCGTCCGCTTGCCGGATTTGCGGAAGGCGGCGATGGCGTCGCGTAATTCCTGCACCCGTCCCATGCCCAGGGACGGATTGTCGAGACGGGCCACCAGGGCGCCGACCCGGGGGTCGCGCGCCGCCTGGTCGAGGGCCTCCACCACATCGGTGAGGACATTGGCGTCGCCGCCGAACCGGCCGAAAGGCCCCGTCGGTTCCGCCTCGATGACGCCGGCGTTGAGATCCAGCCGCAGCACCAGCTTTTTCGGCAGCGGCTCCGGGCGCAGCGAAAAGGCGGTCCAGGCGCCGAAGACGGCGATCAGCAGGCAAAGGCCGCCGATTGCCGCCAGGATCGCCACCAGGGTGCGCCCGAATATTCGCATGATCGGCTCTCCGGCCAGGAATGAGCCAACCGTTATGAAGCCGGCGAGCCGCCGCGGTCAAATTCTTTCACGCGGCAGGGTTGAGCGGTTTGACTTCGCTCTGGATGGTATGGGCCTGGCCGCGGGCGTGCTCGAGGTCATAACACAGCTGGGCTTCCAGCCAGAAACGGTCGGAGGTGCCGAAATAGCGCGACAGGCGCAGCGCGGTGTCGACGCAGACGCCGCGCCGGCCGCCGACGATGGCGCTGATGGTCTCATGCGGAACCTTCAGGCCGCGGGCCAGATCATCGGTGGTGACCCCGATGGGTTTGAGGAACTCCTCGGTCAGCAGTTCACCCGGATGGATGTTGGGGCGCGTCATCGGTTTCCTCCGCGTTTTGTTGGCCGCAGAATGGCCGCAAGCTGGCGTGCCCCGCAATGCGTCGGAGGCGGTATGCCGGGCGGGGGGCTCCCCCATTGGAGGGAGCGTGGAGGTTTGCGCGGCGGCTTGCGTAAGCCCGGTCGACAGCCTTAGAGTCGGATGGATGAGCGGCATAGCAACGCAGTATCCCGGGCGCTTCTGGCATCCGACGGAGGATGGGCGCATTCAATGCGATCTCTGTCCGCGGTTCTGCCGGCTGCATGACGGCCAGCGCGGCCTGTGCTTCGTGCGGGCGGCGGACGGCGGCGGCATGGTGCTGACCACCTATGGCCGGTCATCGGGCTTCTGCGTCGATCCGATCGAGAAGAAGCCGCTCAATCATTTCCTGCCGGGCACCCCGGTGCTGTCCTTCGGCACCGCCGGCTGCAACCTGACCTGCAAATTCTGCCAGAACTGGGACATCAGCAAGGCTCGCGAAATCGACCGGCTGAACGATGCCGCCTCGCCGGCCGCCATCGCCGCCGCCGCCCGCCGGCTGGGCTGCCGTTCGGTGGCCTTCACCTATAACGATCCGGTGATTTTTCTCGAATATGCCGTCGATGTGGCCCGCGAATGTCGGGCGCTGGGCATCCGCACGGTGGCGGTGACCGCCGGCTACATCACCCCCGAGGCCCGCGGCGAATTCTTTTCCGCCATGGATGCCGCCAATGTCGATCTCAAGGGGTTCACCGAGGACTTCTACCAGCGGCTGTGCAGCGGCAGTCTGCAGCCGGTCCTCGATACGCTGACCTATCTTCGACACGAGACCTCGGTGTGGTTCGAGATCACCACCTTGCTGATCCCCGGTGAAAACGACGGCGACGACGAACTGCGGCGGCTGGCCGGGTGGATCGCCGCCACCCTCGGCGTTGATGTGCCGCTGCATTTCAGCGCCTTTCATCCCGACTGGAAGATGACCGGCAAGCCGCCGACCCCGGCCGCCACCTTGGTCCGCGCCCGCGCCCTGGCCATGGAGGAGGGATTGCGCTTCGTCTACACCGGCAATGTCCATGACCGCCAGGGCGGCAGCACCTGGTGTCCGGGTTGCGGGCGGCTGCTGGTGGAGCGTGACTGGTACCGCCTGGGCGCCTGGGGACTCGACCCGGCGGGGTGCTGCGTCGGCTGCGGACTGTCGATCCCCGGACATTTCGAGGCCGTCCCCGGTGACTGGGGGCCGAAGAGACTGCCCGTAAGATTGCAAAGCGGCGGTGTTTGACTTAGAGACTGTCTGGCCATTGGCAGGATAGTTTACTTCATGATCAAACGTTGGGGCGCCCTGGCCGTCAAGCTGGCCTTGACCGGTGGCGCGTTGTGGTACCTCAAAAGCCGCGTCGATCTCGACGCCGCCTGGGCGGCCGGGCGCAACCTGCCGCTCTGGGCCCTGGTGGCGGCCTTCCTGCTGCAGGTGGTGCAGGTCTGCATCTGTGCCGGCCGCTGGCAGCTGGTGCTCCGGGCCATCGGCGCCTGGCTGCCCTTCCTCAAGGCCTGCGAACTGTTCTGCATCGGTAATTTCTTCGGCCAGGTGCTGCCCGGCGCCGTCGGCGGTGATGCGGTCCGCATGTGGAAGACCCATCGCGCCGGCCTGTCCCTGTCGGCGGCGATCAATTCGGTGATGCTGGAGCGCATCGCCACGGTATTCGGGCTGGTGCTGCTGGTGACGGCGCTGCAGCCGCTGCTGCTCGACCGCATCGCCGACCGTTCCGGGGAATGGCTGTTCCCGCTGTTCACCGCCGGCGCCGTGGCCGGCATCGCCGTGCTCATGGGGCTGGACAAGATGCCGTCCGCCATCGGCCATTGGCGGCTGGTGCGGGGCTTCGCCCGGCTGGCCGGCGACACCCGGCGATTATTCCTGGTCCCGACCTCGGCCCTGCCGACATTGGTCGTCGCCATCCTTGGTCATATCAACCTGGCCATGGTGGTATGGGTGCTGGCCCGCGGTCTG
>DUZF01000194.1 GCA_013349665.1 Rhodospirillaceae bacterium | reverse complement strand
TCGACATGCAGCCACAGCCCCTGGTCGCGGCAGAAATCGGCCAGCGCCGGCAGCGGGTCGATGGCACCGGTATTGACCGTGCCGACGCTGGCGATGACGGCGAAGGGCGACAGTCCCTGCCGCCGGTCGCGCTCCACCGCTGCGGCCAGCGCCGCCATATCCATGCGATAGGCGCCGTCCACCGCCACCTTGCGCAGCGCCTGATGGCCGAGGCCCATCAGCTCGAAGGCCTTCGCCGAGGACATATGGACCTCGGCCGAGGCATAGGCGGTCAGTCGGCGCCCCGCCAGCCCGTCACTCCGCACCGCTTCGCCGCAATGACGGGTGCGGGCCACCGCCAGGCCGAGCAGATTGGCCATCGAGGTGCCGCCGACCAGCAGGCCGCCGGCCTCGTCAGGAAAGCCGAACCATTCCTTGACCCAGTCGACCACCAGCCTCTCGACATAGATGGCGGCATGGTCGCGGCCACCGCAATTGGCATTGAGCGCCGCCGCCGCCATTTCCGCCAGCACGCCGCCGGGAGTGCCGCTGCCGTGCACCCAGCCCCAGAAACGCGGATGGGTATTGCCGGCGCCATAGGGCAGGATGGTTTCCTCGAGATCGGCCAGCAGATCGCCCAGCCCGGCCGGCCGGTCGGGACAGGGAATGGCCAGACGCTGTATGACGTCGACCGGCACCGGTCGCCAGACCGGGCCGTCGGCGACCCCCTGCAACTGGTCGATCAGGCGGTCGAACAGGGCATGGCCATGGCGCCGGAAGCTTTCCCAGTCGGCGGGATCAAGCCGCCCCCGCCGATCGCCGCTGCCGTCGCCCATCATCGCCCCCCAAGAAGTATCGCGGCTTCGATTATTCCCCCGGCCGCCGGCAAGTCAACCGCCGGCCGCCGGCCGCCTCCCGAAAGCGAGGTACTCCAAAATCGGTGCGAGACGTCCCGCCCCTGCCACGGATAGTATTCACCAACAACTTGGACTATATTTCGCCGATGAACAAACACCCTCAACGCCCCGTTCTGCTGTGCATTCTCGACGGCTGGGGCTATCGCGCCGAACGCCGGGACAACGCCATCGCCCTGGCCAGGACTCCGATCTGGAACGAGTTGCTGGCCGGCTCGCCGCATGCCCTGGTCGAAACCTCCGGCCTTGCCGTCGGCCTGCCGGACGGCCAGATGGGAAATTCCGAGGTCGGCCATATGAATCTGGGTGCCGGCCGGGTGGTCATGCAGGACCTGCCGCGCATCGATCAGGCGGTTGCCGACGGCAGCCTGGCCGCCAACCCGGTGCTGACCTCCGCCCTTGGCCGGTTGCGCAAGAGCGGCGGCCGGCTGCATCTGCTCGGCCTGCTGTCGCCCGGCGGCGTCCATTCGCATCAGGACCAGATGGCGGCCATGGCTCGCATGGCGGCCTCGGCCGGCGTGCCGGTGCTGGTTCACGCCTTTCTCGACGGCCGCGACACGCCGCCGTCCTCGGCCAAGGGCTTCGTCGCCAAATTCCTCGCCGACGTCGCCGGCCATGACGTCACCATCGCCACCATCGGCGGCCGTTATTACGCCATGGACCGCGACAAGCGCTGGGACCGGGTCAGCCTCGCCTATCAGGCGATGGTCGATGGCCAGGGCGAGGTCGCCGCCGACCCCCTGGCCGCCGTCGACGCTTCCTACGCCGCCGGCAAGACCGACGAATTCATGCTGCCGACGGTGGTCGCCGGCTATGGCGGCATGGCCGACGGCGACGGGCTGCTGATGGGCAATTTCCGCGCCGACCGTGCCCGCGAGATCCTGGGGGCGCTGGTCGACCCGGCCTTTGACGGCTTCCCGCGGACGCGGCAGCCGGCATTTTCCGTCCGCCTCGGACTGGTGGAATATTCCAACGATCTCAACGGTTTTCTCGATGTCCTGTTTCCCGCCGAAAGCCTGACCCGCATCCTCGGCGAGGAGGTGGCCGCCGCCGGCCTCAAGCAGCTGCGTATCGCCGAAACCGAGAAATACGCTCATGTCACCTTTTTCTTCAACGGCGGGCGCGAGCAGGTCTATCCCGGCGAGGAACGCATCCTGATCCCCAGCCCGCGGGTCGCCACCTATGACCTGCAACCGTCGATGTCGGCCGGAGAGGTGACCGACAGGCTGGTCGACGCCATCGGCAGCGGCGGCTTCGATCTGATCGTCGTCAATTACGCCAATGGCGACATGGTCGGCCATACCGGCATCCTGGAAGCCGCCATCGCCGCCGCCGAAACCGTCGACCTATGCCTCGGCCGCCTGCGGACGGCGATCGTCAAGGCCGGCGGCGTCATGCTGGTCACCGCCGACCACGGCAATCTGGAATTGATGAGGGATCCCATCACCGGCGAGCCGCATACCGCCCATACCATCGGCAAGGTGCCGGCGGTGCTGGTCAACCCGCCGCCGGGGATCCGCGGTCTGGCCGACGGCCGCCTGGCCGATGTGGCACCGACCCTGCTGGCCCTGCTGGGGCTGGCGCAGCCGGCGGAAATGACCGGCCGCAGCCTGCTCGTCGGCGCTTCCTGAGGGCATGATCCGCTTCCTCTCCGTCCTGCTGATGATCCTTCCCGGCCTGGCGATCGCCGCCGACCTGGCACCGGCGACCCGGCTGAAGGAACTGGAAGGCCAGCTGAAACAAACCCAGGCCGAGCACGAACAGATCAAAAAGCGGGCGGACCTGGCCGCCGAGGAACTGGAAAGCATCCGCTCCGACATGGTCAGCGCCGCCCGCGGCGTTCAGGAACACGAAGAATCCCTGTCGGATCTGGAGTTGCAGCTCAACGACCTGGCGGCGGTGGAAAAGGAAAAGTCGGCGGCGCTGGACCGCAAGCGTCAGCAGATGAACGGCGTGCTGACGGCGCTGCTCCGCCTGTCCTTCCGGCCGTCCGAGGCCCTGGTGGCGCAGCCGACCTCTCCGGCCGACACGGTGCGCAGCGCCATTCTGTTGCGCGGCCTGCTGCCGCAGATCAATGAGGAGGCGCACCGCCTGAAAGCCGACATCCAGTCCCTGGTCTCGCTGCGCAGCGACATCGCCGGACAGAAGCGCAAGATTTCGGCGGTCACCGTCAAGCTGGATGCCGAACATCGCCGCCTGACCCAGCTTTACCAGCGCCAGCAGCAGGTCCAGCAAAAAACCGAGAGCGAGCGGCTGGACGCCGAACGGCGCATGCAGACCATCGCCGCCGAGGCCGAAGACCTGCGTGACCTGCTGGTGCGGATCGAAACCGAACGGCGCCGCCGCGAGGCTGAGGCGGCGGAAAAAGCGGCGACGGAAAAAGCGGCGGCCAAAGCCGCCCATGACGCGGAAGTCGCCGCCGCCAAGGCCGCCCGCGAGGCGGAAATCGCCGCCGTCAAGGCCGCCAGGGAGCGCCATGACGCCGAACTGGCGGCGCAAAAGGCGGCCCACCAGGCGGAGCTGGAGGCCGAACGCCAGGCCCGCAAGGCCGACCAGGACGCTCAGAAGGCCGCCCAGGAGGCCAAGGCCAAGGCAGACCAGACCGCCCGCGAGGCGGCGGCGGCGTCTGCCAGGGCGGCGGCGCAACCGCCGCCGGCGGCGCGACCGAGCGGCCGGCCGTTCGCCCAGGCGCATGGCGAAATGCCTTTCCCCGCCCGTGGGAAGATCGTCATGCGGTTCGGACAAACCACCGAGTTGGGCCAGCCGTCCAAGGGTTTGGGCATCGAAACCCGCCCGGGGGCCCAGGTGGTCGCCCCCTATGACGGGCAGGTAGTGTTTTCAGGTCCCTTTAGAGGCTATGGGCTTCTCTTGATCATCGAGCATGGCGAAGGATATCATACGCTGCTCGCGGGAGTGGCCCGCCTGGATGCCGCCGTCGGTCAGCATTTGCTCGCCGGAGAGCCGATCGGTATCATGGGCCAGCCTGAGAGCAGGCCACTTCTTTATGTTGAGCTGCGCCATAACGGCCAGCCGGTAAACCCGTTGCCTTGGCTTACAGCACGCAAAACAAAGGTTTCTGGATGATTCGGAAGGTTATGATAACCGCAGGCGCCTGCGCTATGCTGGCCCTGCAGTCTGCTCCCGCCGCCGCCGCGGCGAACGAGACCAACGGCAATGCGGATACCTACCGCCTTCTGCAGCTGTTCGGCGACGTCTTCGAACGGGTGCGCAACGAATATGTCGAGCCGGTGGGCGACGAACAGCTCATCGAGTCGGCGCTGAACGGCATGCTGACGTCGCTGGATCCCCATTCAGGATATCTCAACACGAAGAGTTTCCGCGACATGCAGGTGCAGACCAAGGGCGAATTCGGCGGTCTGGGCATCGAGGTGACGATGGAAAACGGCTGGGTCAAGGTGGTGTCGCCGATCGACGACACCCCGGCGGCCCGCGCCGGGCTGCAGCCCAACGACCTGATCACCCATCTCGACGGCGAACCGGTCCAGGGAATGTCGCTCAACGACGCGGTGGACCGCATGCGCGGCCCGGTCAACACCGACATCCGCATTTCGGTGCGGCGCGACGGCCAGGCGCCCTTCGACGTCAGCCTGACGCGGGCGGTGATCAAGATCCAGACCGTCAAATCCAAGCTGGTGGACAAGGTCGGCTATGTCCGCATCAGCCAGTTCGTCGAATCCACCGACACCAATCTGAAAAAGGCCATCGAACAGCTGAAAAAAGAAGGCGGCGGCGGTCTGCAGGGTCTGGTGGTGGATTTGCGCAACAATCCCGGCGGTCTGCTGGACCAGGCGGTGGCGGTGGCCGGTGATTTCATCGACAAGGGCGAGATCGTCTCCACCCGCTCGCGCCGCCCCGAGGACACCCAGCGCTTCAACGCTCATGGCAAGGACCTCGCCGAAGGCCTGCCCATCGTCGTCCTCATCAACGACGGCTCGGCCTCGGCCTCGGAGATCGTCGCCGGCGCCCTGCAGGACCACCGCCGGGCCATTCTGCTGGGCACCAAATCCTTCGGCAAGGGATCGGTGCAGACCATCATTCCGCTGGGCAATCATGGCGCCATGCGCCTGACCACGGCCCGCTATTACACGCCGTCGGGACGCTCCATCCAGGCGGTCGGCATCGAGCCGGACATCAAGGTGCAACCCGCCAAGATCGAATCGGTGGCGGTGCCCGGCGATCACAACCGCGGCGAGGCCGGCTTGCGCGGTGCACTGCGCAACGACACCCTGCCGAAGGAGGCGCCGAAGGCCGACAAGCCTGCGGCCAAGCCCGAGGAAGGCAAACCGGAAGACGGCAAGCCCGAGAAGGCGCCGGCACCGGAAAGCAAAGCCACTCCGCCCGGCGGCGGCACGGCGGCGGAAAAGGCGGCGGCCCTCGACCCCTTCAAGATGGGCGAGCCGGCAACCGACTATCAGCTGGCCAGGGCCATCGACCTTTTGCACGGCCTCTCGCTCTACAAGAGCGCGGCCAAGGCCAACTGACGTCCGCCCGTGACACTGTCCTTCCGTCTCGCCGGCCGGTCCGGTTCCCTCAGCCAACCGGACGGCGGCGAGCGGCGTTGGGCGGCGGCCCTGGTCTATGGGCTGCTGGTTCCGGCCTCGCTGCTCGCCGTCGCCGCCTCGGGATGGTATGTCACCACCGGCGAGACACCCCTCGACCTCCTCGCCGAGGTAACCTTCGCCGCCCGCATCGACGAGCCGATGCCGCCGCGGCCGGGACCTGAGAAACCGGCGGCGTCGCTGATCCAGCCGCCGGCCCAGCCCCCAGCAACCGCCCCAGCAGCCGCCCCGCAAGCCGCCCCGCAAGCCGCCCCGACGGCGGCCGAGGCCCCGAAACCGGCCGCGCTGCCTCAGGCGCCGGCCGCCGAAGCGCATCTGCCCGCCGCGCCGCATGAGCAGACACCGCAGGCCCCGGCCGATATCCATCTGCCGACCGCGCCCCAGGCCGCCGGCGAACCGGCGCACACCGGAGAGGCGGCACACAGCGGAGAGGCGGCGAAAACGGTGTCCCCGGCACCGGCTCCGGCCGCGACGACCGCGGCGGCGGCACCGCCTCCCCCACCGCCGCCGGGCAGCGACCCGATCATGCCGGCGGCCGGCGATCCCCTGCCGCAGCCAAGCTTCGCCCAATTGCCGGCGCATGAGAGCGGTCCGCCGCTGACGCCAGGGCCGCTGCCCGACTTATTGCGCAACAGCGGCTATGGCGCCCTGCCCATCGTCGCCGGCGGCACCGAACCGCGCACCGCCTATGCCCGGCCCTTCGCCGCCGACGGCAAGGCCGGCAAGGTGGCCATCGTGGTCACCGGCCTCGGCCTGTCGAAAGACGCGACGGCGGCGGCAATCGCCAAGCTGCCGCCGGAGATCTGCCTGTCCTTCAGCCCCTATGCCGGCAATCTCGATGCCTTGATCAAGAAGGCGCGTGCCGGCGGCCATGAGGTCTTGCTCGATCTGCCGCTGGAACCGGCCAATTTCCCGCTTCGCGACGCCGGCCCGCTGGCCATCCTGGCGCGGCACGCCGCTTCCGAGGCGGTCGACCATCTGGAAGCTGTCCTCGGCAAGGGCAATTCCTATGTCGGCGTCGCCGCCTTCCTGCATTCGCCGGTGACCGCCAGTGAAAATTGGCAGCCGACCCTGCAGGCGCTGAAGAACCGCGGCCTGCTGTTCCTCGGCGACGGGTTGGTGGGGGTGCCGGACAATTTCGTCCCCGCCGCCGCCTCGGTCACCCTGGTGGCCGACGAGGTTCCCTTCCGCACCGCCATCGACTCCCGCCTCAGCCGGTTGACCATGGCCGCCGAACGGGACGGCTCGGCCCTGGCCTATATCTCGGCCAAGCCGGTTTCCTTCGAACGCGTGCTGGCCTGGATCGCCACCCTCGGGCAGCACAATCTTGTTCTGGCGCCGGCCAGCGCCGTCGTCAAATCGGGGGTCTGATGTCGCTTCCCTATCGTGCCGGGGTCGGCCTGATGCTGTTCAACCGCCAGGGCCAGGTGTTTGTCGGGCGGCGGGTCGACAGTTCAACCGAAGGCTGGCAGATGCCGCAGGGCGGCATCGACGACGGCGAAAGCCCGGCCGAGGCGGCGCTGCGCGAACTGGAGGAAGAGGTCGGCACCGCCGCCGCCGAGATCATCGCCGAAAGCGAGGACTGGCACAGCTATGACCTGCCGGCCGAGCTGGTGGGCAAGGTGTGGAAGGGCCGCTACCGCGGCCAGCGGCAGAAATGGTTCGCGCTGCGCTTCACCGGAGAGGACGGCGACATAAACATCGCTACCCGGCATCCGGAATTCATGGCCTGGCAATGGGTCGACTTCGATCGCCTGACGGAGATCATCGTTCCCTTCAAACGCGATCTCTACCGGGCGGTGATCGCCGAGTTCCGGCCGCTGGCCGAGGCGCTCCGCTGAGCCTGTGCCACTTTTTCTATCTAGGGCAAAAGAAATAACCCTCATAGGTTGTAACGCGGTCACGGGAGCGCAATAATAAAAAACCGGCCAGGAAGGGCCTGACCGGTCTTTTAAGGAGCAAAAGCGATGTTCATACCATCGAAAATGCTGCCTGCGAAGATACACGCGTTGATAGAGCTCGTCAAGCTTCTGCATGACCTGCTTGATTTCATAGCGGCGTATCTGCAGTGACAGTTGCCGGGGGCCTGGCGAAAGCCAGGCTCCCGGTCACTGACCTTGGAAGGGCTCTGCGGAGCCAAACCCAAAAGGGCCACCAGGTCGTCCTCGGCCTGGTGGTCCCCCTCTCCTTGCGGTTCGCTGAGGAAGACCTCGCGGAAGCATGGAAGTGATTGCCATCCCTGCGAGGCGCCGTGGCGATCCCGGAGATGCAGCAATTCGCTCGCCCGTCCGTTTCAACACCGCCGCTTGTGGTTCGAGAGGATGACGTCGCGCACCGGGCGGGGCTCCGCCGCGTCGCAGATCGCCGGCCAGTCGAGCTCCCCTCCCTTCAGTCAGCGCGAAATTGCACAAAACATCCTTGACGTGCGTCGCAATATGTTGCACACGTATTACGTTTATTTCTTGTTCGGAGTTTTACCGTGCCAATCCATTTGGACAATGAGAATCCGCCCAACGGTTTGACGGCTGACTTTTGGGAGCATGCCAAAAAAAGGAAGGAGGGTAATCCGGAATACGGAGAGGACCACCAAAAGCGCTTCGATCAGATGATATCATCTCTGAATAGAGTTAATAGATTATTTGATAAATTATACGGAACTGGGAAAAAACTAAACATAGAAGTGAATTCTGATTTACTTAACAAACAAATAATTATTATAGAAAGGCTGAGTGACCAGATTAAGTATTTTTCGTATTTTTGTCTGGAGGGGCATCAGAAGGGGCAGAAGGCACCCCTGCGCAGCGATGACTGGGACGTGGTGCGCAGCGCGGAGAAGAAACTGGAAAACATCTTCGACGAGCAGCAGAAAATCTACCACCAGTTTTATGATCATGCCCTCGGCGTTCCGTTGGAAACTAAAGAGACCGCCGCAGCGAAGGAGAGAATTTTTGAAGCAATAAAATCAATCGAAACGAATATTAAAGAATGGAAAAAAGACAAATTAAAAGCCGCCTCTGAAGACCTAGAGAAATATACCAAAGCAATATCTCATTCACCAACTTATACCAACGGCCTTAACCATTGACCGACGCCCACTTGCGGGAGGCGATTGAGCGGATGCGTTGGGGTGTGGCGATCAGGTCGTTCCAAGCATCGCAGCAGGCATCAACGACGGCCTCG
>DUZF01000155.1 GCA_013349665.1 Rhodospirillaceae bacterium | reverse complement strand
TATTTCGCCAAGCAGGCGTCGAAAACCTCGGACCTGATCCTTTATCTCGGTTGGCCGCTGGCCATCGCCATGGCCTTCGGTGCCCTGGCCGGTGCGCTCAACACCATGTACAGCTCGGTCGCCGCCCGCTCGCTGGAGATCGGCACCCTGAGGGCCATTGGCTTCGGCGGCTTTCCGACCTTCGCCGGGACCCTGATCGAGGCCATGGTGCTGGCTTGCCTGGGCGGCATTCTCGGGGCGGCTTCGGCCTTCCTGTTCTTCGATGGTCTGACCGCCTCGACGCTGGGCGGCAGCTTTACCCAGGTGGTATTCAATTTCCGCCTGACCCCCGGCCTGGTCGGCCAGGGTGTCGCCCTGGCGCTGGCGGTCGGCCTGCTGGGCGGGCTGTTTCCGGCGGTGCGGGCCGCCCGCCTGCCGATCGTCGAGGCTTTGCAGGCTTAACCCGGGTTAGCCTGCCGCATCGGCGTCACGCCGGTACGGTGACCGGCGGCGGATCGCTCCGTACCCGGTCGCGGCCGTCATGCTTGGCCCGGTACAAGGCGGCGTCGCAGCGGGCCAGCAGCTGGTCGAGAGTGGTGTCAGTGACCCCGACGGCGGCGACGCCGATACTGGCGGTCATGCGGATGGGCGATCCGTCCTCGGCGGCGATGCTGATCTGGCGGACCGAGTTCAGCAGGCGATCGGCGGTCAACATCGCCTGCGGCAATTGGGTGTCGGGCAGGATGACGGCGAATTCCTCGCCGCCCATTCTGCCGACGCTGTCGTTGTCGCGCAGGGCGGCGGCGCAGGCACCGGCGAAGACTGTAAGGGCCCTGTCGCCGGCGGCATGACCGAAGCGGTCGTTGATGGACTTGAAATGGTCGATGTCGATGATCATCGCCGCCAGAGGCAGGCCGTGGCGCTGGGCACGTTGAAACTCGCGCAGGCCCTTTTCCATCAGCGTCCGCCGGTTGGCGACGCCGGTCAGCGGATCCGTGGTGGCCAAAGCCCGCAACTCGTCCTCGAGACGCTTTTGCACCGTTATGTCATGCTTGACGGCGACATAGCGCAGGGTCTTTCCGCCGGCGTCGACAACCGGCGCGATGGCCGCGTTTTCGGTGAACAGGCTGCCATCCTTGCGCCGGTTGATGATTTCGCCGCGCCACACCTGGCCGTCGGTGATGCGGCGCCAGATTTCGGTGTAGAACTCAAAAGGATGGCAGCCGCTTTTGAGCAGTCGCGGATTGCGTCCCAGGGCTTCCTGGGCGGTGTAGCCGGTCAGCGCGGTAAAGGCCGGATTGACGTATTCAATGTCGCCGCGGCAGTCGGTGACGATGATCGCTTCCGCCGCCTGATCGAGGGCGATGCTCTTAAGGCTGAGGAGCTCCGCCTGTTTGAGGTTTTTGTTATAGATCCTGACCGCCGTGGCGGCCAGGGCCGCCAGCACGAGCATGGCACAAAGATATCCCAGGACCTTGTCCCGCCACTGGCTGAGGGCCAGATTGTCGATGCCGACGATGGCGTAGATCGGGTAGCGGTGAAGGCGGCGTTTGGCAAAAATACGGACCCGTCCGTCAACCACCGAGGTCCGTTCGTAAACTGTCTCGGTGTCGCCCCGACTGATGATCATTGACGGCGAGACCTCGGGAAGCCGGGTGCCGATGGCGCCGTTCAGCCAGGGAAAGCGGGATATGATCGTATTGTCGTCGTAAAGAAGCGTGATCGTTCCATGGTCGATGAACGACAATGATGAATAGAACCTGTCGAAATATTCCTGGATACCCAGGTTTGCCACCACCATGCCGCCAAAGCTGCCGTCTTCCAGCGGGATCCTGCGGGCGACCTGAATGCCGAATTTTTGGGAAACGCGGCCTTTGACGGCTTCGGAAACCACCGGCGAGTCGGCGGTCGTAGTCTTCAGTTCAAGAAAATATTTCCTGTCGCCGAGGGCGTTGCCGGGCGGCGTGCCGACCGAATTGGCAAAGACATAACCCTCGGCGTCGGTCACCGACAGCGAGACGACGCCCTCCGTCTGCGCCTGCAAGGTCTTGAGGATCGTTTCGATGTCCCGGCGGCGGCTCTCGGGCAGGGTTTTCGCCCGGCGCAGGTCGGCCGGGGTGATCGACGGAATGATCTGGCCGAGCGCGCCGTTGGTGCGGTCGAAGGTCAAGGAGGCGTGGGTTTCCACCAGACGGACATAAGACACCGCCAGCGAGGCCGAGACCATGCGGGCGGCGCCATGGCCGTTGTAAAGATCAACTCCGATAAAGGCGGCGAATGCCGCCACCGTCGACCAAACGATCAGCGGGAAGGCTTTGGAGGATATTCGGGCAGCGAGGCGCCGCAGGGCAGGCGTCAAATGGAGGCTCCGGACATCGGCCCATAATCGGCGGATGCGCGTGGTGGATCAGTACGCAGCCGAGTGTATATGAAAAATAAGGGAATACGAGGTGCTAACCAGAAGCAATACTAAGGAATAACGAGCGAGGCCGGCGTGGTATTGGCGATCTACCACGCCGTCGCCCGCAGGCAAGCTCCCCCGATCCTCCGAGCGACTATATCTGCGGCAACTCCGCCAGGGCCTCATCCAGCAGCGAGCGGTCGAAGGTCACTTCCTGCAGCTTGCCGGCGAAGTAGTCGGTATAGGCCTGCATGTCGAAATGCCCGTGGCCGGAGAGGTTGAAGAGGATCGTCTCGGCCTTGCCGGAGGCCTTGCAGCGCAGGGCCTCGTCGATGGCGGCGCGCACGGCATGGCTGGATTCCGGAGCCGGAACGATGCCCTCGGTGCGGGCCAACTGGACCGCGGCGGCGAAACATTCGACCTGACCGTAGGCGCGGGCCTCCGCCAGCCCGAGTTCGACCACATGGCTGACCAGCGGCGCCATGCCGTGATAGCGCAGGCCGCCGGCATGGAAGCCGGGCGGCATGAAGGTCGAGCCGAGGGTGTGCATCTTGACCAGCGGCGTCAGATGGGCGGTGTCGCCGAAATCATAGGCATAACGCCCCTGGGTCAGGGTCGGACAGGCCTTGGGTTCGACGGCGACGATGCGCGGGCTGCAGCGCCCGGCCAGCTTCTCGCGCAGGAAAGGAAAGCCCAGTCCGGCAAAATTGCTGCCGCCGCCGGCGCAGCCGATCACCACATCCGGCGCCCAGCCGGCATCGGCCATCTGCAGGATGGCCTCCTCGCCGATCACCGTCTGATGCAGCAGGACATGGTTGAGCACCGAGCCCAGGGCATATTTGGTGTCGTCGCGGCTGGCCGCCATTTCCACCGCCTCGGAAATGGCGATGCCGAGCGAGCCGGTGCTGTCGGGATGCTTGGCCAGGATGGCGCGGCCCGAGGCGGTCAGCGGCGACGGGCTGGGAATGCAGCGGGCGCCGTAGGTTTCCATCAGGGCCCGGCGGTACGGCTTCTGCTCGTAGCTGACCTTGACCATGTAGATGTCGACTTCCAGCCCGAACAGGCTGCCGGCGAAGGCCAGGGAGGATCCCCACTGGCCGGCCCCGGTTTCGGTGGTCAGGCGTTTCACCCCCGCCTGCTGGTTATAGAAGGCCTGGGGCACCGAGGTGTTCGGCTTATGGCTGCCGGCCGGGCTCAGGCCTTCATATTTGAAGAAGATGCGGGCCGGCGTATCCAGGGCCTTTTCCAGGCGCCGGGCGCGGATCAGCGGCGACGGCCGCCACAGGCGATAGATTTCGCGGACCGGGTCGGGGATGTCGATCCAGCGCTCGGCCGACATTTCCTGTTCAATCACCGCCGGCGGGAACAGCGGCGCCAGATCGTCGGCCGACAGCGGCTTGAGGGTTCCGGGATGGAGGGGGGGCGGCGGCGGCGCCGGCAGGTCGGCGACCACATTGTACCAGGCCTTCGGCAGCCGTGCCTCGTCCAAAAGATATTTTACCGTATCGCCCATAAACGTCATCCCCTAAGCGAGAGTCCCCATTTCCGGACAGAGGTTCTAACCCGAAGAGAACGGCGATGCCAGATTGATCAACGTCAAGGAGTCGTTTTTGCCCCCTGACCGATAGTGTCCGCCAAGGACATAAAAAAGGGCAGGCGACAAGCGATGCATGATCTGAGCGGCGTCAGTCGGGGCCGGCAAAGGCTGGCTTTGGCCTCAAGCACCATTGCGTTCACAGTTTGTTTCGCGGTGTGGACGATCTTCAGTATCGTCGGCGTGCAGGTGAAGAAAGACCTGAACCTCAACGATACCGAGTTCGGCTTGCTGGTCGCCACGCCGATCCTCACCGGCTCGCTGATCCGTCTGCTGCTTGGCGTGTGGACCGACCAGTATGGCGGGCGCATCGTCTTTACCCTGGTGATGGCCGCCGCCGCCGTCGCCACCTGGGCGGTCACCACCGCCACCACCTATAGCGGCTTTCTGTGGGCGGCTCTGGGGGTGGGGGTCGCCGGCGGCGGTTTCGCCGTCGGCATCGCCTATGTCTCCCGCTGGTATCCGCAGGAACGCCAGGGCACGGCGCTGGGCATCTTCGGCATGGGCAATGTCGGCGCCGCGGTGACCAAGTTCTGCGCCCCCTGGGTGATGGTGGCCTTCGGCTGGCAGGCGGTGGCGCAGATCTGGGCGGCGGTCATCCTGGTCACCAGCATCCTGTTCGGCCTGGTCGCCAAGGACGATCCGGTGATCGCCGGCCGCCGCGCCGAACGCCGCCGGCCGGAACCGCTGTCGGCCATGCTGGCGCCGCTGCGGGAAGTCCGGGTATGGCGCTTCTCGCTTTATTACTTCTTCGTTTTCGGTGGCTTTGTCGCCTTGGCGCTATGGCTGCCGCGCTATTACATGGGGGCCTATGGCCTGGACGTGAAAACCGCCGGCATGCTGGGCGCCGCCTATTCAATCCCCGGCAGCATCTTTCGTGCCGCCGGCGGCTGGATGTCCGACAAACGCGGCGCCCGCAGCGTCATGTACTGGACATTCGGTGTCGCCACTCTCTGCCTGTTCATCCTCGCCTATCCGGCAACGGATTACGTCGTTCACGGCATCAAGGGTGACATTAGCTTCAGCATGTCGCTGGGGTTCGTTCCATTCACCATCGTTACCTTTGTGCTTGGGTTCTTCATGTCGCTGGGCAAGGCGGCCGTCTACAAGCACATACCCCATTATTACCCGCAGCATGTCGGCGCGGTCGGCGGCATCGTCGGCCTGGTCGGCGGTCTCGGCGGCTTCGTGCTGCCCATCGCCTTCGGGGCGCTCAACGACCTGACCGGCGTGTGGACCAGCTGCTTCATGCTGCTGTTCATCGTCGTCGTCGCCTCGCTGGGCTGGATGCATTACGCCGTGCGGCGGATGGAGGGCGAGGCGCTCCATCGCATCGGCATGACCGATGGACCGGCTTTGCCGGTAGGCGACGGGCTGGACCGGTTGCTGACGCAATCCCACAGATAAACTGGAAACCAAGGGAGGAGGACCTCATGTCCGTAGACGTACCCGCCGGCGCCCTGCGCCCTCATCTGCTGACCGACTGGACGCCCGAGGATGTCGGCTATTGGAAGGCCAAGGGCAAGGCGGTGGCGACGCGCAATCTCGCCATCTCCATGCCGTCCCTGCTGCTGGCGTTCGCGGTCTGGATGGTGTGGAGCGTGGTGGTGGTCAACCTGCCCAATATCGGCTTCAAATTCGATACCGACCAGTTGTTCTGGCTGGCCTCGATGCCAGGTCTGGCCGGGGCCACGCTGCGCATCTTCTATTCCTTCATGGTGCCGATTTTCGGTGGACGGGCCTGGACCACCCTGTCGACGCTGTCGCTGCTGGCGCCGGCGGTCGGCATCGGGCTGGCGGTGCAGGATACCTCGACACCCTATCCGGTGTTCCTGTTCCTGGCCCTGCTCTGCGGTTTCGGCGGCGGCAATTTCGCCTCGTCGATGGCCAATATCAGCTTCTTCTTTCCCAAGAGCAAAAAGGGCATGGCCCTGGGATTGAATGCCGGAATCGGCAATCTCGGCGTTTCGGTGGTGCAGTTCGTGGTCCCCATCGTCATCGCCGGATCGCTGTTCGGCTCTCTCGGCGGCGACCCGCTGACCTGGACCAAGGGGGCCGAAAGCAAGCAGATGTGGCTGCAGAACGCCGGCTTCGTCTGGGTGCCGTTCATCGTCCTGTGCGCCGCCGCCGCCTGGTTCGGCATGAACGACATCGCCAGTGCCAAAGCATCCTTCAAGGACCAGGCGGTGATCTTCAATCGCAAGCACAACTGGGTCATGTGCTGGCTCTATCTCGGCACCTTCGGTTCCTTCATCGGCTATTCCGCCGGCTTTCCGCTGCTGACCAAGACGCTGTTCCCCACCGTCAATCCCCTGGCCTATGCCTTTCTCGGTCCGCTGGTGGGGTCCCTGGCGCGCGTTGCCGGCGGCTTTCTGTCCGACCGGCTGGGCGGCGGGCGGGTGACCTTCTGGACCTTCCTGCTGATGATGGCGGCGGTGGTCGGCGTGCTTCACTTCGTCGAGCACAGGAGCGATCCCGGCGCCTTCACCGGCTTTCTGGCCATGTTCCTGCTGCTGTTCGCCGGCACCGGGGTGGGCAACGCCTCGACCTTCCAGATGATCCCCATCATCTTCGCCACCCTGAAAAAGCGCGAGGCCCGCAAACTCGCCGACGACGTTGCCGCCCAGGAGGCGGCCAAGGAGGCGGCGGCCGTGCTGGGCTTCAGTTCCGCCCTGGCCGCCTATGGCGCGTTCTTCATTCCGCGCAGTTTCGGCACCTCCATCGCCATGACCGGCGGTGTCGAGGCGGCTCTGGTCATGTTCATCGTTTTCTACGTCACCTGCGTCGCCACCACCTGGTGGTTCTACGTACGCAAGAATGCTGAAATCAAATGCTGAAGGCAGACAGATGAGCCACTTTGTTGATCGCTTACTCTTCTTCAAACGCAATGTCGAAACCTTCGCCGGCGAGCACGGCGTGGTCACCAATGAGAGCCGGAGCTGGGAGGAGGGGTATCGCCAGCGCTGGCAGCACGACAAGATCGTGCGCTCGACCCACGGGACCAATTGCACCGGCTCCTGCTCGTGGAAGATCTATGTCAAGGGCGGCATCGTCACCTGGGAAACGCAGCAGACCGACTATCCGCGGACCCGTCCCGACCTGCCCAATCACGAGCCGCGCGGCTGTCAGCGGGGCGCCAGCTATTCCTGGTATCTGTATTCCGGCAACCGGGTGAAGCATCCGCTGGTGCGGGGCCAGTTGCTGCGCATGTGGCGGACGGCGCGGACGACCATGGGAGCGGTCGAGGCCTGGGCGTCCATCGCCGGCGACGCGGCGAAATCCAAGTCCTACAAAAGCGCCCGCGGCTTGGGCGGCTTCGTCCGCGTCGCCTGGGACGAAGTCAACGAAATGATCGCCGCCGCCAATATCCACACCATCAAGGCCTGGGGGCCGGACCGCATCATCGGATTCTCGCCGATTCCCGCCATGTCGATGGTCTCCTACGCCGCCGGCTCGCGCTATCTGTCGTTGATCGGCGGCGTGTCGATGAGTTTCTACGACTGGTATTGCGACCTGCCGCCGGCCAGTCCGCAAATGTGGGGCGAACAGACCGACGTGCCGGAATCGGCCGACTGGTACAATTCCGGCTTTCTCATCCTGTGGGGCTCGAACGTGCCGCAGACGCGCAGCCCCGACGCCCATTTCTATACCGAGGTGCGCTACAAGGGCACCAAGAGCGTGGTGGTCACGCCGGACTATTCCGAGGCCGCCAAATTCGCCGATCTGTGGCTGGCTCCCAAGCAGGGCACCGATGCCGCGCTGGCCATGGCCATGGGCCATGTGATCCTCAAGGAATTCCACCTGGGGCCCGACAAATCAAAGTATTTTGAAGACTATTGCCGGCAGTACAGCGACATGCCGATGCTGGTCCGTCTGGTCCGGCGGGGCGACCATTACGTACCGGAACGTTTTCTCAGGGCCAGCGATTTCGCCGATGGGCTGGGCCAGGCCAACAATCCCGATTGGAAGGTGGTCGGGCTGGACGAAGACAGTGGCGACGTCGCCCTGCCCAACGGCTCGGTGGGCTTCCGCTGGGGCGAAAAGGGCAAATGGAATATCGAGCAGAAGGATGCCCGCGATGGCCGCGACTGCCGCCTCAGGATGTCGTTGATCGACCATCGCGACCAGGTGACCGCCGTCGCCTTCCCCTATTTCGGCGGTATTGAACACGAGCATTTCACCTGCAGTCCGCATCCGGATGTGCTGCTGCGCAACCTGCCGGTCAAGACCCTGCAACTGCCGGAGGGCGAGACCCTGGTGGCGACGGTGTTCGACCTTCTGGTCGCCAATTACGGCATCGACCGCGGTCTCGGCGGCCAGCATGTGGCCTCGGACTATGACCAGGACCAGCCCTATACCCCGGCCTGGCAGGAGAAGATCACCGGCGTCAAGGCCGCCGACGTGATCAGCGTCGCCCGCCAGTTCGCCGACAACGCCCACCGCACCGGCGGGCGTTCGATGGTGATCATCGGCGCCGCCATGAACCATTGGTACCACATGGACATGAACTACCGCGGCATCATGAACATGCTGACCATGTGCGGCTGCATCGGGCAGACCGGCGGCGGCTGGGCCCATTACGTCGGCCAGGAGAAGCTGCGGCCGCAATCCGGCTGGCTGCCGCTGGCCTTCGCCCTGGACTGGGGCCGGCCGCCCCGGCAGATGAACTCCACCTCGTTCTT
>DUZF01000167.1 GCA_013349665.1 Rhodospirillaceae bacterium | reverse complement strand
ACAAGGTGGCAACGCCGAGGCTCACCTGCAGTACCGCCGTTCCCGCCATCACCAGCACCGCCACCGGCAGTTGGGAGGCAAGCCGGCGGCGGGCGGCGGCGGCACCTGCCAGCACCGCGGCGAGGGTCAGCAGGGCCAGCACGCGGTGGGTGAATTGCACGGTCTTCACGTCCTCGAACGGACTGAGCCAGCCGAGGCGCAAGAGATCCGCCGGGATCAGCCTGCCTTCCATCAGCGGGAAGGTGTTGTAGATCAGCCCCGCATGCAGACCGGCGACCAGCGCACCGAACACCAGGGTGACGGCCGCCAGCCCGGCAATCCCGGCAAGGGCCTTCACCGTGCCCCCCGCCGGCACCGAAAACGGCTGGACGATACGGTTGGCGGCCAGGACGTCGAGGGCCAGCCACAACATCCAGCCGTGGATCAGGAAGGCCAGCGCCAGATGGGCGGCCAATCGGTAATGGCTGACCGCCGGGTCGCTGACCAGGCCGCTTTTCACCATGAACCAGCCCATGGCGCCTTGCAGGGCGCCGATCAGGAACAACCCGAGCAACCGCGGCACCATGGCGCGGCTGATGCATCCGGAAGAGACCAGCCAAAGAAACGGTACGGCGAACACCAGGCCGATGGCCCGCCCCCACAGGCGATGCACATATTCCAGCCAGAAAATGCCTTTGAAGTCCTCCAGCGCCATGCCGAGATTGATCTGACGGTATTCGGGAGACTGCTGGTATTTGGTGAACAGGTCGCTCCAGTCGGCATCCGACAGCGGCGGCAGGGCGCCGGCCACCGGCTGCCATTCGACGATGGACAGTCCGGAATGGGTCAGACGGGTCAACCCGCCCAACAGCACCATCACCGCCAGCATGACGCAACACACCAGCAGCCAGATGGCTACCTTGCGGTCAGCCAGGAAAACCGTCGACATCATGGGCAAGGGGCCAGCCTTTGAGGTCATGCGGCTTTTGTGCCCCGGCGCGGAAAATTCCGCAAGCGTCCCGTCCGGGAAACCAGGGCAAGCGGCGCGCGATCCGGGGGCCATTTGTGCCATTCGCTTTTGTCGTTTCCCGGAGCCAAGGCATAAGGCACGGATGAAACGGATGATCCTTTTGGCGCCTGCGGCGCAATTTTTCTATCCGTGCGTATCCGTTATGATCCGTTTCATCTGAAAATGAAGTGGCCTGGGCGGCATCCTTTGCTCACCAGCAAGGCGCCAAGAGGACGGCGGGGGTGAAACCGCGTTCTGTCCTGAAAAACAGTTTAGATTCAAATTTGTTAGCCCTTCGCCCCCTTCAGGGGGAGAAGGGTTGGGATGAGGGGGCGCGCGTCTGCGCGGCTTATGACCCATCGCTGCACCCTCACCCGCCTCGCTGACGCTCGGCACCCTCTCCCACTTCGTGGGCGAGGGATCCACCGGCGAGTTTGGTGTCTCTCAACGGAAAACCGTCCCCTTGGTGGTCTTGGTGGAGCCCGCCGTCGGCGGGCGGCTTGGTGGTTCATAATCAACAAAATGCTTTCCCGCCGACACCCTTCTTGACAGGCAGCTAACTTAATGTCACACTTTTTACGTGTAATTCATTATGAAACACCCGTATTGTTTGCCATCAAGGGTCCGTGCCATTATGCAAAACGACGACAAAGAAAACCTCAAAGCATTACTGAAATTAAAAGCTCCGAAATTCCCAAAGAAACTGAAACTTGCCCATTGGAGACGCCAGCCGGCATGGGCGGCGGCTATCGCCATTCTCGAAGACGACTTCGAAAGAGTATTTTCCTCCCTCCTGGATGATTATGCCCCCCTCGAAAGCGAACTGCCAATAACTTCTTCAAGAACACTTCTCCACATCTACAGTATTCGAGATCGTTATAAAGACTATACAGAATACACATTAGGACGACTCTCTAGAATAATAACCATAATAAATGGCATACCAACAGATTTGAACCGACCAAGAGACGTTGATAAACTTTTGAAAAAACTTAAAGCGGAGACGGAAGATTTCGGGAAAACCGTTCTGAATCATGTTCTTGCTGTTAAGAAAGCTCTTGATAAATTAGGCGCATCAATCGACGGAGCTCATGCAAGCCGCACCCGCAGGTAGTGAAAAGGGTTTTTCGCCGGGCCCAACTCACGCCGCCCGCCTGGCCCGGTCGGCGATCATCGGCACAGTGACGGAAAACACCGATCCGCGCCCAGGCAGGGATCGCAGCCGGATATCGTGGTTCAGCAACCCGCACAGCCGACGCACGATGGCCAACCCCAGGCCGAAGCCGCGTTCGTCGGCGGAGCCGTCCACCTGGGCGAACTCCTCGAAGATGCGGTTCTGCTGGTCGGCGGCGATGCCGACGCCTGTGTCCCAGACTTCGCAGGCCAGTCGGTCGCCACGACGGCGGCAACCGATGACGATACCGCCGCTGTCGGTATAACGCACCGCATTGGCGGCGAGATTCCCCAGGATGCGGCCCAGCAAAGCGGGATCGCTGTGCACCGCGACGGTCGACGGAACCACCGTCAGGCGCAACCCCTTCCCAACGGCCATCGGGGCGAATTCGGCGGCCAACTGCTCAAGCAGGGTTCCGACTTCGAAATCCTGGAATTGCGGGGTGATGGACCCGGCCTCCAGCTTCGACATGTCGAGCAGGCTGTCGAGAAGCGATTTCAGCGTCGTCATCGAGCGTTCGAGATCGCCCAGGATGGCCCGGCCGGCGGCGTCGGAAAGGCGGCTTGCCAACGCCTCGGTGAAATAGAACATCGCCTGCACCGGCTGGCGCAGATCGTGGCTGACGCCGGCCACCATGCGCGATTTGCCGCGATTGGCGCGCTCAGCCTCCGCCTGGGCATGACGGGAGGCGGTTTCCGCCTCACTGCGTTGGGCGACCTCCAGCGTCAGTGCCCGGTTGAGGTCTTCCAGCTGTCGGGTCCGCTCGCCGACCCTTTGTTCCAGCTCGGCATTGATGGTCTCGCGGTCGACCAGCTGGCGCCGCAGATCCTGGTTAACCAGGGCCAACTGCCGGTGGCTGCTGATCACCAGCACCTTCGGCAACAGGAGCCATAGGGCAACGGCGGTCGCCAGGGAGACCACGGCGGTGACCGCCTTGAGGGCGCCGGAGGCCAGGTAGTCGGGAACGAACAGCGTCCAGACATGCATGATATGGGTGGACCCGCAGAGCAGGATGAACGCCCCGAACATCACCGCCACCCAGCGGAATTCAAAGTCCTGGCGCCGCCAGGCCAGGGTCATCAGAGACACCGGGATGGAATAGAAACTAAGGCCGATGACGCCGTCCGACAGGGCATGCAGCCACATCAGCGGCCCATAATCAAGACAGACGGCATGCGGCAGGAAGCTCCCCCGGGATACCATCAACGCCTGCCAGAAGTCCACCATTGCCACCTCGCTTAGCCTATGTCGAACGCCCCTGCCGGCTAGCCATATGGGGCTGGCGGGGATGGCGGGAAAGAAGGCGGATTTCAGCGAAAAAGAAGTGCCCGTCAATCCGAGGTGAAAACGATGGTGTTTTTTCCCGCCGCGCAACCGCCGGTCGCCCCCGTCGCCCCCGCCATGTCGTAGCTTGCCGGCGCCGTCGCATTGATCGTCGTGGCGAGGATACTGGGAACGGTATTCCACACCGTGGAGACGAATTTGACGCAGGCGGATTCGGGAATGCCGGTGTAGGTGACGGTGAATTGGCTGTTGGAGGCGGTCGCGGCCACCGTGATCGCCTGGCCGAACATCGACCTCAGCCCCCCGTTGAAGATCAGCGGCTGTGGAGCGATGCCGCCGCTGGCCAATACCGCGGCGGCGATCGTGCTGTAATCCGCGCCGGCCTGGTAATAGGCCGAGCGGATATTGGCCACCAGGGCGGTCAGATTGGCGATTTCCGAATTGGTCTTGGCGCTGGTCGAAGCGGATTGGAAAAACCCCACCACGCCGACCAGGGTCAGGGTGCCCACCACCACCGCCAGCGCGGTATCGGACAACCCGCCGATGGCGCCGGCCTGCGACGGATGCCGGTGGGCCAGACCGCCCGGAATTTCCATACCGGCGCCACCCGGCGCCACCCCGTCAATGACTGAATATCCTTCCATCGCTTCACCTTCCGCAGCTGCTCGACAGGAAGAAGCCTAACGGATGTATCCAAATTTTTCCAATACGGAATTTTTTCTGCCGGCGGCCGCCGGTTGACCGCCTCCCCGGCGGAATCATATAAGGAGTCTGGCGGCTTCCCTAGGCGAGGAAACATCGGCAATGAGCGAACAGATCACGATGGTGGATGTGGACACCGCGCGGCAGTGGATTACCGCCGGCGAGGCGGTGGTGGTGGATGTTCGCGAACCCCATGAACATGCCGCCGAACATATCGCCGGCTCTCATCTGATGCCGCTGTCGGCTTTCGACCCTGGCGCATTGCCGGCGGTGCCGGCGGGTAAGAAACTGTTGCTGCATTGCCGCTCGGCCCAACGCTGCGGCGTCGCCGCCGGCTATCTGGTGCAAAGCGGCTACACCGGGGACATTCATCGCCTGGCCGGCGGCATGCTGGCCTGGGTGGCCGCCGGTGCCCCGGTGGAAACCAGCGAGACGTGACCGTCTATCTGCCCATCGCGGGGTTATCGCTCAATATCTTTGTGCTTCTCCTGCTGGGTGGCGTGGTCGGCTTCCTGTCGGGTCTGTTCGGGGTCGGCGGTGGCTTCCTGCTCACCCCGTTGTTGATCTTCCTCGGCGTGCCGTCGCCGGTGGCGGTGGCCACCGGGGCCAATCAGGTGGTCGGCGCTTCGGTTTCCGGGATGATCGCCCATTGGCGACGGCGCAATGTCGATTTCCGCATGGGCCTGGTGCTGGTGGCCGGCGGCATCGTCGGATCCTCCCTCGGCGTCCGCCTGTTTGCCCGCTTGCGCGAACTGGGCCAGGTGGATCTGGTGATCAACGCCTTTTATGTCCTGTTTCTCGGCTTTGTCGGCGGCACCATGCTGCTGGAAGGCGTGCTGGCGCTGGCCCAGGCGCATCGGCCCCGCCCGGCGCATAAGCGCCATCGCCACCGCTGGGCCAATCTGCCGCTGAGGATCCGGTTTCCGCGATCGGGTCTTTACATCAGCGCCCTGCTGCCCCTGGCGGTGGGTGCTTTCGGTGGTCTGCTGGCGGCGATCATGGGGGTCGGCGGCGGCTTCGTCCTGGTGCCGCTGATGATCTATGTGCTGGAAATGCCGACCTCGGTGGTGGTCGGCACCTCGCTGTTCCAGATCATCTTCGTCACCGCCAATGTGACGTTCCTGCAGGCCATCCACACCCAGACGGTGGATGTCGTGCTGATGCTGACCCTGCTGGTCGGCGGCGTCATCGGCGCCCAGATGGGGGCCCGCTTCGGCAGCCGCCTGCGGGCCGAACAGACCCGCCTGCTGCTGGCCCTGCTGGTCCTCGCCGTCTGCGGCGGACTGCTCTATCAGCTGATCGCCACACCCGAGGATGTCTTCAGTCTGGCGACCCCGACGGCGAAATAATTATTTTTTCGACAGGGCAGCCAGGCGGTCCATCACCTTGGCCCGGAGCGGCGCCCCGGCCGGCAACATCTCCAACACCTTCGACAGCATTTCGCGGGCCTTGCCGCCGTTACCGGCATCGGCCTCGGCCGCCCCCAGATAATACATCGCGGTGGCATTCTCAGGATCGACGGAGAGGATCTCGCGCATGGTGCCGACCGCCTCGGGCGGCAGCGGAGCGCCATCCTTCACCGAGGCCATCTGCGCTTCCGCCAGAGCCAGCTTGGGCTCGACCTCACGGGGCTTGAGCGACACCGCATGCCGCGCCGCCGCCACCGATTTGTCGGGCTCGCCCAGCACCTTGTAGGCGCGGGCCAGGCGCATCCAGCCGTCAAAATCCTCCGGCGACTGTTCCAGACGGGCCGCCAGCCCGGCGACCATCGAGCGGATGGTCTTCAAGCGCTCTTCCGGCGACTGCGCCAGCACCGCCGCCGCCGCTTCGCCGCTGGGCATGCCGGACTGCGCGGCCTCCTCCGGCGCCACCGGCGGTGCCCCGGGCACGCCGGCATGGGGGTTGGGCCCCTTGGCGGTGGGGGGACCGGCAGGGATCGGCGGTACCGGGTCGATCTTGGCCGGATCGAAGCCCCCCGCCTTGGCGTATTCCTGGATATGCTCGCGCAGCATGGGCAACCAGGGCGCCTCGGCCGGACTACCCTTTTCAAGATCGCGCCAGATCGACACCGCTTCGGCATTCTTGCCGATCTGCGCCTTCGCCAGACCGAGATAGAAGCGTGCCCGCGCATCCTCCTTGTCCAGTGTCAGCACCTGCTGGAAGGCCTGGCGGGCCTCGGGCGTCACCATGCCGTCGTTGCTCATCACCATGGCTTCCGCCATCGACGCCAGGATCTGCGAGTCGATCACCCCCATGGCCATGGCCTGACGGAAGGCGTCCACCGATTCCGGATAGCGCCGCAGCTGGAAATAGGTCTCGGCCAGGGTCACGAAGCCGTCGGCCTCCGGCTGGCGGGTCAGATCGGCGGCCAGGCGCTCGGCCATCTGCACCATGCGGAACTCGGGATCGGCGCCGCGTGCCGCGAAAGGCTGGTCGGGCATGGTCGGCGCGCCCAGCTTGGCATAGATGCCGAAGGCGGACAGCGGCACCAGGATGATGATCAGCGCGGCGGTAATCAGACGCAGGCGGCGATCACCCGCCAGCAGGGAGCCGGCACCGGCCGGCGGTTCGGCATCCTCGGCGGCCAGCATCCGGCGGAGAATTTCGGTGCGCGCCGCTTCCACCTGGTCATTGGTCAGCAGACCTCGCTCCTGGTCGCGTTCCAGTTCGGCCAGCTGATCGCGATACACCACCATGTCGTAGTCGACCCGGGGCGGCGCCGCCGCCGGGCGGCGCAACAGCGGCAGGATCAACAGGGCCAGGACCGCCAGAGTGAGGGCGGTGAAAATGATCCACAATGTCATGATGTCTTGTCGTCCTTGAGCAGCGCCGCGAGCCGCTGCTGCTCGCTGTCGCTCAGCGGCGTGGCGGCTTCGGAGCCCTTGGCGGCGGCGGCGCGGCGGCGCAAATAAACAGTCGCTGCCAGCAGCGCCAGCAGCAGAAAGATGCCGGGACCGGCCCAAAGGGCAACGGTGCCGGCCTTGAACGGCGGGTTCAGCAGGACATAGTCGCCATAGCGGTCGACGATGAACTGCTTGGCCTGGCTGTCGCTGTCGCCGGCGACCAGGCGTTGGCGCAGCAGCACCCGGAGATCGCGGGCAAGATCGGCATCGGAATCGTCAATCGACTGGTTCTGGCAGACCAGGCAGCGCAAATCCTTGCCGAGTTCGCGGGCGCGGGATTCCAGGGCCGGATCCTTGAGAAATTCGTCGGGCTGAACGGCCCCGGCCGGGGCAACCGCCAGCAGCACCAGGAAACCAACGGCAAACAGCCATTTCATTTCTGCAACTCCGCCAGCATGGGCATCAGCTTTTTGCTGATGTCCTCGGGGGTGAAGGGACCGGTCTGCTTGAAGCGGATCACGCCGTTCTTGTCGATCAGGTAGCTTTCCGGCACGCCGTAGACGCCGAAATCTATGCCCACCCGTCCGTCGCGATCCATGCCCAGGGCCTTGTAGGGATCGCCGAGCTTGCCCAGCCAGGAGCGGCTGTCCTCCGGACGGTCCTTGTAGGCGACGCCGACCAGATTGACCCGGTCACCCAACTGGCTCAGCAACGGATGTTCGACCCGGCAGGGCACGCACCAGGAGGCAAAGAAATTGACCAGGGTCACCTTGCCCTTGAGATCGCCCAGTTTGACTCCCGGCTTGTCCAGCAGCAGCGGCGGCAGGTCGAATTCGGGAGCCGCCTTGCTGATCATCGGCGAAGGGATGTTGTTGGGCATGTCGCCCTGTTCCATCATCACGATGCGCCAATAGAACATGCCCGCCAGGGCAAAGAACACGACAACGGGCAGCAAGGCCGGCCAACGACGCATCTCAAGCTCTCCCGCTCAGGCCCGCGACGCCGCCGCCGCCCGCGTGGTGCGCAACGGCGCGCCGACCCGGTAGCGGCGATCGGTCAGCGAGACCAGCCCGCCGATCACCATGAACACCGCCCCCATGAAGATCCACGGCACCAACGGATTGTAGTAAAGCCGGGTGACGAACCCGCCTTTGCCGTCGGGATCACCGATCACCACATAGAGATCGCCCAGCATATTGGTGTGGATCGCCGCATCGGTGGTCGGCCGCGGCGGCTGGGTATACATCCGTTTTTCCGGCTTCATGACGGCCACCACCTCGCCGTCTTTCTTGGCGATGAAGGTGGCGCGCAGCGCCGTGTAATTCGGCCCCGGCACATTGTCCTCGGTCCCCTGCAGGGTCAGGTCGTAACCGCCGACCCGCATGGTCTCACCGATCCGCATGACCTGGATATGCTCGGTCTTCCAGGCGGTGGAACCGGTGATGCCGACGATCACCACCGCCAGGGCGGCATGGGTGATGGTCATGCCATAGGCCGAGCGCGGCAACTGACCCAGGCGGCTGAAGGAATCCGTCAGCGAGCCGCGGCCGAGGCGGATACGGGTGGCCAGATCGACCAGGGTGGCGACGAACAGATAGGCCGCCAGGGCCAGCCCGCCGGCCGCCCACAGGGGCCCGGAGGAACCGCCGGCGATGAACCAGGTGGCGACGGCGACGACCAGCGCCGCCGCGAAGGCCACCTTC
>DUZF01000134.1 GCA_013349665.1 Rhodospirillaceae bacterium | reverse complement strand
GTTCCTGTCGGAGAAGCGGGAGTTTCAGGAAGCCCTGCAGGAGGCCGGGGTCGTCTTCATCGGTCCCGACGCCCGTGCCATCTTCGCCATGGGCGACAAGATCGAATCCAAGCGGCTGGCCGCCGAGGCCGGGGTCAACACCGTTCCCGGCTTTCTCGGCGTCATCAAGGATGCCGAGGAGGCGGCGCGCATCGCCGCGGAAATCGGCTATCCGGTGATGATCAAGGCCTCGGCCGGCGGTGGCGGCAAGGGCATGCGCCTGGCCGCCAACGACGAGCAGGCCCGCGAGGGATTTGTCTCGGCCACCAACGAGGCCAAGGCATCCTTCGCCGACGACCGTGTATTCATCGAGAAATATATCGAGGATCCGCGCCATATCGAGATCCAGGTGCTGGGCGATTCCTTCGGTCATGTGCTGTCGCTGGGCGAGCGGGAATGTTCCATTCAGCGCCGCCATCAGAAAGTCATCGAAGAGGCGCCCAGCCCGTTCCTCACCGAAACGGTGCGCAAGGCCATGGGCGAGCAGGCGGTGGCGCTGGCCAAGTCGGTCGGCTACAAATCGGCCGGCACGGTGGAATTCATCGTCGATACCAAGCGCAATTTCTATTTCCTGGAGATGAATACCCGGCTGCAGGTCGAGCATCCGGTGACGGAACTGGTCACCGGCCTCGATCTGGTCGAATGGATGATCCGCATCGCCGCCGGCGAGCGCCTGACCCTGCAGCCGAAGGATGTGCGGTCGAAAGGCTGGGCGATGGAGGCGCGGGTCTATGCCGAGGATCCGTTCCGCGGTTTCATGCCCTCCATCGGCCGCCTGACGCGCTACATGCCGCCGGCCGAGGGACCGAATGTGCGGGTCGATACCGGCGTCTATGAAGGCGGCCAGATCAGCATGTTCTATGATCCGATGATCGCCAAGTTATGCACCTACGGTCCGGTGCGGGAACTGGCGATCAGCCATATGCGCCAGGCACTCGACGAATACTGCATCCGCGGCCTTGCTCATAACATCCCCTTCCTGGCGGCGCTGATGGCGCATCCGCGGTTCGTCCGCGGCCAGCTGTCGACCAATTTCATCGCCGAGGAATATCCCGACGGCTTCCATGCCGCGGATCTGCCGGTCGGTGATCCGCGGTTGCTGGCGGCGGTGGCGGCCTTCGTGCACCGCAAATTTGCCGAGCGCGAGGCGACCGTCAGCGGCCAGCTGCCGGGCCATGAGGCGAAGGTCGCCGACGGCTGGGTGGTGCAGTTCGGAGAATTGTCCTTTCCGCTGACCATGACCCCCATCGACGGCGGCTATGCGCTGGATCTCGGCGGGCCGACGATGACCGTGCGCTCGGACTGGGACATCGGCTATCCGCTGTTCCGCGGTGTGGTCAATGACGACAACAACCATCAGGTGGTGGTGCAGGTCGATCGCCAGGGCATTGGTTACCGCCTGTTCCATGCCGGCAGCCAGGTCGATGTGCGGGTGCTGAGTCCCAGGGCCGCCCAACTGTTCGAACTGATGCCGAAGAAAGCCGCGCCCGACATGTCCAAGTTCCTGCTGTCGCCGATGCCGGGCCTGCTGGTGTCGCTGGTGGCCAGCGAAGGCGGCGAGGTCAAGGCCGGGCAGGTGCTGGCGGTGATCGAGGCGATGAAGATGGAAAATGTGCTGAGGGCCGAGCGCGACGCGGTGGTCGCCAAGGTCCATGCCAAGCCCGGCGACAGCCTGGCGGTCGATCAGAAGATCATCGAGTTCGTCTGATGCCGGCGGTGCGGGTCCGCGTCAGCGGGCGGGTGCAGGGCGTCTGGTATCGTGGCTGGACGGTGGCCGAGGCGACCCGGCGTAGCCTCGACGGCTGGGTCCGCAATCTCAGGGACGGCAGTGTCGAGGCGGTGTTCAGCGGGCCCGCCGCCGCCGTCGAGGCGATGGTCGAGGCCTGTCGCCGGGGACCGCCGGCGGCGGCGGTGACCCGGTTGGACGTCGAACCGGCGCCGCCGCCGGACGCCGCGGGGTTCCGCCAGTTGCCGACGGCGTGAACGAAAGGAAGCCGGCGCGATGAAAAATTTTCTGATCTTGGCATTGCTTGCCGGCATGGCCGCCTGCGTCACGCCCGACGGTGGCGACAGGTCCCATGGCGGCGGAGGGGGCTATTATCAGCCGCCACCGCCATCGGCGCCGCCGCCGTATTACAGCGGTCCGGCGCTGTCCGATCTGCAGCAGAAGGCCCTCGCCGACGGCTGCGAGCTGCGCTATTCGGGGAATGCGCACAAGCTGAGGGAATGCTTCAATCTCGGCGCCAACTGGCAGGATGCCCTGGCCCAGGGCTGCCAGCATCGCTATTCCGGCGTGCCCCACAAGCTCCGGGAATGCATGTCCTACTGACGTCGTGCACAATCCAGCCTTTTCACTTCGGCACCGTAGATCGCCCGCAAACCGGCGATGCGGGTGGCAATCAGGTCAACCAGCCGGTCAATGACGGGATGGTCAAGACACTCCCGTTTGCACCTGGCGGCAGTCTGCAGTGCCAGGTCCGGCAGGGTGGAGATGTGGTGACGCAGGAGGCCCAGCGTTGACCCGGGCGAGAATGAGGCGCTCCGGGCAGCCTCCTCCCAGTGGCGCGGCAGCATCTCCGTCAGCTGGTATTTGTCGGAGATTCGCATCGCCATCTTAACGTTGCGCATTTCGGCATCGATCTGGCCCAACTGGAGATGCGGCAGAAGACTGGCGATGTCATAAAGCGGCGCCAGACGGGCACTGTTTTGGCGGTCGAGCAGCATAGAATAGTTTTTGCCATGCGCATCGGTTCCGGCGATCAGATAGTTGAATATGATCGCCTCCATGAAACGCTCGCGGTCGATTGCCGGTTCATCCGACTTGTCGAGAACCTCGGTCATGATCCGGGTCAGACCGGGACCGCCTTGGTTCTCATATTTGTTCGTCGGATATACCCTGAGCGCCTGGCACATATCCTCCTGGTGGATCCGATAGACGACGCCATCCACGGCAATTCGATCATAGCGCTCCACCACGATCGCCTTCTCACCTTCAAAAACCATTACCTCGGAGTTGGCGGCATGCAATCCCGCGGCCTGGGCCAGGCGCAGGCAAAAATGCTCGTTCTCGCTATGGCCTTTGAACTCCGGAATGGGCGGTTTGAAGATGTGGGTGGTCGGAATTCGCCCCTCGGGAATTCCCCAGCGGCCGTTTTCCGGGTCGCGGTAAAAGGCAGTCTTGGCTTGGGCGCCTGGCAGGCTGAATTGCCCATGATCGCTGCGGCGCCGGCCCGCGGCAACGTCGTCTCGCAACTCGGCCAGACGTTTGCCGATGTCGATGTCGTCCAGCCAGGCGATGTCGTCCGGGTGGCTCTGATTGCCGAGCCTTTCCAGTGTCACGAACTGGACGGCACCGGCGCAGTCCTCTCCCACCGCCCGCAGCAGCGTGAAGGGATTCCTCGGCGAGCAATTGAATCTCTTACCCCATCGGTCGAGGGTTGTTTCGTTGTCTGGCAGGAGATTCCACATCCATGGCGAAATGCTCTTGTCGGGATGTGCCGACAGGGCTAGCGGCATGGACAGTGACAAGGGGATCTGTTCGTCACTGTTCTGGTAGTGGTCGTCATAGCGGAAGGTGAGTTTACCGGAACCCAACTGAACCACCGTCCCGACGTCGTGGCCGGCGATCAGCACCTGGAGTTCCCGGGTCATCGGGGGGCTCCCTTGGTTCGGCTGAGGACATCGGCGATGCCGGGGCGCGAGGTCCCGGCGAGGACGCGGGATTCAAGGCGCAGACCCAGCGCGGTGATGGCCGTCAGGACCATGCCGATCTCGGCCGTCGGCTTGCCGTTCTCGATTTCGGAAATCCAGCCTTGCGTGGCATTGATCATCCTGGCCAAGTCGGCCTGTGACAGCTTCGCCTTGCGCCGGGCATCTCGGATCAAGGCGCCGAAATCGGTTGGGGTCTTGAGCAACATGGGCCCTCCTTATCGTCGTTCGACGATAGGCGAAATTTATCGCCGATCGGAGATAATGTCAAGTTATAGGCGATCGTCGATAACAACGGCAAGGGGTCGCGATCGACCGCCACTGGGCGAAGCGGGACTATTGCCTTAGCCAGACCCATCCTCGGGGTCGACATAAAGCCCGCGTATTCCGGTCTCGTCTCGGCTTGACCGCCGACGACGCGGAGGCAATGCGGGAGACATTGATAGTTGCTGCACGCGACCGCCAAGACGAAATCCGACCGACGACCGCCGACGAATACGGCCAACGGTATATCCTGGATTTCGACATGACCACCGTCGCTGGGGTCGCGACAATCCGGTCCATGTGGATCAATCGGACGGGCGAAAATGTTCTTCGCCTTACCAGCTGCTACGTGTTGTAAGATGGGACTCGTGTGGGAAGGGCTATGGACATGACGCACGCAAAAAACAACATTCGGCAACTCGATGTCGTTGCCTTGACTGCCGATCTGCCGGACAACGGGCTAACGCGTGGACAGGTCGGCACGGTCGTCGAAGTTCTGGCGCCAGGTGTGTTCGAGGTCGAGTTCTGTGACGACGAGGGCCGGACATATGCGCAGGCTGCATTGCGAAAGGCCCAACTTCTGGTCCTGCGTTATCGGCCGCAGCCGGCTGCGTAATCCCCGTTTTCGACACGCTTCCGGAGTTGACCCAAAGCGGAAGTTCGCCAACGTGATGGTCAACGTTGTCCTGCAAATGGCGTGATCACCTATTGGTGGCGTCCGAAATCCCAATAGTCCGCATGCGTTTCCAGCGTGGGCAACAAATTACGCTGGCGCTATACGCCGCTGGCGGATAAAATGGCGCTATGGAATTCATCGAAACTCCGACCTTCACGCGCATGGTGACGGCCTTGCTGTCAGATGATGAATACCAGTTCCTGCAGAACGAGTTGGTGGACGATCCGGAACGTGGCGCCCTCATCGAGAAGGGCGGCGGCATCCGCAAGATGCGCTTTGCGGCGCAAGGGCGCGGAAAGAGCGGGGGTGTCCGGGTAATTTATTATTGGCTAAAGGACGATCTCCAAATTTACATGCTGGTGGTCTATCCGAAGTCGAAAAAGGATGATTTGACCGCCAAAGAAACGGCCATCCTCCGTGATTTGGTGAAGGAACTGTGAACATGGAAAAATCCCTATTTGCCGATCTGGTGCAAAGTCTGAAGGAGGCGTCGGCTATTGCTAAAGGAGAGGCTCAGGCGTCTCGTCGGTTCGAGGTCGCTCAAACCGATGTCAAGGCTGTGCGTGAGCAGACCGGCCTATCACAAGCAGAATTTGCGCGCCTCATGCGCGTCAGCGTCAAGACGCTGCAGAATTGGGAGCAGCACCGACGTCAACCAACCGGCCCGGCGGCCGCTCTTCTCAGGATCGTATCGGCTGCGCCAGACCTGGCTCTCAAGTCGTTACATGGATGAAGGCCGTCGCGACCGCCAGTTCGCGGGACGTGGCGCATAGGCGCTTTTGACCCAAAAGCGGACCTGTCGATGTCGCCATACAGGCATCGCCTTGCCCGGCGCTGTTCTCTTTTTGATTGCGCCGCAATCACAGCTATAGACGCTTCGGAATGTCGGCGGCATCGTAGAAAACGGCTGTAATAGCGAGCGTCGGCCGTCGCCGGTAAGCGATCCAATATGAGTCGGCCTTGACCCATGACCAAGTCGGCCGGACAACGGCAGGATAGGGACGCGGTGCGGGGTAGTTGATCGCCGTCTCCGCCCGGATCGCAGCCGAGGCGGTGGACAATGAGCGCAACAGGACGCGAACGGCTTCCGGTCGCCCTTTGTCGAGATAATGTTCCACCAACGCGTCAACGTCCGACGCGGCGCGAATGGTATAGGGGAGGATCAACGGCGGCGCGCGGCGCGGGTGTGGTTGTCGCCCTGGTGGTCAGCTTCGTATCGATCAAGAGCGGCTTGGATGCGGGCCGCCACCACCTCGCCCGACACAAAACGCCCGGCTTCATAGTCCGCATCGCTTGCGTCCATGATCGCTTCAAGCTCGTCTTGAGTCGGCATAAGGCGGGTGCTCATGCCGGGATTATAGGAGCAAATTGGCACGGTTGCCAGCACGACCATCTCAGCACGACCATCTCAACCAATATCGCAGCAATGCTGCGGCTTCAATCAACGGTGCGGTGTCGAGTCGAGGCCCTTGGTGAACCAGCCATAAACGGGCGCAAGGATATCGCGGGCAGCGGTGCGGTTGCCCTGATCCCTCAGCAGCCGTGCCAGCCCGGTTGACGCTATGAGCTCGAAAAGGCGGGCGCCGCTGGCCTGAGCTTCTGCTATGGCCGAGGGGGAAGCGGCCAGACGGATTAGACCTAACCCACGTGCCATCTGCTGCCGATCCCGGCTGGCACTCGGGCTGACCTCTTTGGCTTGGAGAATGGGCATTCGCCAAAAAAGAAACGCCGCCTCAGTTTCCCGAGATGGCGCTGTAATTAAAACTGACTGACTATGCGTGTCAGGCAGCTTTCTTAGCCCTACGACGCGCCAGACCTCCCAACCCAACCAGGGCCGCACCGAACATCGGCAGAGCGGCCGGGAGAGGCACGGCCGAGATGGAAGCATTGCCGGTGAACTCGTAGCCCGGCCAAGTCGTTGTACTCGCATTCGAGAACAGGCCACTCCAACTGCCGTCATTATTCTCCCCAATGGCAAAAGCGCCGTTGAGGCTAGCAACGGAGAATATCAAAGCCATAGTCGAGGGAAGCTGCGGCCATACATTGTCACCAGATAAATTTAGCCCCTGATTATCGGTGTTTCGAAATGTCACGCCGCCTAAACCGATGTCGTTGCCCCGGTGAGTGAGCCAAACAGGATCCGTCGACTCGTTGCTCGGGGTTACGAGACTTATGGCCTGATACGCGCCATAGGGCGTCGTTAGGGTGCCGCTACCCGAGACCGCATAGCCACCCTCCACGTCTATCGTAATATTGACCGATCCGGTTCCCCCAGTGTTTCCCGGTCCGGAGAGGCTGATACTATAGTTTGCGGCTTTGGCCGCGCCGACGGTCGCGAGAAGCGCAATGGCACTGGCGGCCAAAATATTCTTGACACGCATATTCATTCCTAAGCGCAGGCTCACACTCGGAGCAACAAATTAGACCTACATATCTTAGGCGTTTGGCAAACTGCGCCGCATACCCCATTTGAGGTAACAACGCTTATTTTCTGCACCCTAGTCTGACACCTTCCTTGTACTTGGCTGGTTGACCAAACTCGGCTACCAGAGCGGTTCGTGATAGGCGAGCCGACTGACCGCAATCAAGCCAATACGGTCACTCGCTGACGTGTCCCCCGACTGCCCGCTTCCTCATTAAAGCCGCCATTCGTTCCACAGGCGGCAATGAAATCTGTCCAGTCGTCCGTGCGCCGCAAGCCGGCGTCCCCTCTTGTCCGGATCCTTTGCAGGCGGCGGTGCGCCTGGACCATGGGCGTTTCATATTTGCCCTGCGGGGCCCTTATCCCGCCACGCAAACCCGGTTGCGTCCGGCCGCCTTGGCCAGATACAGCGCATGGTCGGCGCGCGCCACGGCGGCTTCCGGTGGCGTCCGCGACAGCATATCGGCGATGCCGATGGAGATGCTGACGAAGAACCGGTGCCCCTCCTGGTCGAGCAGCGGCAGGCGGGCCATCAACAACCGCAGGCGATCGAGGATGCGTTTTGCCCGCGGGATGTCGGTATGCGGCAGGCAGAACAGGAATTCCTCGCCGCCGAAGCGGAACACCTGGTCGTAACTGCGCAGGCGGCGCAGGAAAAAGGCGGCCGTCTCGGCCAGCACCTTGTCGCCGGTCAGATGGCCGCGGGTGTCGTTGACCTCCTTGAAGTGATCGAGATCCACCAGGGCGACACAGCAGGTTTCGCGGTTGCGGTCGGCGCGCATCCATTCGCGGCGCAGGTCCCGCATCATGCCGCGGCGGTTTCTGAGACCGGTCAGCGGATCGGTTTCCGCCAGCGCCTGATGCAGCATCAGTTCGACCCGGCGCCCCTCGGCGTGGTAGGTCTCGACGGCGTTCATGAAGGCCATGTAGCCGGCAGGATCGACCGGCAATCCCTCGGCTGCCCGCCCGGTCAGGCAGCGGCCGGTGACTTCCATGTCGCGGCGGGCATCCTTGAGGCGCCGCAGGGCGGCATGGCAATCGCCGGTGCGGTCGCTGACCTTTTCCGCCAGGCCGTCCTCGACGCCGCGGCCGTCGGCGGCCGGTCGGGGATCGGCATCCTGGAACAGCAGCGAGCGATGGACCTGTTTCAGCCATTCCAGATGATCAGCCGAAACCTGGTCGAGAATGCAGAGGGCTTCCTCGGTTTCCTTGGGCGCAGTGATTGTCACCGGCGGCGTCATATCCTCACCTGCTGCCGAAAAGGAAAGTATTCCATGACGGCCATGCCGGTTGGTCGGCTCTGACGGCGTAGATCCCTCAGCTCGAAGGAGATAGACCGAATATTTCGGCGAATTCGGCCCGGAGCGCCATGTCCACTTCGGCCATGGTGGGGGTATGGCCGAGGTCCCACAGCGAGGTGACGCCGTGTTCGGCGATGCCGCAGGGAACGATGCCGGAGAAATGCCCAAGGTCGGGGCTGACATTGAGGGCGACGCCGTGAAAGCTTACCCATTGGCGCACCCTGACGCCGATGGCGGCGATTTTGTCTTCGCGACCGCCGCCCCGTTCGACCCAGATGCCGACCCGGCCGGGGCGCCGAAGGCCGGTCACGCCGAAGCGGCCAAGGACGCGGATCAGCCAGGATTCGAGGTCGCAGACGAAGCGGCGG
>DUZF01000296.1 GCA_013349665.1 Rhodospirillaceae bacterium | reverse complement strand
AGACGGTCGAGCGTAATGCCGTCGCCGAAGTACTGTTCCGCGGCCATGGCAGGCTGGCTTTGGATTCCTTCATCGACAATCCCCGCACCGGGCGCTTCGTCCTGGTGGACAATTACGACATCGTCGGCGGCGGGGTCATTTCTCTCGAAGGCGTCGAGGCGCGCCGCTGCGTGCCGCTGGAGGACGCCGGTGATCACCTGACCCCGGTGGCGCATCGCGTCACCCTGGAGGACCGCCGGCGGCAGAACCGTCACCGTGGCGGTATCCTCTGGCTGACCGGGCTGTCCGGCGCCGGCAAATCCACCATCTCGATGGAACTGGAACGCCGCCTGTTTCAGAAGGGCTATCAGGTCTATACCCTGGACGGCGACAATCTGCGGCGCGGGTTGTGCTCGGATCTCGGTTTCTCGCCCGAGGACCGCGCCGAGAACATCCGCCGCGCCGGCGAGGTGGCTAATCTGTTCGCCCAGGCCGGCATGCTGGTGATCGCCGCCTTCATCTCGCCCTACCGCGCCGATCGCGACCGGGTCCGCGCCATTGCCGGCGGGCTGTTCCATGAAGTGCATGTGAAGGCGTCGGTGGAGGAATGCGCCAGGCGCGATCCCAAGGGTCTTTACGCCAAGGCCGGGCAGGGGGGCATCGGCCAGTTCACCGGCGTCAGCGCCCCGTACGAGCCGCCGCTGAGCGCCGATCTGGTGATCGACACCGACGCTCTGTCCATCGACGAGTCGGTGACCCTGGCGCTGCGCTATGTCGAGCGCGACATGCAGCGCGGCGACATCGTGCCGTCGCAGATCTCGCCCGACGTCGCGCTGTAGGTGAAATTGAGTGCCACGGGGCTGGGACGCCCGTGCTACTGCGCCGCCGCCGCCTCTTCCATGGGCGTCAGGATCGGCGCCAGGCGCAGGCGGTTGATGATGTCTTCCAGCGGCAGCGGTCGGCTGAACAGGTAGCCCTGAATAATATCGCAGCCGTAACGGTTGAGCAGGGTCATCTGCGCCTGCAGTTCGACGCCTTCCGCCAGGGCCGTCATGCCCAGGGAATGGGCCAGCGTGATGATGGTGATGGCGATGGCTTCCTCTTTGCGGTTCTCGGCGATGTCGACGATGAAGGATCGATCGATCTTCAGGGTGTCGAGGGGGAACCGCTTGAGGTAATTGAGCGAAGAATAGCCGGTACCGAAATCGTCGATGGACAGCCTTACGCCCAGGGCTTTGATCTTCTCCAGATAGCCGACGACATATTCCGGATCGTTCATCAGGGTGCTCTCGGTGATTTCGACATCCAGATGCCGGGGCTGGATTCCGTAAAGCGAAATCAGTCGCTGGATCTCACCCAGGATGTCGGTTTCGCCGAACTGGCGGGCGGAAATGTTGACGCCGACCGAGATCTCCGTATACCCCAACTCCTCCAGGTGGCGGATGTCGCTGCAGGCCTGCTCGAGTACCCATTGGCCCAACGGGACGATAAGCCCGGTCTGTTCGGCCAGCGGAATGAACAGGGCCGGCGGAAGCAGGCCCCTGGCCGGATGCTGCCAGCGCACCAGTGCTTCGAGGCCGAGGATGCGACCGGTTGTAGCCTCAACCTGTGGTTGGTAGTGAAGTATCAGTTCCTTCCGCTGGATGGCGTGGCGCAACTCGTTTTCCAGGGTCAGGCGTTCCGCCGATTGGCGGTGCATTGCCGGCTCGAAGAAGCGGTACTGATTGCGTCCCGCCGCCTTGGCAAAGATCATGGCGGCGCTGGCATGCAGGATCAGGTCCATCGGCACGCTTGAGTCGTCGGGGTACAGGGCGATGCCGATATTGCTGGTCAGCATCACTTCCCGGTTGCGCAGGAACACCGGACGGGACATGTCGGCAAGGATGGCCTCGACCCGTTGCAGAACGTCGGCGCGGTCGCTGATGCCGGTCAGCACCAGGGTGAATTCGTCGCCGCCGAACCGTGCCACCAGATCGCCGTCCGGCAGGTCGTCGCTGAGGCGCCGGCCGGCTTCGATCATCAACTCGTCGCCGGCGACATGGCCGAGGACGTCGTTGACCACCTTGAAGCCGTCAAGATCGATGAACAGCACCGCCAGGCGGGACTGTTCGACGGCCGCCGTATCCACCGCCATCCGCATCTGTTCTTCCAGCAGTCGGCGGTTAGGCAGGCCGGTCAGGGAATCATGATTGGCGGAATGGGCCAGGGAATCCTCGAATTTGCGTCGTTCGGTAACGTCGCGGATCATCGCGGTAAACAACCGGCGGTCATCCAGGTGGCAGGCCGAGAGCGAGATCTCGGCCGGAAAGGCGGTGCCGTCGCGGTGTCTCGCCGTGACCTCGCGGCCGACGCCCAAGGCCCGGCTGTGCAGAGGTTGCTGATAGGCCTCTAGATAGCCCCGGTAATCGGCGGCATCGGCCGCGGCCATGAGAATGTCCAGCGGTTGGCCGAGGGCTTCCTGGGCGGTGTAGCCGAACATGGTCTCGGCCGAGTGATTGAAGGTTTCGATCTGGCCATCCTCGTTGCACACCACGATGGCGTCGACGGCGGTATCGAGGATGCTGTTGAGCCTGCTGACCTGCGCCGCAACGTCGCGCGTCGCGCGCATGAGTTCGCTGATGTTGCGGGCGATCACCAGGACCGCGCCCGGTTCGTCGGGTATGGCGGCGACCGACACCGACACGTCGAGAATCTTGCCCGAGGGATGCAGCAGCTTCATCGGCGTGGCCGTCGCCTCCTCGAGCAGCGCCGAAAAATTGTCGGAGCACAGCACCGCATAGTCGGGGTGCACGAACTGGATGAAGGGCCGGCCCTCGAACTCGGCGGCGGACTGGCCGCCAAGCAGTCTGACACCGGCGGCGTTGATGAAGGTCATGCGATCGTCGCGGCAGGTGCAGATGCCGTCCGACGACATCTCGATGATGGTGCGGTAGCTCTGCTGGTCAGCCTGCATGGCGGCTTCGGCGGTGGCCACCGCCGAAACCTCGTCGATGACGTTCAGCAGTTCGAGCCCGGAGGCGTGGATATCCCGCAGATACTCTTCCGTCTTGGGATTGCTGTGGCTGGCCGTCATCAGCTCGGAGAGCCCGAGAACCGTGTTCAACGGCGTGCGCAGGCGATAGCTGACGGTTTGCAGAAACTGGTTTTTCGCCACCACCGCCGCCTGGGCGCGGGCATTGGCCTGGGTCAGGTCGTCCACCGCCTGCTGCAGCTCGCGCTGTTGCCGCTGGCGTTCGGTAACGTCGCGGCAGATGGCGGTAATCGACGCCGAGGCGCCGATGCCGGTGGCCGAAGCGACGGTCAGTTCCACCGGGAAGGTCGAGCCGTCCTTGCGGCGATGGCAGCCTTCCATGCGGAAGATCTCGCCGTCGGCCAGACGGCCCAGGGTGGCCGACAGTTCGTCGTCGGGAACCGCGGCTTCGATATCGCCGAGGGTTTTCGTCAGCAGCTCATCCTTGTCATAGCCGAGCAGCTGGCAGGCCGCCGGATTGGCGCCGCGGATGCATCCCTCGCGGTCGAAGACCAGCAGGGCGTCGCGGCCGCGCAGCGGCAGGGGAGGGCTCGACGGTGCCGGCGCAACTGACGGCACGGCCGGCACTGGCACCGGCACCGGCACCGGTGCCGGTGTTGCCTTGCGGCGGCGATGGCGTAGCACGACGATAGCGGTTCCGGCCACGGCCATCAGCGGGATCAGCTTTATCAGGAGGGAGCCGTCGGCCATCTGCCCTCAGCCGGCGTCAACGAGAGAAGGGATCTGGCCCTGCAAGGCCGTCGTCGTCGCTGCCGCCAAAGCGGTGAGCTCTTCCCAGGGAACCGGTCCCTCGAGGGCATTCCTCTCGATGGCTTCGGCCAGACGGGCCAGGGCGCGGCAACCGAAATTGGCGGCGACACCGGCCAGGTGATGCGCCGCCCGGGCAATGGCGGCGGCATCTCCGCCCCCCCGGAGGGCCTCAAGCCGGGTCACCGTGTCGTCGATCGAGCGGCGGGCGATCTCCAGCAAACCCCGCAGCGTTTCCGGGGCGAGGGATCGGCGCAGCTCGGCCATATGGTCTTCGTCGACGGTGGGCAGGTCCCGCCGCAGGAAGATCGCCGCGGCCAGGGCCTCGGCAATCAGCTCCGGCGTCGGTGGCGCGCCGATGCGGCCGTCGCAATCGGCAATATCGCCTTCATCCGCCGCCGCCACCGCCAGCAGGGGAAGACGCACCGCCTTGTCGCGGGTCAGGGCGCGAAGGCCGGCCAGCGCCGTCTCCCGGCGGCCGGCGGGAAGGCTGACAATCGCGGCGTCGAATTCATCTTGCGGGCAGGTCCCGGCGGCGTCCGGCCAGGCCGTCACCATATGGCCGGCGTCCTCCATCATCGCTTGAAGCGGGGAATGGTCCAGGCAAGGGGCTTCCACCAGCAATATGCACAGCGGCGGTAAACCATCGGCAGGACAGGTCAAAGGGTTGTCTCCACGCCCTATAGATATAGGCGGAATTGTTAAAGTCAGAATATTGAATGATGTCGCATTTAACAAGCTGTCGCTGCCGTCGAAGTGGGGACGCCGGAGCACCTTCCGAATGAAAGTGGCACCGGCGTCCTGCCGATGTGGCCTCAGCGTTCGCGGAACGAGGCGGCGAAACTGTCCATCAGCGGCCGCAGGAGATAATCCAGCGCACTGCGCTCGCCGCTCTTGATCATCACTTCCACCGGCATGCCGGCCTGGATGCGCCGTCCGCCAAGCCGCGCCAGCTGGTCGGCCGGCACCTCGAGGCGGGTTTCGTAATAGGGTTGGCCGGTCCGCTGGTCGACCAGGCGGTCGGCGGACACCGTCGCCACCTTGCCGGTCAGCACCGGGGCGTTGCGTCCCTTGAGCGCCGAGAAGCGCAACTCTGCCTCGGCGGCGGGTTCGACGCCTTCGATGTCATTGGCCTGGACGCGGGCCTCGACCACCAGGCGGTCGTCGCCGGGCACCACCTCCATCAGTTCCATGCCGGCGGTTATGACGCCGCCGGCGGTGGCCAGTTTGAGGTTCTGCACACTGCCGGCCACCGGCGACACCACTGTCAGGCGGTTGACGGCGTCGGCGGCGGCGGTTACCTGCTGCCTCAGTTCCGCGATGCGATTTTGCGCCTGGTCGAGGTCCTTGGCCTGCTGCTCGCGGGTGCGATGCCCGGTCTCCTGGCGCTGCATGGCGATTTCCTCGATGGTCCGCTCGGTCTTGGCCTGGGTGGCGGCGCTGGTGGCCAGTTCGCCGTCGAGACGGGCGATGTCGCGTTCAAGGCCGATGACCCGGTTCTTCGGATACCAGCCCTTGTCGGCGAGGCCCTTGAGGCCGACCAGCTCATGGCTGGACAGGGCGATCTGGCGCCTCAGCGAGTCCTGCTGCAGGCGGTTGCCGGCCACTTCCGCCCGCAGCGCGGCGGCCCGCTGGAGCAGGCCGCCGATTTCGGCGGCCTGCCGCTGGCGGCTTTCGTCCAGCTGGTTGCGGGCGGCCGCCTGCAGCGCCTGATGACCGGCATCGGTCCAGGCAGCCGGGAAGACGATGTCCGGCAGTCCGTCGCGGGCGGCGATCAGGCGGCCCTGATCGGCCTGGGCGGCGTCCAGCTGACCGGTCAGTTCTTCCAGGGTGGCCTCGGCCTTGGCGTCGTCGAGGCGGAGCAGGATCTGTCCGGCGGTCACCCGATCGCCGTCATGGACCAGGATCGCTTTGACGATGCCGCCTTCGCGATGCTGGATGGTTTTGCGGCTGCTTTCCACGGCCAGCTGGCCATGGGCGATCACCGCGCTGTCGAGCGGCGCCATTGCCGCCCAGCCGCCGAAGCCGGCGAAGGCGACGGCGACGATGACGGCGCCGGCGGTGACACTGCCTTTGATGGAGGCGGGGATATCCAAGGACGGCAAGGCGGGTATCGTGAGGTCATGGCTCATCTGGTCACACCTGTGCTTGCTGGAGGGGGGCGGGAACCGCGGCCGGGCCGTGACCCTGCTGGACGACGGTGGGGCGGGCGAAGCGGGCCAGCACCTCGTCGCGCTGTCCGAACGCCTCGACCTTGCCGCCGCCCAGCACCAGGACCTTGTCCACCGAGGACAGGATGCTGAGGCGGTGGGTGATCACCACCACCGTCGATTTCTGTCTGCGGGCGTGGCCGATGGCCTCGATCAGCGCCTGGTCGCCGGCCGAGTCGAGATTGGAATTGGGTTCGTCGAGGATAAGGATCGCCGGGTCGCCATAGAGGGCCCGGGCCAGGCCGAGGCGCTGGCGTTGGCCGCCGGACAGGGCGCGGCCGCCTTCGCCGATGCGGGTGTCGTAGCCTTCCGACAGCTTGAGGATCATCTCGTGGACGCCCGCCTTGCGCGCCGCCGTCACCACCGCCCCGGGGTCGATGGTCTGGAAGCGGGCGATATTCTCCGCCACGGTCCCCTCGAACAATTCGACGTCCTGCGGCAGATAGCCCATATGCGGCCCCAGTCGCACCGGGTCCCAGGCGGCCAGTTCGGCGCCGTCAATGCGCACGCATCCGTTGGACGCCTGCCAGATTCCGGCCAGCACTCGGGCCAGGGTCGACTTGCCGGCCGCCGACGGGCCGATGATGCCCAGCACCTCGCCGGCGTCGAGGGAGAAGGAGACGCCGTTCAGCACCGCCGCCCGGCCGCCGGGGGGGATGGCCGCCAGATGTTCGGCCGACAGGGCGCCGGCCGGGGCCGGCAGAGCCATCGCCGGCGCGGCTTCGGGCAGGCCGGTCAACAGCTCGTCGAGGCGCGCCCAGGCGCCCCGCGCATGGACGAAGGTCTTCCATTGGCCGACCGCCATCTCCACCGGCGCCAAAGCGCGGCCCATGATGATCGAGGCGGCCATGATGGCGCCGGCCGACAGCTGGTCGTGGATCGCCAGCCAGGCCCCGAGGCCGAGGATGCCGCTTTGCAGCAGCAGGCGGAACACCTTGGAGCCGGCCAGCATCAGGCCGCCGAGGTCGCCGGCGACGACCTGCTGCGCCAGCATATGCTGATGGCGCAGGCGCCAGCGGGCGGCGATGCCCGGCAACATGCCCATGGCCTGGATCGCCTCGGCATTGCGCAACGAGCCGTTGGCGAACAGATTTGCCGCCAGATTCAGCCGCACCGCGGTTTTCAGCGGGCGGCGGGTGAAATGCTCATTGGCCAAGGCGAGGCCGAGGATGAACAGGCCGCCGCACAGCGAGGTCCAGCCGAGCAGCGGGTTCAGCAGGAAGGCCATGCCGATGAACAGCGGCGCCCAGGGGGCGTCGCAGAACACCAGGACGCCGGTGCCGCCGATGAAGTCACGAATGGCGTCGAGGTCATTCAGGGCCTGCGCCGGAACGCCGCCGGGGCTCCGCAGGCTCTTCAGAAAAGTCGCCGAAAAAACCCGGGTTTTGAGCAGGGCGTCGAAGTGGATGCCGGCCCTGACCAGGATGCGCGAGCGGACCACTTCGAGGGCGCCCATGACGATGAGCAGCATGGCGGTGATCGCCGACAGCATCACCAGCGTCATATCGCTGCGGCTGCCGAGAACACGATCATAGACCTGCATCATGTATATAGGAGAAACAAGTAATAGAATATTGATACAGAAGCTAAATGCCGCGGCGGCAATAACCGCCCCGCGGCAGGCTTTTACGGCTGTTGTCAGCTCGCTTTCACAGCGATGTTCATGGATTTCTTTATTAATACTTCTGATGAATGTCTGTGCTCGATCTGTCGGCACGGTTTGTCCTTTCTCGGCCGTGGAAGATGTCTGGCGGTCACACTAGGCGGCAGGCTTTAAGGGGTGGTTACCGGGACCTTTTCCCGGGGGCACGATGAAGGATAAGGGCGCTTTCTCTTTTCCTTGGCCACCGTCGTCGCTATCTTCTGCCCAACACAGCCGCGAGGATCAGACCATGCCCGAATACAAATCGCGTACCTCCACCCATGGCCGCAACATGGCCGGCGCGCGCGGGCTGTGGCGGGCCACCGGGATGACCGACGAGGATTTTGGCAAGCCGATCATCGCCGTCGCCAATTCCTTCACCCAGTTCGTTCCCGGCCATGTGCATCTCAAGGACCTGGGCCAGCTGGTGGCCGCCGAGATCGCCAAGGCCGGCGGCGTCGCCAAGGAGTTCAACACCATCGCGGTGGATGACGGCATCGCCATGGGGCATTCCGGCATGCTGTATTCGCTGCCGTCGCGCGAACTGATCGCCGATGCCGTCGAATACATGGTCAACGCCCATTGCGCCGACGCCCTGGTCTGCATTTCCAACTGCGACAAGATCACCCCCGGCATGCTGATGGCGGCGCTCAGGCTCAACATTCCGGCGGTCTTCGTGTCCGGCGGGCCGATGGAGGCCGGCAAGGTGCAGCTGGGTGACCGCACCATCGCCGTCGACCTCATCGACGCCATGATCGCCGCCGCCGACGACAAGGTCAGCGACGCCGATGCGCTGGCCTATGAGCGCTCGTCCTGCCCGACCTGCGGCAGTTGCTCGGGGATGTTCACCGCCAATTCGATGAACTGCCTGACCGAGGCGCTGGGCCTGTCGCTGCCCGGCAACGGCTCGCTGCTGGCCACCCATGCCGATCGCCGCGAGTTGTTCCTGGAAGCCGGGCGTGTGGCCGTCTCCCTGGCCAAGCGGTATTACGAAGGCGGCGACGCCAGCGTGCTGCCGCGCTCCATCGCCGGCTTCGAGGCCTTCGAGAACGCCATGACCCTGGACATCTCCATGGGCGGGTCGACCAACACGGTGCTGCATCTGCTGGCCGCCGCCGCCGAGGCGGAGGTGAACTTCACCATGGCCGACATCGACCGCCTGTCGCGCCGTGTGCCCAATCTGTGCAAGGTCGCCC
>DUZF01000122.1 GCA_013349665.1 Rhodospirillaceae bacterium | reverse complement strand
CGGCGCCGATGAATGGCGCAAGACCTGCGCGCATCTTACCCCAAAATTTCATGAATTCCCTCGCCGTCCCGCTGCAAATATTTGAACACTTATAACAGTAACGGGCAAAACTTTACGCCATCTCCCAATGTCCGTATATATAACGAACTATATGATCCTATGAATATTTTATAACTTAAGTCATATACAGAGAAATAGCCGATATAAACGAATAAACAGCCAAGACTGTTTATTTGCCAACCACTCAAATATTCATGGTCATTTTAGTCTCCGGCAGACATTTGCCGCGTTCTCCACAATGTTGGAGTCTTCGCGGCATCGGGACAATCGGTCCCCATTTGAGGACAGCGGGACGTCCGTCAAAACTTTACATTGGAACGGTGTAAGGGCCATGCTTGCAAACCACCGGTTAACTTCTGCGGTAGACATTGGGACAAATCGAAAATGGCAATATTCGTCGATGCAAAGGTGTTCGAAGAGCGCTTTTCCCAGGCGGTTACGGCGCGAGCCGCCGGAATGGTAAGCATTGACTGCTATTTCCTCAGCCTGGATGCAGAAATTTCCAGGAAGGCGTTGACAGCAATCAGCGACGACAAATTCCTGTCGACCATGGCATCGCTGTCGGTAAAATTAACGCTCTTGGGTGATTTCAGTAATTTGACCCAAGAAGAAGCCAGTGCCATCAGTGATTTTTTTGACGAGGATCATTTTGCCCGCCTTAAAGGCGCAGACGTTCCGCATATTCAGGATGCAATCCTGCGGGCGGCGAATCTCTCGGCTTATGCTAAAGGCCTCTATTCAAAGACCTTTCCCGAGTTCGTCGGGTTAGAGGGCAACAGCAGGATCGGAAAGAGCCTGTCCCGGCATGGCCAGGAATGGCGAACCCACGAACCGGTGATCGATGACGAGCATGACAGTTTTAATGAGCTGGTGATCAGGCTGCTTGCCGTCGCCTGCAACAGCAGCAACCCGGCCATTATCAGCGGTGCGCTGGAAACCCTGAAGGCCCGCATGCGTCTGCATGCCGACGCCGAGGAAAGCTTTGCCGGAAAGGCCGATGCGGAAACCGCGGAGATTCTGCGCGAAGCTCACCTGGACCTGTTCGCCGAGGTCGACGCCATTGCCCGCTCCATCGGCCAGGTTACAAAACCGGACCTGCTGAACCTGATTGCAAAAGTCGGCGCCGAAATCGAGAGGCATGAGGAAGATGTCGATGTGCCTCTGTTTCGGCTCCTCAAAAGCAAAGCCTAATTTCTCATTTTTTTCAAAAAGTCAGTCACCCCCTGCTCCAAAGCCTTGGCCTGGCTGGCCAGATCATGCGAATAGGCGAGCACGCCGGAGGCATTCCGTCCGGTATTCTCGGCCCCGGCGACGACATTTTCGATACTGGAGGAAACCTGCCTGGTGCCGGTCGCCGCCGCCTGCACATTGCGGCTGATTTCGCCGGTGGCGGCGCCCTGCTGTTCAACGGCGGCGGCAATCGCCGATGACGTGCTGTCGATATCGCCGATCATGCCGATGATCTGTTCGATCGCCTGCACCGTCGCGCGGGTGATGTCCTGCATCTGCCGGACCTGGCCACCGATCTCATCGGTCGCCCTGGCGGTCTGATTGGCCAGCCCCTTGACCTCGTTGGCGACCACCGCGAACCCCTTGCCGGCCTCGCCCGCCCTTGCCGCCTCGATGGTGGCGTTGAGAGCCAGAAGATTGGTCTGACTGGCGATATCGCTGATGATGCCAACCACCTCGCCGATTTTGCCGGCCGCTTCGACCAGGGTCGTCAGCGTACCGCTGGTCTCATGGGCCTGCTCGGCCGTCCGTCTCGCCAGGCTGGCTGAATTGGAAACCTGGCGGGAGATTTCGCCGATTGACGCCGACAGTTGCTCGGCGGCCGCGGCGACGGTCTGCACATTGCCCGTCGCCTGATAAGAGACCGCCGAAACAGTAGCGCTTTCGGTCTTGGTACCGTCCGCGGCCTGGCTCAGCGCCGCCGCCGCCTCGCTGAGATGCACACAGGCGCCGGCAACCGACTCCGCCGCGGTTTTGACCTCCCGCTCAAAATCCTCGGACAGCTTGATGTAATCCGTCACATCCTTCCAGCTCAGCACGGTGCCGACGACGCGGCCGGACTTGTCGCGGATGGCATCGACCACATTCTCGATGGTGATCCCCGCCATGGTGAATTTCCCATGAAACGGCAGGCGGCTGACATCGGTGACGATGCCACGCACCATTTCCGGGTTCGCATGGAAATCGAGCACGTTGTGCCCCACCACCTGCCCAAGATCTCGCCGTGAACCGGCTTTCATTTTTTCAACGATGGCCCGCGCCGACTTGTTGAGATAGGAAAGCTTGTTATCCGAGGTGCAGAGCAGCACCGCCGCCGGCTGTTCCTCGACCAGCCGGTTCAGCCTGAAGGCGTCGTCGACCACCAGCCGCAGAGCCTCGAGCCCGCGCGCGAGAACGCCGATTTCACCTTTGTCGCCGGTCTTGGGAATGGTCACGTCTGAGTTTCCCCCGGCCACGTCCTTCATCCTGTCCGTCAACTGCGACAAAGGAGAGATGATCGACCGGGCGATGGCCAGGATGCCGAGCATCGCCAGCAGCGACACGCCAAAGGACAGGGAAAAGGTCAGCGTCTTGTATCTGTCCTCACTGGCGGCGGCGTCCGCCTCGGTCGCCTTGCTGAGACGATCCGTCTCGATGACCAGGTCATCGATCGACGATCTGTGATTGTCATAGGCCGTCGTCATCTCCCGGAACGCCGCCAAAGCCGCGTCGCGATCGCCGCGCGCCAGCGCCGGAAAGAATACGGTGTCGGCGATCTCATAGAACCGCATCGCCGGCAGGTAGGAGTTTTGCAAAAGCAGTTCCGCTGTTTTCTTATCCAATCCGGCTGCCGACCAATATTTGTGGCGATCATCATAATCAGCCTTCAGCTTCGCCAGCTGTTCCTTGTATTTCCCATACTCGGACGGGCTGGACACGACCGCCCGCGACGCCGTGAGATAGGATTCGAGAATATATTCGGGAGGCGGCAAAATGTCGGCGACCAGGTCCTTTGCCAGGACGATCCGGCCATAGACCGGGCCGTTTACCTTCAACGCATCAAACTGGACCCACCACAGCACACATACGGCGGCAATGGCCAACGGGATTGTCAGCGCCACAATCAGCAACCTATTCCGAACAGAACTGAACATTCGATGATCTCTCTATTTCCAGTTGAGGCAAACAATTGGCGGGACTCTCCACCCGGGCCGGCTTCGGGTTCATGACACACCGCAATGTCGCACACAGCAATATTCAGTATAGCGGCAATCCCGCGGCATTTGGATTCCATGGCCTCACTCGTGCGAGGGCAAAAGTATGCAATACTCTTCCGCAGAGAAAGGACGTTATGTGAAAAAACCGGCTCCCACCGGCAAGACCAAATCCGACGACACTGCTTCCGCTGTGCTTGCCGAGTGGTTTGTCTACGTCCTCCTCAATGCGGCGGGGGTCGCCTATACCGGGATTGCCAAAGACGTCGCCGCCCGCCTGGAAAAACACAATGCCGGTACCGGCGCCAAATTCACCCGCGGTCGCGGACCCTGGCGAGCCGTGCACCGCGAAGGACCAATGCCGAAGGGTGACGCCTTGCGCCGGGAACTGACGATCAAGGGCGACACGGCATTCAAGGCCGGATTGAAGTCCTCGGAGACGTTGCCTGTCTTTCATAGCGATGCCGACGGACTGCCTGCCCGTGGCGGGGCCGATGTCCTGGCGATTGCCTTGGAAACGTAGCCCTGCCGCAGGGCTTTCGCGGCACCCTTTGACAACACTGACAGGCCGATCAGGGCAATTTTTCCCTGGCCAGCATCATCACTTCCGGCGGCAACCCCGCCGTCGCCGCGAAGTCAAGCAGGCTCGGTTCGTCGCCGAGGATGAAATCGAGCACGGCGCCGAGAAACGCCCCCTCGCCGATCCTCGTCCGCAGGTCATCCGGACCGCAACCGGTAAGCGCGAAGAATCTCGGCATCAGGGTCTCGTCACCGACAATGAACGCCACCGCCGTCATGGCCACCGCCTCGGCGTCCTCGACGGTCAGTTTGCCCGGCGCGAAAGACTTGGGCTTGGGCTGATATGTCTTGAAGGGATCCATCGTTCCGCCGATCGGGCTACTCAGCCAGTATATCGCGGCAGTGCAGGGTTTCCCAAACACTGCGTGATGCAAAGATTTGCGTCCCCCGGACAGTCGGGCCCATAATCGCGGCCCATGCTGTGGTAGGGACGGAATGACGATGTCAGCCTGGTGGCGGACTGCGCTGAACTTCTTTGGATGGAACCGTCAGGCGGTGACGGCCGGACTGAACGGTGCACCAACCGACATGGAAATGTACGAGCGTGGATACGGCACAATCCGCGCCAAGATACTTGCCCTGGTAACCGTTCTTCTTCTGGTGATCTGGGGCGCGATCCTTGGATATGTGGAAAAGACCAGACAGGTTTCCCTGGCCATGGCCGAACGGAACACCGCCAACCTGGCGCGTGCCTTCGAGGAAAGCGTCCGCCGGACGGTGTCCAGCGTTGACCAGGCCTTGCTCTATATGCGTCGCGACTACGAAGCCGGGCCGCAAAAATTCGATGCGGCCAAGGCATTCAGTGATGCCGTGTCCATGCACACCCTGGGCGTTCAGTTGTCGGTGACCGATGAAAGCGGCATTCTCGTCGCCAGCAGCAAAGGCATGCCTGCCCAAAAAGTCGATTTGAGCGACCGGGAACATATCCGGGTGCACAAGGACGCCAACGAAGATTTCCTGTTCATCAGCAAGGCGGTGCTGGGCCGGGTATCCAATCAATGGACCCTGCAATTCACCCGCCGGGTCCGCAAACCCGACGGGTCCTTCGGCGGGGTAATGGTGCTGTCCATCAACCCCTTCGTCCTGTCGGATTTCTATTCCACCATCGATATCGGATCCGACGGCCTGGTCAGCGTCATCGGCCTCGACGGCTATATTCGCGCCCGCACGGCGCTGTCGGAAAAAATCATCTCCACCTCATTGAAGGGCGGATCTCTATTTGCCGCGCTTAAGGAAAAAACTGAAGGGACATACATTACTGACGGCATGATCGACCCACAGAAGCGAATTGCCAGTTACCGTCAGTTGCGCGACTACCCCCTGGTCGTGATCATCGGCCAATCCCTCGACGAAGTATTGTGGACCTATTATCAGCAGCGGGCCCAAGGCTTGGCTATCGGCCTGTTTGCCACGGCGCTGCTGGTGTGGTTCGCCTGGGCCTTGCTTCGGCGTTTTGCAACCAACAGCAAGCGGTTGTTGAAACTGACCGACGACCTGGCCGAGCAGATCGCCTTCGCCGAGACCGCCAATCGCGCCAAGTCGGAATTCCTCGCCACCATGAGCCACGAAATCCGCACCCCGATGAACGGCATCATCGGCATGACCAGCCTGTTGCTGGACAGTTCGCTTTCCGGCGAACAGAGGCATTTCTCCAATACGATCCGCGTGTCGGCCGAATCCTTGCTGTCGATCGTCAACGACATCCTCGACGTCTCGAAAATCGAGGCCGGGCACATGGAGTTCGAGGAATGCCCGTTTGATGTCGCCACCGTGGTCGAAGGCGTCGCCGACATTCTGGCACCACGCCTGGTGGGCAAGAACATCGAGATGTCGGTCTACATCGCCCCAGACCTGGACGGCGAGTTTATCGGCGACCCGGGCAGGATCCGCCAGGTATTGATGAACCTCGGCACCAATGCCGTCAAATTCACCGAAGAAGGAACAATCGCCATCAAAGCCAGCCGCGAAGTCCTTGCCGACGGCGGCGAATGGCTGCATGCCGAGGTCCTCGACAGCGGCGTCGGGATCCCCGAACAGGCCAGACCGCGCCTGTTCGGCATGTTTGTCCAGGCCGATGCCTCGACCTCCCGGCGTTTTGGCGGCACCGGCCTGGGACTGGCCATTTGCCGCAGTATCGTCGAGATCATGGGTGGGCAGATCGGCTTTGACAGCGAAATCGGCAAGGGTAGCCGGTTCTGGTTCCGCATCCCGCTGCGACGCCCCGCCGAAGGCAAGGAATTAGCCGGTTCGGGAAGTTTGCTGGTGGGATTGCGGGTTCTGGTGGTGGACGACAGCGACATCAACCGGGATATCCTGATCAGGCAGATGGACGGCTGGGGTGTCGACGCCACCGGCCTCTCCTCGGCCGCCGACGCCGTGTACGCCCTGCGCCATTCGATGTCGGGAAGCCTGGGATTCGCCATGGTGATTACCGACCATCACATGCCGGGCATGACCGGACTGGATCTCGCCACCATCATCCGGGCCGATGCGGATCTGTCCGGGATGCCCTTGATCCTTGCCAGTTCCTCTCTCGACGAAGCGGACAGGCGGCAAATCGCCGCCTTGGGTTTTGCCGCGACCCTGAGCAAGCCGATCCGTCCCACCGCGCTGCTGGACTGCCTGGCCACGGTTTCGGGACGGGCGGAGCGCTTGCCGACACCGGCGGCGGAAGAGCAATCCCCCGCCGACAGCAAGGAACCGAAGCGATCGCTGCGCCTGCTGGTGGCCGAGGACAACGCCATCAATCAAAGTGTCGCCACGGGGCTGCTGGCACGGCTGGGGCACCGCGCCGACGTCGCCAATGATGGCGGTCAGGCCGTCATTCTGGTCGAACGCGGCCATTACGACATCGTCCTGATGGATGTCCAGATGCCCGGCATGGACGGCATCCAGGCGACAAAGGCGATCCGCGCCCTGAAAGGCGCCAAGGCGGCGACGCCGATCATCGCCATGACCGCCAATGCCATGGCCGGTGACCGCGAAGCCTTCCTCGCGGCGGGAATGGACGATTACATTGCCAAGCCGATCAATCGGCGCGCCCTCCAGTCGCTGCTTGATCGCTGGATTGACCGATGCACCAGCGGCCCGATGGCCGTCGAGGATGATATGCCGCCGCTGGTGGACACCGCCGCGCAGGCGGAATTGGCCGAGGACCTGGGGACAGAGACCTTGACCGATCTGCTTGACCGTTTCTGGGCCGGCATACCGGCCGCCGTGGTCGAGTTGCAAGCCGCCATCGACGGCGGGCAGGCCGAAACGGTGAGTAAACTGGCCCACCGCCTCAAGGGCCAGGCGGCCAATCTTGGTTTTCAGCGGATCGCTGCCGTCGCCTCGACGCTTGAGCAGGCGGGCAAACTCGGTGCCGGCGACCTGTCGACGCCGCTGCAGAGCATCAGAACGGTCGTCGATGCGACAAGGGCCCAGTCACCCGCGACGCAGGCCTATGCCGGCTAACCCTCCGATGTATCCTCGGAGGCTTTCCAGCGGGCGATCTCAGAAAATCTTTTGGCCGCCGCCTCGGCCAGTTTCTCGGAAAAGGCTCCGGGATTGAACGGTTTTATAAAGAAATTGGTGACGTCTTTGTTCCTCGCCCGCTGCACGACGTCAATATCCTGGTGAGAGGTGAAGAAGAAGACCGGAACGGTGGCGATCTCCCATTCTCTCGAGGCGCGCAGCCCGCCCAGCAGCATCAGCCCGTCCACCGGTTCCATCTGAAGGTCGGTGACGATCACCGTCGGCTTGTGCCTGGCGGCGATCTGCAACCCCTCGCCACCTTCCAAAGCCGTCCACACCTTGGAGAATCCCATCCTGGTGGCCAGGGAACTCATCAGATCCCTGGTGATCGCATCGTCTTCGACGATAAGAAACGTCGCAGTTGTATGCAAAAGCTTCGTCAGTGCCATGAGCATTTCATCGAAACGGAAGGGCAACCTGTTCCAATTATATACAATTCGACAAAAATTTAAGATGGGCAAAAAGCGCGACAGGCATTACCAATCTCACAGTATTTATTGCTGGGCGCTGAAAGCCTTGGGGCATAGTCGCCACATCTTCCCATCCGTCATCGCTGCCGCGACCATCGCCGTCGGCGCCGCCCTGGCGCTGACCCAACCGATGCCGGCGGGAGAACTGAAGGCCCTGGCCCTGGTGTTGCCGGCGATCGCCTTATGGGCCACCGGCGTGGTGCCGACCTATGTCACCGCCCTCGCCTTTTTCACCGCCGCCATGCTGTTCAAGGTGGCGCCGGCCCCGATGGTGTTCTCCGGCTTCGAGTCGGCGGCCCTGTGGCTGATTTTCGGCGGCCTGGTCATGGGCGTCGCCGTGCGCGGCACCGGGCTTGGCCAACGACTCGCCGAGCACCTGACCACGGCCTTCGGCACCACCTATTGGGGAGTCATCGGCGGCATCGTCACCATGGGGGCGGCGCTCGGCTTCATCATGCCGTCTTCCGTCGGGCGGGTCGTGCTGCTGGTGCCGATCGCCCTGTCGCTGGCCGATCGCTTCGGCTTCGCTCCCGGATCCCGGGGACGACTGGGAGTGGTCTTGGCCGCAGCCCTGGGCTGCGACGCCCCGACCTTCTCGATCCTGCCGGCCAATGTTCCCAATCTGGTGCTGGTGGGCGGCGCCGAGACCCTGTGGCATGTCAATTTCACCTATGGCGGTTATCTACTGCTGCATTTCCCGGTGCTGGGCCTGCTCAAGGGACTGCTGGCGGTGATCCTGATCGTCAAACTGTGGCCGGACATGCCGCGCCCGCAACCTGCCGCGGCACCGGCGCCGATGACCGCTGACGAACGGTCGCTGGCGGTGTTGCTGACCCTGGCGTTGGCCTTCTGGGCAACCGACTTCGTTCACCACATCAACCCCGCCTGGATCAGCATGACGGCGGCAGTGCTGCTTCTGCTGCCGTTGCCGCGCCTCGGCCTGGTCGGCCACCAGGCGTTCAGCGAGCAGATCAATTAT
>DUZF01000214.1 GCA_013349665.1 Rhodospirillaceae bacterium | reverse complement strand
GCTGATGGTGCCGGTATGGCTGGCCTCGGCGCATCAGATGGGGGCTTTTCTGCTGTTTTCCGCCGGCTTATGGGCCCTGCACGAGATCCGGCTGAGAAACGGATGAGCGCAACGGCGGAACGTCGCGGCTGGGCCCTGCTGGCGGTCGGCGCGCTGGCGGTGGCCGGCGTGCTGGCGCTGCTGCTGGCCGTCTCGCGGACCCCCCATGCCCAGGACTGGCTGCCGTGGAGCCCCGAATTCTTCTACCGGGCCCTGATCACCCATGTCGTGCTGTCCATCGAGGTGTGGTTCCTCGCCTGCCTCGGCCTGCTGTCGGCGACGGTCGCCGGCGGCGGGCGAAGCGGTCCGGCGGGGTTGGCCCTGGCGGTGGCCGGGACCTTGCTGCTGCTGGTGCCGGCGATCGCCGATCAGGGTGAGCCGTCGCTCAACAACTATCTGCCGGTGCTTCAGCATCCGTTGTTTTACGCCGGGTTGCTGCTGTTCGCCGGCGGTATCGGCCTGGCCTGCCTCAGGCTGCTGCCGCTGCTGTTCAGACCGCCGTCGGTGGTGGCTTTCGCTGTCGCCTGTACCGGCGGCGTCTATTTTGCCGCGCTCGCCTGTTTCGCCGTCGCCGCCCTGATGATCCCGGCCGGCACCGGCGCCGCCCTGTTTCACGAACGGCTGTTCTGGGGCGGCGGCCATGTCCTGCAGATCCTCAACACGGCGCTGCTGCTGGTCTGCTGGCAGGTGCTGGGCGAACGCCAATGGGGCCGGGGGCCGCTGCCGGCCGGGTTGACGCGGGCGGTGTTCCTGTCGCTGCTGGCTTTTGCCTGGGCGGCGCCGCTGCTCTATGGGCGCGCCGAACCGCTGGGCCTGGAGCATCGCCGTGCCTTTACCGCCCTGCTGTGGTTTGCCTTGCCGCTGCCCTCGCTGCTGATGGGCGGCGGCGTCGCCTTGCATCTGGCCCGCCAGGGGGGCAACCGGCGCTCGCCGGCGAGCCTGGCTCTCGGCCTGTCGCTGCTGGTGTTCGCCATCGGCGGCGTTGCCGGGTTTTTCCTCGGCCTGGCCGACACCCGCACCCCATCCCACTACCATGCGGTCATCGGCGGGGTGAATCTCGGCCTGATGGGATTGTTTGTCGTCGTGGTGTTGCCGTTGCTGGGGCGTCCGCCCTCGGGCGGCAAGGCGGCGGCGCTGCAGTTTCATTTCTACGGCTGGGGGCAACTGGTCCATGCGCTGGGCTTTTTTCTCGCCGGGGCGGCCGGCGTGCCGCGGAAAAGCCTGGGGCTTGACCAGGGGCTGGACAGCCTGGGAAAGATGGCGGCCATGGGGGTTGTCGGCCTTGGCGGCGGCATTGCCGTGATCGGTGGGGTCATTTTCGTCTGGGGCGCCTTGCGTCGTCTGCTGACCCGGGAGGCCGGCGATGGTCCGCGCTGAGCGGTGGGCGACAGTTGTCTATCTGGCAATTTGCCTGGTTCTGCTGGTGGTCTGGCTGTCATTGCCTCATGACGGCCCCGCCACCGACCGGTCCACCATGTCGGAAGCCGAGTTTCGCGCCGGCTGGCGGGCGATGGCGGGCCCTGACGAGGGGCGGACACCGGTGCGGGTGGCCGGGGACGACATTTACCTGCTGGCACGGCAATGGACCTTCGCCCCTGACCTGGTGGTGGCGCCGAACCATCGCTACCGCGTGCATTTTCTGGCCGAGGACGTGGTGCACAGCGCCGCCATCGGCGGCGTCGAGCTGCTGTTATGGCCGGGAAAAGTGGAAACCATAAGCCTGACGACCCCCGGATATGGCCATCTGCCGCTGCAATGCGGTGAATATTGCGGGCTTGGCCATAGCCGCATGAGCGGTTCCATAGAGGTGGCGAAATGAACGGGTTCGAGGAGTTGGCGGCGGCGCTGGCGATTTTTCTCGCCACCCATAGCCTGCCGGCGCTGCCCGGGTGGCGGGCCCGCCTGGTCGCCGCCGTCGGCGAGCGGCGTTACCTGATCGGGCATTCAGTGGTCGGCAGCGTCACCCTGCTGTGGCTGGTGGCCGCCGCGCTGGCGGCCCCCTATGTCGAACTGTGGACGCCTCCGGACTGGGCCCGCTGGGTGCCGCTGACGGTGATGCCCTTGGCCATGATGCTGCTGGTGGCCGGCCTCACCACCGCCAATCCCTACTCGCTGGGCCGGGGACGACAGGGGTTCGATCCGGCCCATCCCGGCATCGTCGCCGTCACCCGCCATCCGGTGTTGTGGGCGGCGGCGCTCTGGGCGGCGGCCCACCTGGCGGCCAATGGCAGCCTGCGGGCGGTGGTGCTGTTCGGCATGCTGGGCGGCTTCAGCGTCATGGGAACCCGGCTGTTCGAGCGCCGCCGCGGCATTTCGCCGGACACCTCCAATCTGCCCTTTCGCGCCATCCTGGAGGGCCGGGCGACGCTGGAGCTGTCGGCCGGCCTGCTCTGGCGCTGCCTTTTGGGGCTGGCGCTGTATGTCCTGCTGCTGGCTTTGCATGGCCCGGTGATTGGGCGTTATCCGCTTATTCTTTGAGTTTGAGCGCCGAATGTTTTATCAGTATCCCCCGGAGGGATGAGCCGTGGGAATGTTGTCTGAACGTCGGGAACCGGTTTCGCGTCCTGTCGAGCCGCCGTTTTCGCCCATACTGCTGGCCGGGCTGGCCCTGGCGGTGGTGCCGCCGCGCCTGCTTCAGCCGCTGTTCGACGCCATCCTGGCGGTGGTGCGCCGCCGTCATCCCGATATTCTTGACCGTCTGTCCGATTTCCCCAACGCGGTGATCGGCATCGATCCCGTCGATCTGCCGTTCGTCCTGGTGCTCGAACCCTGGCCGGAGCAGCCCCGCCTGCAGGTTCACCGTGATTTCGAGCTGGTGCAGGCCTCGGCGGTGATCCGTGGGCCGCTGGAAATGCTGTTCGACCTGGCCGAGGGGCGCATCGACGGCGACGCCGCCTTCTTCTCGCGACAGTTGGTGTTCGAAGGCGACACCGAAGTGGTGCTGGCGCTGCGCAATGCCATCGACGGTGCCGGCATCAATCTGGAAGAGGATTTCGCCGCCACTTTGGGGCCCCTGGCCCGTCCGTTGCTGCGGGCCTCCAATATCGGCGGCCGGGTTTACCGGCGTCTGGCCGAGGACATGGGCAAGATCAGCTCGGCGCTGCTGGGACCGCTGCTGCGCGGCAGCAATACGCAGTCGGCGCGCATCGCCGAATTGGAACAGCAGGTCGCCGAGTTGCGGCGCGGGCTCAAGGCACGGGGGCGCGGATGACGGTCGAGGGGGTGGAACTGGTCTGTCCGGCGGGCACGCCGGCGGCGCTCAAGGCCGCCGTCGACGCCGGCGCCGACGCCGTCTATCTGGGCTTTCGCGACGAAACCAACGCCCGCAATTTCCCCGGTCTCAATTTCAGCCGCCCGGAACTGGCCAAAGGCATCGTCTATGCCCATGAGCGGGGTGCCAGGGTGCTGGTGGCGATCAATACCTTTCCCCGCGCCGGGCAACCGGAATTGTGGCACCGTGCCGTCGACGACGCCGCCCGGCTTGGCGCCGACGCGGTCATCCTGGCCGATCTGGGTTTGTGCGATTATGCGGCGCGGACCCATCCGGATCTCCGGCTGCATCTGTCGGTCCAGGCCTCGGCCTCTTCCGCCGAAGCCATCAGCTTCTACCACCGGGCCTTCGGCATTCGCCGGGCGGTGCTGCCGCGCGTGCTGTCGGTGGCCGAGATCGCCACGCTCTGCGCCGGCGTTCCCATCGAAATGGAGGTCTTCGTCTTCGGCGGCCTGTGCGTGATGGCCGAGGGACGCTGTTCGCTGTCGTCCTATGCCACCGGGCATTCGCCCAATATCGACGGCGCCTGTTCGCCGGCCAGCCATGTCCGCTACCGCGACACCGGCAGCGCGGTGGTCAGCGAACTGGGCGGGTTCACCATCAACCGCTTCGGCCCGGGCGAACCGGCGGGCTATCCGACCCTGTGCAAGGGACGCTTCGAGGCGAATGGCAAGCTCAGCTATCTGTTCGAAGAACCGTCCTCGCTCAATACGCTGGATCTGCTGCCCGAACTGATCGCCGCCGGAGTCAAGGCCTTCAAGATCGAGGGGCGCCAGCGCGGCCGCGCCTATGTCGCCGACGTGGTCGGGGCCTTCCGCCGGGCGGTGGATGCCATCGGTCGCGGCGAACGGCCGGCGGTGGAGATGCTCGACGGCATCACCGAAGGCGGCCGGCAGACCGCCGGCGCCTATGAGAGGAAGTGGCGTTGACCGCCGTCGCCGGTATCGGCGGACAGTTGAGCCTGGGCCCGCTGCTGTTCCACTGGCCGGCCGAGCAGATGCGCGATTTCTATTTCCGCCTGGCCGACGAGGCGCCGCTGGACAGCGTCTATCTCGGCGAGGTGGTATGCTCGAAGCGCGAGATGTTCTTCGGCAATTACTTCGTCGAGGTGATGGAGCGCCTGGCCGCGGGCGGCAAGCAGGTGGTGGTCTCCTCCCTGGCGCTGGTGATGAGCGAGAAGGAGCGTCACCGCATCAAGGCGCTGGCCGGCACCGACGCCACCGTCGAGGCCAATGATCTGTCGGCGGTCGCCGCGCTGGCCGGCCACGAATTCCATGTCGGGCCCTTCGTCAATGTCTATAACGAGGGCACCCTGGCTTATCTGGTCGGCTCGGGAGCCCGCCGGATCTGCCTGCCCGCCGAACTGCCGGCCACCGCCATCGCCGTGCTGGCCGCGCAAGGCCTGTGCGAGATCGAGGTGCAGGCGTTCGGCCGGGCGCCGCTGGCGATGTCGGCCCGTTGCTACCATGCGCGGTCGCGCGATCTGCACAAGGACGGCTGCCAATATGTCTGCGGCGAGGATGCCGATGGCATGGCGGTGGACACCATGGACGGCCAGGCCTTTCTTGCCGTCAACGGCACCCAGACGATGTCCGGCCACTACCTCAATTTGTTGGGCGACCTGGCCGGGTTGCGGGCGGCGGGGGTGACGGGCTTCCGGCTGTGGCCGCATAGTTGCGACATGGCGGCGGTGGCCGGACTGTATCGCTCGGTCCTCGACGGCCGCGTCGACAGCGGCGAGGCCGCCCGGCGCCTGGCCGAACTGGTCCCCGAGGCCAGCTTCGCCAATGGTTATGCCCACGGGCTGGAGGGGCACCGCCTGATCGAGGACGGTCTGTCTCTCTGCCAGTGATCCTTTTGGCAGCGTTGTGGTTTCCCGATAAGCGAGAGCCATGCTAATTTATCCAGCCGGTATACGGGGGAGGCTCGGAAATCATGCAGGCTTTGGTTCTCACCTACGTTAAAGCCTTTCCCGCCTACCTGACGGCGACATGGCAAACCCTGCTCTATCTGTATGACCTTAAACTGGCGGTGATGGCCGGCGGCGTCGTTCTCGTCTGTCTGCTGCTGCGCATTTTTTTGGGAGGCATCGGCGGCAAGGTCGTTCGTCTGGCCGTTTACGTCGGCCTGTTTTACTTTGTTTCCACCCGTGAGCAGTTCCGCGTGCTGTTCGCCGATCAACTCTCCGCCAGGATCATCGCCGGAATAATCATCGCCGGTGTCTGGCTGCCGGTGACCATCGTCGGCGGTGTGCTGCGGTTGGTCCTCGGCCGCGGAAGCGAACCGGACTACGCGCCGCCGCCGTCTGCCGCCGCCACACAGGGCGCCGGCAGCGGCCAGCCCTTCAATGTCAGCAAGCCGGAGAACGAGAAGAAGCAGATCATGGTCATCATGATGACCGATATCGTCGGTTACAGCGCCAGGATGGAAAAGGACGAGGCGGCGACCTATGCCTTGCTGAAGGAGCATAACGCCATCGTCCGCAAGGCCATTGCCGGCAACAAGGGCAAGGAAATCAAGACCATCGGCGACGCCTTCATGGTGGTGTTCACCGAGCCGCTGGACGCCTTGCGCTGCGGCATCGCCATCCAGAAGGAACTGGCCAAATTCAACAAGCCGCGTCCGGGCAATGACCAACTGAAAATCCGTATCGGTATTCATCGCGGCGAGGTCATCGTCACCGCCAAGGATGTGTTCGGCGAAGGTGTGAATATCGCGGCGCGCATGGAGTCGATTACCGATCCCGGCGGTATTTCCATTTCCGCCGATGTTCATGACATGGTTAAGAACAAGGTAGAGGCGGGTTTTCAAAGCCTTGGCGTGGTGAAAATGAAAAACATTGCCAATCCGCCGGAGGTCTATCGCGTTCACATCAATTACGGGTAAGCATAGATTTCTCACAATTCTTAATAGAATAAAAATAACTCGCGCTATATGGTGGCTTCTTGGTGTTTATGTTAAACGAGGTTCAGTGGTGTTGGGGGCGCGTTTGTTAGACATGTTCGGGGCGCCTGCATGAGTGTGCTCTTCAAGGCGTTGGCGCGGGCGGCAAAGAGCCGTGGGGCCCGCGGTGGCGACCAGACCGGCGGCGGTTTTGAAGCCGCGGGGGCCGGCCGTTCGCGGCGGCGGCGGCTGCAGATTGTCGCCTTGTCGGTCATCGCCCTGGCCTTGGTCGTCTTTCTCGGCGGGCTGTTCCTGTTCGGCGATGAGCTTTATTCGGCCTTCGACGAATTGACCAGCGATCAGGTCGCGCATACGGGGCCCTCCCCGGTGATCCCTAAAAGCCCGTTGGCGGGCCCGCAAATGGCCCAGCCCCTGGTTCCCCCGGTGGTGACGCCGTCGGCGGAGCCGGCGGCCGGTGCGCCGGCGACGCCACCGGCGGCCGATGCGCCCGTTGCCGCGGCCCCATCCGGTGAAACACCCTCGACGCCGGCCGTTCCATCGGTGCCGCCGACGGCCGAAGCACCGCCACCGGCGCCAACCGTTCCGGCTCCGGGCAGTCCGCCGGCGCAAGTTGCTCCGCCGGTTGCGCCGCCCGTGGTCGCTGCCAATCCTCCAGCGGTTCCGCCACCACCTCCGGCGGTTCCGCCGTCACCACCGGCGGCAGGGGTGGCGCAACTTCCTCCCGCGGCCGAGGGTTTAAGCAAGGGCGGACCGGTCAAACCGATACCCCTGAAGCCGACCGAGGCCAAGCCGGAAGAGGATCTGCCGGCGATACTGGCGCGGATCCGCCGGGAAAAGGCGACCCCAGCGATCAGCGAGGCGGTCAAGGTCGACCGGCGGACGGCGAGTGCCGACCTGACCGGGGCCGATGGCGCATCGGTGGTCGATGTCGAGGTGACGGCGTCGCCCAAGCAGGAGGACGCGGCGCAGGCTTACGATCTCTTGCTGCATGGCGAATACGAAGGGGCCCTCGACCTGTACCGCAAGGCGCTGAAGACATCTCCCGGCAGCGTGCAGTTGCTGCTGGGCAAGGCGACGGCGGAACATAAGCTGCGCCGCACCATCGACGCCCGCGATACCTACCGCAAGGCACTGGCCGTGGATCCGGAAAACCGCGAGGCGCTGACCAATATGACGGCGATCGTCGCCGAGCAGGCCCCCGACCAGGCCCTGCAGGATCTGCGCGGCCTGCAGAAAAACTATCCCGCCTTCAGCCCCATTGCCGCCCAGATCGCCAGTATCGAAGCCGGTCGCAACAATCTTGCCGGCGCCATCACCACCCTGGGCACGGCGGTGGCCCTGTCGCCGGAAAACGGCCTTTATCGGCTGAACATGGCGATTATGCAGGATCGTGCCGGCATGGCGGCGGAGGCTGCGGCATCTTATCAGGCGGCCATCGATCTGCTGGGCACTTCCGGCGCAATGCCGGTGCCGTTGGAGCAGATCCGCAAGCGCATGCGGTTTCTGCAGGGGAGGTGAGGCCATGCCCTATCTCGCGCATTTCGGTCTGAGGGACCATCCGTTCGCGCTGACGCCGAACACCGACTATTATTATCCGACCCAGGAAAACGCCAATATCATCGCCTCGCTGGACTTCGCGCTGCGCCGCGATACCGGCATCATCAAGATCGTCGGCGAGGTCGGAACCGGCAAGACGCTGCTGTGCCGGCTGTTGGTCAACAAGCTCATCGACAGCGAGGCCGTCGCCGATATCAATGCGCCGCAGGCCGATGCCGGTTCCATCGTGCGCGCGGTCTGCCGCGAGTTCGCCATCGACGACGCCGCCGCAGAGGACTCCGCCTACGCGGCGCTGAACCGCTTTCTGGTGGAAGAACATGCCAAGGGTCGCATGGCGGTGGTGGTGGTGGACGAGGCGCAGCATCTCGGCAAGGCCGGGCTGGAGGCCATCCGTCTGGTATCCAATCTGGAGACCGAGACCAGCAAACTCTTGCAGATCGTACTGTTCGGCCAGACTGAACTGGATGACCTGCTGCAGGATCCGTCATTGCGCCAGTTGAACCAGCGGGTGGTGTTCTCGTTCAATACCCAGCCGCTGACCCAGGCCGAAGGCAAGCGCTACGTCGCCCATCGGATCCGCGTTTCCCGCCGCGACGGCGTGGAATACGACATCTTTCACGATGCCGCGCTGGCCGTCATCGCCGAGGCTAGCGGCGGCATTCCGCGGGTAATCAACATCCTTGCCGACAAGAGCCTCCTGGTGGCCTTTTCCGCCGGTTCGCCGACGGTGCTGCGCAGCCACGCCCTGGAAGCGATCCGCGATACGCCGAATCTTGTCCGCAACAGTTTCAGCAGGCGCATCTCCGCCTGGTTCGGTGGTCTTGGCCTGAAGTCCGCGGCGGCGGCGGCGGCGCTGGTCATGCTGCTGGCGGTCGTCGGCGGTTGGGCGGTCTGGCACCAGGGGCGCGGCCCGACATCGACGGCGGTGGCCGTGTCGCCGCCGGCGCGTGTCGCCGAAACCGCCAGCCCGTCGGCGGCAAACCCACCGCCGGCGGCCGTTGTTACCGCCCCGCCGGCGCCTGCGGCGCCCACGCCCACCCAGCCGGCCACCGGCCCGGCGGCAACTCCATCGCCGCCGAAAAAGGTCGTTCACCACCCCAGGCGACATCCCCATGTGGTTCACCGGGCGGCACCGAAGCCGGC
>DUZF01000240.1 GCA_013349665.1 Rhodospirillaceae bacterium | reverse complement strand
CTCGGGGATGCCGGGCCCCTGATCGCAGACTTCGATCAACACCTGCGCCGGGCCACTGCGCGCCCAGATGGTCACCGTGCTGCCGGCTGGCGAGAATTTGCAGGCATTGTCCAAAAGATTGAAGAAGACCTGTTCGACCAGGACCGCGTCGACGCAGAGCAGCGGCATTTTGGCATCGATATCGACACGGACCTGACGCCCCTTCAGCAGCTTGCCGGCCCGCCCGACGGCGGCGGCGACGATATCGCGCAGATCGGACCAGTCGGTGTTTGGTCTGAGCGCGCCCGACCCCAACCGGGTCATGTCGAGAAGGTTCTGGACGAACCGGTTGAGCCGCTCCGCCTCTTCCTGAATGGTATGGACCAGGTCGCCGCGATCGGCGGCCGACAGTTCCACTTCATATTTGATCAGGCTGGTGGCGGCACCCAGGATCGAGACCAGGGGGGTCCTGAGATCGTGGGACAACGACGACAGCAAGGCGGCGCGCAGGCGTTCGGTTTCGCTGGCCAGGCGGGCGGCCTCGACGTCGGCCACCAGCGAGGTCCTCTCGATGGCCACCGCCGCCTGGTCGGCCAGGGTCTCCAGCAGTCGGCTGTCCTCGGGCGCCAGAAAATCCTGTCCTTCCATCTGGATGCCGAGGACACCGACGGCGCCGCGGGCCGTCTTCAACGGCAGGAACAACCAGTCGGCGGTCGGCAGGGTGGTGGATCCGCGGCCGGCCGGCCGGCCATTCGCCCAGGTCCAGTCGGCGGCGCCGGAATCCTTGTCGCTGATCTGATCCTCGGGCGGATAGCCGGCGGCGATCTCCAGGCGGTTGTCTACCGGCAAGAGCACCAGCGACCTGCCGTGAATACTGTTGGCGACGTGATGCACCACCGCCCACAGAACGTCGTCACGGGTCGCGGCGGCGGCGATCTTGCGGCTGAACTCATAGAGATTGGCGGTGCGCCGCGCCGAAAGCTTGGCCGAATCGACCTGCTTTTGCACCCGCCCGGCGAGATTGCTGACGATGATCGCGGCGATCAGGAAGAACACCACGGTGAGAATGTTCTGGCTGTCATTCAGTCCGAAACTCAATCTCGGCTCGGTGAAAAAGTAACTGAAGGACACGAAACCGGCGAGGGAGGCAAAAATACCCGGACCGCGCCCCAACTTCATGGCGATCAGCATCACCGCCACCAGAAAGCCGACGGAGATGTTGGGAACCGACAACCACAGGTCGATGACGAACCCGATGCCGGTGGCCGCCGCGACGGTAACCAGCGCCAGACAATAGGCCAGCCAGTTCGGCCGCCTGACCGTCTCGCGGGTCTGCAGGCTGGGCGGCGGTTTTTCGGTTTCCTCGCCGCTGACCAGCAGGACGTCGATGGCTCCGCTGGCCGCCACCAGCCGGTCGGTCACCGTCGCCCCAAACATCCGCCGCCAGCCGCCGCGCCGCGGACGGCCCACCACCAGTTGGGTGCAGTTATGGTCACGGGCATAGGCCAGGACCTCGGCCGCCACGTCCTCGCCTTGCAGGGACAGCGCCTCGCCGCCCAATTGCTGGGCCAGACGCAACGCCTGGGCGATGCGGTCCTTGTCCTTTTCCGACATCGCCAGATGCCGGTGGGTTTCCACATAGACGGCAACCCAGGGTGCGGCCCGGCGCTCGGCCACCCGCTTGGCCACCCGCACCAGACGCGATGCCGCGACATCGGCGCCGACGCAGACCAGGATCCGCTCGCGGGCCGGCCACGGACCGGAGATGGCATGCGCCCGCATATAGCTGAGCATCTGCGCGTCGACCCGCTCGGCGGCATGGCGCAGGGCCATTTCGCGCAGCGCCGTCAGGGTTCCGGGCACGAAGAAATGCTGGACCGCACGCTGGGCCTGCTCGGGCACATAGACCTTACCCTCGGCGAGGCGTTTCAGCAGATCCTCGGGCGGCAGGTCGATCAGTTCGATTTCGTCGGCATTGGCCAGCACGCTGTCGGGAAGGGTTTCCCGCACCTTGATGCCGGCGATGCGTTCGATGACGTCGTTCAGGCTTTCCAGATGTTGGATATTCAGCGTCGAATAGACGTCGATACCGTCCCGCAGGATGTCCTCGACATCCTGATACCGTTTGACATGGCGGCTGCCGGGAACGTTGGTATGGGCCAGTTCGTCCACCAGGACCAACTGCGGACGCCGGGCCAGGATGGCCTCGAGGTCCATCTCGCGGAACTGGCGGTCCCGGTACTGAACGCCCCGCGGCGGCAGTACCTCCAGGCCGCTGACGAGAGTTTCCGTTTCATGGCGGCCATGGGTCTCCACCACGCCGGCCACCACATCGATCTTCTCCCGCAGGCGTTCATGCGCCGCTTCCAGCATGGCGTAGGTCTTGCCGACCCCTGGCGCCGCCCCGAGAAATATCTTCAGGCGGCCGCGCGTCTCCCGTTGCGCTTCAGCCAGCAGCGCATCGGGTGACGGCCGATCGTCCCGGTTGTCCTCCACCATGCGACAATATTAGCAATTCATTGGCGTGTCGGGAACCTTTTGTCCAACGCAAGATTGAGTTTCAACACATTGACCCGGGCTTCGCCGAGAATGCCCGCGGTCGGCCGTTCGGTCTCCAGATCGACCAGGGTCTTGAGATCGCCTTCGCCGACATGGCGGGCGGCGGCCACCCGCGGCAACTGATACAAGGCGGCATTCGGCGAAATATGCGGATCGAGGCCGCTGCCCGAGGCAGTGACGAGATCCACCGGAACCGGGATCCGCGCGTTGGGATTTTCCGCCCTGAGGGCGGCGACCCGGTCGCCGACGTCGGCGACCAGGCTCTTTGACGTGGGTGCCGCGTTACTGGCATTGGAACCGGCGGCATTGTAGGGCGCCGGCACCGTCTTGCCGGCGTCGTTGGGATCGCTATCGGTGGTCGCCGACGGACGGCCAAGGAAATAGTCCGGCCTGGCGAAGGCCTGACCGATCAGGGCCGAGCCGACCACCTTGCCGTCGGCCTCGATCAGGCTGCCATGCGCCTGGTGGGGAAACAGCGCCTGGGCCAGGCCGGTCATGGCCAGAGGATAGGCCAGACCGCACAGCAGGGTCAGCACCAGGGTGGCGAGGATGGATTGCTTCAAATGGGTCAACATGGTCAGACGAGCCCCAAACCGGAAACCAGAAGGTCGATCAGCTTGATGCCGACGAACGGCACCACCAGCCCCCCCACCCCGTAGACCAGCAGATTGCGCCGCAGCAATACCTCGGCCGGCGCCGGTCGGTAGGTGATGCCCCTGAGCGCCAGCGGGATCAGGGCGACGATGATCAGCGCATTGAAGATGATCGCCGACAGGATGGCGCTTTGCGGGCTGGCCAGCCCCATGATGTTGAGAGCCTTCAATTGCGGCATGGCGGCGATGAACAGGGCGGGAATGATGGCAAAGTATTTGGCGACGTCGTTGGCGATGGAAAAGGTGGTCAGCGAGCCGCGGCTCATCAGCAGTTGCTTGCCGATCATGACGATCTCGATCAGCTTGGTCGGGTCGCTTTCCAGATCCACCATGTTGCCGGCCTCGCGGGCCGCCTGGGTGCCGGTGTTCATCGCCACCCCGACATCCGCCTGGGCCAGCGCCGGCGCGTCGTTGGAACCGTCGCCGCACATCGCCACCAGCCGGCCCTTGGCCTGTTCCTCGCGGATCAGCGCCAGTTTGCGCTCGGGCGTGGCTTCCGCCAGGAAGTCGTCGACCCCGGCCTCGGCGGCGATGGCGGCGGCGGTCAACGGATTGTCGCCGGTGATCATCACTGTGCGGATGCCCATCCTGCGCAGGGTCTGAAAGCGCTCGCGGATGTCCGGCTTGATGATGTCCTTGAGATAGATGACGCCCAACATGCGGCCATCCCTGGCCACCACCAGCGGCGTGCCGCCGGCTTTGCCGACCCGCTCCACCGCCTGGGTCAATTCCCTGGGCACCGCCAGCACCTGGCCGTGGTTGCACTCGGTGGCCCATTTCAACATGGTGTCGAAGGCGCCCTTACGGATCACCGTGCCCGGCAGGTCGACCCCGCTCATGCGGGTATGGGCGCTGAACGGCACGAAAATCATGCCCTCCTGGGGCATCTCCGCCTCCTGCAGGGAGAAGCGCTGTTTGGCCAGGGCGATAATCGATCGGCCCTCCGGCGTTTCGTCGGGCAGCGAGGCGAGGAAGGCGGCCTCAGCCAGGTCCCGTTCATTGACATGAGGCAGAGGGATGAACTCGGCGGCCTGACGGTTGCCCAGGGTGATGGTGCCGGTCTTGTCCAGCAGCAGGACATCGATATCCCCCGCCGCCTCGACGGCGCGGCCGGATTTGGCGATGACGTTGAATTTTACCAGACGGTCCATGCCGGCGATGCCGATCGCCGAGAGCAGCCCGCCGATGGTTGTGGGGATCAGGGTAACCAGCAGCGCGATCAGGAACACCACCGGCAGTCTGGCGCCGGAATAGGCGGCAAAGGCCGGCAAGGCGGTGCAGACGATGAGGAAGATCAGGGTCAGCCCGACCAGCAGGATGGTCAGTGCGATTTCGTTGGGGGTCTTCTGTCGCTTTGCCCCCTCGACCAGGGCAATCATGCGGTCGAGAAAGGATTCGCCCGGATTGGCGGTGATCCTGACCACGATGCGGTCCGACACCACCCTGGTGCCGCCGGTGACCGCCGAGCGGTCGCCGCCGGATTCGCGGATCACCGGCGCCGATTCGCCGGTAATGGCGGATTCGTCGACGGTGGCGATACCGGCGGCGACATCGCCGTCGCCGGGGATCACATCTCCCGCCTCGACCATCACCAGATCGCCGGCCCGCAGGCTTTGCGCCGGCACCGCCTGCCAGGCCGAGGCATCGACGGCGGCCAGCTTCTTGCCCACCGCTTCGGTCTTTGTCTTGCGCAGGCTGTCGGCCTGGGCTTTGCCGCGTCCCTCGGCCACCGCCTCGGCGAAATTGGCGAACAGCACGGTGAACCAAAGCCAGACGGCGATCTGGCCGATGACACCGAGATTATCCGCCGACCCCAGTGCCGCGTCGCGGACAAAGATAATGCTGGACAGCATGGCCACCACGCCGGTGGTGAACATCACCGGGTTCTTTGCCAGATCCCGGGGATGGAGCTTGATCACGGCGGCGACGGCGGCTTCGACCAGGATCTCCTTGTCGAACAGCGGGATCGCCTCGGGACGATGAATGGTCATGGCAGCCTCAGAAAGTGACGCCGGCAACGAGCGACAGATGCTCGACCAGCGGGCCAAGGGCGAGGAAGGGAAAAAAAGTGAGACCGCCGACGATGACGATCACCGCGATCAGCAGTCCGACGAACAGGGAGCCATGGGTGGGGAAGGTTCCCGCCGAGGCCGGCACGGTCTTTTTCGCCGCCAGCGATCCGGCGATGGCCAGGGTCGGCACAATCACCAGAAACCGCCCCATCAGCATGGCGAGGCCCAGCATGATGTTTTGATAAAGACTGTTGCCGGAAAAGCCGGCAAAGGCCGAGCCGTTGTTGGCGGTGGTCGAAACATAGGCATAAAGGGTTTCCGACAGCCCATGCGGACCCGGCGCCGAGACGGCAGCGAGCCCCGCCGGCAGCATGATCGACAGACCGCCCAGACCAAGCACCGTCAGTGGAAACACCAGGATGCTGAGCACCGCCAGCTTGATTTCCCTGGCTTCCATCTTCTTGCCCAGATATTCCGGAGTACGCCCGACCATCAACCCGGCAATGAAGACGGTGATGATGACGAAGACGATCATGCCGTGCAGTCCGGCGCCGACGCCGCCGAAGATCACTTCGTTCAACATCATGTCGATCATCGGTACCATGCCGCCAAGCGGCGTGAAGCTGTCATGCATGGCATTGACGGCGCCGCAGGAGGTGTCGGTAGTGATGGTGGCGAACAGCGCCGAATTGACGATGCCAAAACGCAGCTCCTTGCCCTCCATATTGCCGCCCGGCGCCCGCTCGCCGGCGGTCATATCGACACCCAGCGGCTCGAACAGCGGATTGCCATCCGCCTCGGCCCAATAGGCGGTGCCGATGCCGGCCAGCATCATCAACCCCATGGCCAGAAAAATGGCCCGGCCCTGGCGGTCGTCGGCGACCATGCGGCCGAACATGAACACCAGGCCGGCGGAAACCGCCAGGATGCCCCACATCTCGAGGAAATTGCTGAGCGGGGTCGGATTCTCGAAGGGATGGGCCGAATTGGCGTTGAAGAAACCACCGCCGTTGGTTCCCAACAGCTTGATGGCATCCTGACTGGCCACCGGCCCCTGGGCGATCAACTGCCTGGCTCCCTCGAGAGTGGTGGCCTGGGAGTAGGTATCGAGGTTCTGCGGCACGCCCTGCCATACCAGCAGCAGGGTGAATATCACCGACAGCGGCAGCAGGACCCACAGGACGGCGCGCAGCAGGTCGACATAGAAATTACCGATGGTTCTCGCCGAGCGGCGGGTAAAACCGCGGATCAGCGCCACCGCGACGGCGATCCCGTTGGCGGCTGAGGTGAAGTTATGGACCGTCATGCCGGCCATCTGGGTCAGATAGCTCATGGCGGTTTCGCCGCCGTAATTCTGCCAGTTGGTGTTGGTGGTGAAACTGACCGCGGTGTTGAAGGCAAGGTCGGGGGCGACCGCGCCGACACCCGCCGGATTGACCGGCAGCCATGCCTGCAGGCGCATGATGGCATAGAGCAACAGCAGGCCCGCCAGATTGAACATCAGGAGACTGCCGGCATAACCGGTCCAGTGCTGTTCCTGCTCACCCTTAAGGCCGCAGAGGCGGAAAGCCCGGCGCTCGATCGGCTCCAGGATGGCGAAGCCGCCATCGAAGATGCGGGCCATGTAAAGCCCGAGAGGGAAGGCCGTGACGGTGACGGCGGCACAGAACAGGATGACCTGCAGGACTCCGGCGGCGGTCATGGCTCAGAAGGCCTCCGGGCGCAAAAGGGCGTAGACCAGATAGACAAACAACCCGGCGACCACCAGCAGGGCGGCGATGATATCGAACATGGGACTTCCCTAAAGAAGGTCGCAGGCGCGGGCAAACAGCCCGCTCAGGGCGAAAGAGGCGACGACCCAGGCGACAAAGACGACATCCAGCATCGGTTGGATCCTTTCAGACCGGATCCTAATCGCGAGGCGCGTCAAATCTCGATATGGAATAAAGCCTAAAAGCTAAAGCGCGCATCGGCTGGATATAAAGATATCATAAAAATTCCGGTTAACGCTTTTTTTAAGCCGCCCGCCGCATGATGGAGCGGCAGAGGCGAGGAATCATCGGGCGTGGAGAAAAACAGCGGCAACAGGCGTGGCCAGACCGGCAAACGGCCGATTGCCGTCGCCCTTGCCTATCGGCCGGAGCATGCCGACGACGCCCCGAAAGTGGTGGCCAGCGGCCGCGGCAAGCTCGCCGAGCATATTCTCGACCTGGCCTTCGCCAGCGGCGTCAAGGTTCGCGAGGACGCGGACCTGGCGGAAGTTCTGTCGGCGGTCGACGTCGACAGCGTCATTCCCCTGGAGGCCTTCATGGCGGTAGCGGAAATCCTCGCCTATGTCTATCGCGCCAACAATCAGGCGATCCCTCGGCCGCCGTCGCAGTCAGAGCCCGCATGAGCGGCGCCGGCGGCCTCGGCGACGATCTTGCCCGGCTGGCATCGCTGGTGTTCACCGCCCGCCGTCTGCTGGCCGGCGGCGCCCTGGTCGATCTGTCGGCCATCGAGGAGCGGGTCAGGGAGGTCTGCGGCACCGTCGCCGCCATGCCGCCTGACGAGGGCCGAGGACTGGTCGGCGACCTGCAGTCGCTGATCGGCAAACTCGATCGTCTGGGCGAGGACCTGCGGGACCGGCTGGACCGGTTTGCCGGCCCAGCCGGCACCATTACGACCCAAGGCTGACCCATGGATATGGAACCCTATCTGCGCGCTTTGCTGGCCCTGGTCGGGGTCCTCGGCCTGATCACCGGCGGCGCCTGGATCGCCCGCAAGACCGGACTGGGGTCCGGGCGGCTGGGTGCGCGCGGCAAACGGCGCCTGTCGATCGTCGAAACCATGGCCCTGGACGGGCGCCGCCGGCTGGTCCTGGTCCGCCGCGACGAAGCCGAACATCTGTTGCTGATCGGCGGCGGCGCCGATCTCGTCATCGAATCCGCCAGGGTGGAACCGTCATGAGACATCCGACCCTGTTTGTCGCGCTGCTGACCGTCGGAGTGGCGCTGGCCTCCCCGGCTTTGGCTCAGCAATTCTCCCTCGATCTCGGCGAAGGCGGCTCGACCACCTCGCGGATCATCCAGATCGTCGCACTGATCACGGTGCTCAGCATCGCACCGGCAATCCTGATGATGGTGACCTCGTTCACCCGCATCGTGGTCGTCCTGTCATTCCTGCGCCAAGCCATGGGCACCCAGACCAGCCCGCCCAACATGGTCATCGCCAGCCTGGCCCTGTTTCTCACCGGTTTTGTCATGACGCCGACGCTGGAAGCCGTCTTCGAACAGGGGATCCAGCCGCTGATGGCCAACAAGATCGACGAGGCGGAAGCCTTGCAGCGGTCAATCAAACCGGTCCACGCCTTCATGATCCGTCAGGTCCGCGATCAGGACCTGCAACTGTTCATGAATCTGGCCCGCGTGGCGGTCCCCGAGAAGGCCGAGGACACACCGCTGAGGGCGCTGATCCCGGCCTTCATGATCAGCGAATTGCGTCGCGCCTTCGAAATCGGCTTCCTGATCTTCCTGCCCTTTCTGATCATCGACATGGTGGTCGCCTCGGTGCTGATGAGCATGGGCATGATGATGCTGCCGCCGGTCACCATCTCGCTGCCCTTCAAGCTGATCTTTTTCGTCATGGTGGATGGCTGGTACCTGATCTGCGGCAGCCTGGTGCAGAGCTTCGGGGCTAATTGATCCCCGACAGTCCGGCCGTCTGGATCCGCTTCTTGTAATTCGTCATGAAGGTCTGAAAGCCTTCGACCTCCTTGATCTTGGCGGCGATCCCGGACA
>DUZF01000345.1 GCA_013349665.1 Rhodospirillaceae bacterium | reverse complement strand
TGGCCCATCTTCTGTTCGGCGATTCCGCCGGGCAGATGTCCGTTCTGCAGCAGATTTCCCTGGCCCGGGCGGCGGCCAGCCGGCTGACCGGGGAGGGCGAGGGGTTCGATCCGCTGGACAGGCTGCGCGGCTTTCTCGGGCTGGACATGCTGCAGGCCGGCGGCGACGTCTCGACACCGCTGGGCGCGCCGGGGATGCCCGACCTCGCCGCCGCCGCCACCGGGACCCCGGGCCAACAGCTGGCCGCCGGCCAGCCGGGCAGCCCGGTGAAGTCTTCCGGGCCATCCCTGTCCTTGGGCAAATACCTGACCTCGCGCACCTATCTGCGGGTCGACCAGGGTACCAGCGGCGGCCGGGTGACGGTCGAGGAGGATCTCGGCCAGGGTTTCGCCGTCGATACCCGGCTGGGGGAGGGCACCGGCGGCGGCATCGGCTTCAGCTGGAAACTTGATTATTGAGAAAGTTGGCCAGGCCGAGAAAGGCGGGAAAGGGATGCGTGGCGACATGTACCGGGATCGGCTCCAGCCAGCTGCGGAAACGGCCCTTGTCTTCGAAGCGCTGACGGAAATCCGAGGCCAGGAAGGCCGGCAGATGCCGGGGCACGATGCCGCCGGCGATGACCACCCCGCCCTTGGCGCCCAGGGTCAGCGCCAGATTGCCGGCGACGGTGCCCAGCATGGCGAAGAACATGGCCATGGCCTCGCGCGCCAGGGGGTCGCCCTTGGCCGCCATATCGGTCACCTGGGCCGGCGTCAGCGCTTCCTCGTCCAGACCGAGGAGGCCCCGCAAGGCGGTGTAAAGATTGACCAGGCCGGGTCCCGACAGCACCCGTTCGGCCGAGACATGGCCGCGACGGCCGCGCAGCCAGGCGATCACTTTGGCCTCGCGCTCGTCAGCCGCCGCCATGGTGATATGGCCGCCTTCGGACGGGATCGGCAGCCAGCCGCCCCGGCTCGGCAACAGGGCCGAGACGCCAAGGCCGGTGCCGGGACCGATCACCGCCATCGGCATGCCGTCGATCGCCGCATGGCCGCCGACGGTGACCCGGTCGGGCGGTTGCAGATACGGTACCGCCAGGGCCACGGCGGTAAAGTCGTTGACCACCTCCAACTGTTCCAGGCGCAGACGGTCGCGTGTTTCCGCCACCGAAAAGCGCCAGACATGATTGGTCATCTCGACCCTGTCGCCGGTCACCGGCGAGGCGATGGCGAAGGCGCCGCGCCGCGGCATCGGGTCCGGCCGCAGCCGCTGCAGATAGGCCAGGGCGGCGTCGGCCGGCGAGGCGAAGTCGGCGCAGGGGAACACCATCGGATCGCCGGCCTCGGTGCTGCCGTCGGCGACCAGGGCGAAGCGGGCGTTGGTGCCGCCGATGTCGGCGATCAGTGAGGACATGGCGGCGAAGACATGGCGGGATTATCCCTCGACACTGTAGGGCGCCTCCTGCAGCGCCTTGAGGAAGCTGTCGCGCCAGCGGGTCAGTGAACCGGCGCGGACCGCCTGCATCAGGTCCTGCCACCGGTCGCGCCGTTCCTCCAGCGGCATGCCGAGCGCCCGTTCCAGGGTGTCGGCGACGCCTTCGAGGTCGTAAGCATTGACCAGCAGGGCGCTGGTCAGCTCGCGAGCCGCCCCGGCGAAGCGCGACAGCACCAGGACGCCGGGATCTTCGGCATTTTGCGCCGCCACATACTCCTTGGCGACAAGATTCATGCCGTCGCGCAGCGGCGTCACCACGCCGACCTGGCTGAAGCGATAGAATCCGGCCAGGGTCGGCCGTTGATAGCCGGTGTTCAGATAGTGGATCGGCGTCCAGTCGAATTCGGCGAAGCGCCCGTTGATATGTCCGGCTTCCGACTCCAGTTGCTGTCTTATCTGCATGTATTCCGGCACATCGCTGCGGGACGAGGGAGCGATCTGCATCAAACTGACTTTGCCGTGCCAGGAGGGATATTTTTCCAGGAAGCGCTCGAAGGATTTAAATCGTTCAGGCAATCCTTTCGAGTAGTCCAGGCGGTCGACTCCGATCATCAGTCTGACGGCATCGAAATTTCGCCGCAGCCGGCGGATCGCGGTCAGGCGGGGCGAGGTCCGGGCCAGTTCGGCCAGGGTGTCGACATCGATGCCGATGGGAAACACCTCCGCCTTCAGGGTCCGGCCGAAAGCCCGGACCAGTCCGTTGGACAGGACCTCGCCGCCGGATTCCAGGGTGACGTGGTCGTGGAAGCCGCGCAGGTCGGTGGCGGTCTGGAACCCGACCACGTCATAGGCGGCCAGCGAGCGGACGATGCGCGCGGCGTTGGGCAGCACCAGCAACACCTCCATGGCGGGAAACGGGGTATGCAGGAAGAACCCCAGGCGCTGGCGCACCCCCAGGCGGCGCAGTTCGTCGCCCAAGGGGATCAGATGATAATCGTGGACCCAGATGTCGTCGCCGTCGCGCAGCAGCGGGCGCAGTTTCTCGGCAAACAGGGTGTTGACGCGGATATAGCCCTGGTAATTCTCCCGCGCGAAATCGGCGAGATCGATGCGGTAATGGAATATCGGCCACAACGATCGGTTGGCGAAGCCGTTGTAATATTCGGCGTGGTCGCGGCGCGACAGGTCGAGGGTCGCATAGGTCACCGCGCCTTCCTGGGTCACCTGCGGAGTGCCGCCGGACTGCTGGCCGATGCGGCCGCTCCAGCCGAACCACAGGCCGCCGTAATGCCGTAACGCCTCGGTCAGCGCCACCGCCAGTCCGCCGGCGCGGGACGAGCTCTCGTCGGGCAGGGCAACGCGATTGGACACCACCACCAGCCGTCCCACCTGGCCACCGGCGAACTGGGTTTGATCAGGAAATTATACCTGGGCGCGGCGCGACGATTTTACACTTATCCCGACGGGTCGGATCTCGCGGTAGAGGTCGAGATAGGCCTCCGCCGCCTTCTCCCAGGTGAAGGACTGGGCCATGCCCTGACGTTGCAGCTGCAGCCATTGCGGCCGGCGACGATAGAGCCCGATGGCGCGTTCCAGCGACCATTGCAACTGGGCGGCGGTCGGCTGGTCGAAAACGAAACCGGTGGCGGTTCCCTGCAGCATGCTGTCATAGGTGGCGTCGACCACGGTGTCGGCGAGGCCGCCGGTGCGGCGAACCACCGGCACCGTGCCGTAGCGCAGCGCATAGATCTGGGTCAGGCCGCAGGGCTCGAAACGTGACGGCATCACCAGGACGTCGCCGGCGGCCTGGAGGCGGTGGGCCAGCGGTTCCGAATAGCCGATGCGCACCGCCACTTGGGTCGGGCGGGCTTCGGCCAGCGCCAGCAGGGCCTGCTCATAGGGACGTTCGCCGCTGCCCAGCAGGGCAAGTTGGGCGCCCTGGGCCAGCGCGGCGGGGATGGCGGCGAGCAGCAGATCCATGCCCTTCTGGTCGGACAGGCGGCTGACCACCACCAGCAGCGTCGCTTCCGGGTCGGCGGACAGTCCCAACTCGGCCTGGATGACGGCCTTGTTGGCGGCCTTTCCGGCGGCCACCTCCTCGGCGCCGTAGCGCCGGGACAGCTCGCCGTCGGTGGCCGGGTCCCAGATCCGGTAATCGGCGCCGTTGAGAATGCCCGAGAGAATCGCCGCCCGTTCGGCCAGGACCCCCTCCAGGCCGAAGCCGCCCGCGGGTAACTGGATTTCTCCGGCATAGCTGGGGCTGACGGTGGTCAGGCGGTCGGCATAGACCAGCCCGGCCTTGAGATAGGACAGCTGGTCCCAGAACTCGCAACCGGCCATGGTGTAGAGCGACCAGGGCAAGCCGATGCGCGGCATCAGCGATGACGGAAACAGCCCCTGGAAGGCCATGTTGTGAATGGTGAAGACGATGCCCGGACGGGGGCCGCCCCAGGCCTGCAGATAGGCCCCCGCCAGGCCGCATTGCCAGTCATGGCCATGCAGGATGTCAGGCTTCCAGGCCAGCGGGCTGGACGGTTGCGACAACCGGGCGGCCGCCCAGGCCAGCAGGGCGAAGCGAAGGTCATTATCCGCCCAGTCGAGGCCGTCGCTGTCCTGGTAGGGGCCGCCGGGGCGATCGAACAAAGCCGGATTGTCCACCAGCCAGACCTTGAGGCCGTTGCCCGGCAGCCGTCCCTGCAGGACGACCGTCTCGCCGAGGCCGAAAGGGTCGCCGAGGGCCGCCACCGGCTTGGCATTGGTCGCCGCCCTGGTGCCGCCATAGGCCGGCATCAGCAGGCGAAGGTCGGCGCCGGCGGCCTGCAGGGCGACGGGCAGGGCCCCGGCGACGTCGCCGAGACCGCCGGTCTTCACCAAAGGAAATACTTCTGGTGAGACGAACAGCACCCGCATGATTGAATCTCCCGCCTCTCAGGGTATGCCAGCCTAACTCAAAAAAAAGATCAAAGGCTATAGCGGGAAACATTTTGTCGAATAGGGGTATTGTTACTTGTCGGCTGTGGTGGTCTGTGCCAGCTTGTAGGTGTCTGCGTCCCTCAATGGGCGGTACGAATGACACAACCTTTGGAATGCCTGGTCGCTTCCCCGGTGGATATTCCTCATCATCTGCGTCGAACCGTCGCTCTGGTCCTGGCCGGTGGTCGCGGCTCCCGCCTGCATGCCTTGACCGATTGGCATGCCAAGCCGGCCATACCCTTCGGCGGCAAGTTCCGCATCGTCGATTTCACTTTGTCCAACTGCATCAATTCCGGCATCCGCCGGATCGGCGTGCTGACCCAATACAAGGCCCATAGCCTGATCCAGCATGTGCAGCGGGGCTGGGGTTTCCTGCGCGGCGAATTCAACGAATTCATCGAATTGCTGCCGGCGCAGCAGCGGACCGAAGGGGAAAACTGGTATCGCGGGACGGCCGATGCGATTTACCAGAATCTCGACATTATCCGCACCCATGCTCCCGAGCATGTGCTGGTGCTGGCCGGCGACCATGTCTACAAGATGGACTACGGCAAGATGCTGGCCAGTCACCTGGCCAACAAGGCCGATGTCACCGTCGCCTGCATCGAAGTGCCGTTGTCCAAGGCGGCCAATTTCGGCGTGATGAGCGTCGATTCCTCCAAACGGGTGATCCGCTTCCGGGAAAAGCCGGAGCGGCCGGATCCGCTGCCGGGATCGCCGGGCATGGCCCTGGCGAGCATGGGGATCTACATCTTCAACGCGGATTTTTTATACGGGGTGTTGGAGCGGGATGTCGCCAACAGCACCTCCGAACATGATTTCGGCAAGGATGTCATTCCGTCCCTGGTCGATGACGCCAGGGTCTATGCCCACCGTTTCCAGGACTCCTGCGTCATGGACGGTGGCGCCGAGGAGGCCTATTGGCGCGATGTCGGCACGCTTGATGCCTATTGGGAGGCCAATATCGACCTCTGCCGCATCACTCCGGCGCTCAATCTTTATGACCAGGACTGGCCGATCTGGACCGACCAGGCCCAGGTACCGCCGGCAAAATTCGTCTTTGACGCCGACGACCGCCGCGGCATGGCGGTCGATTCGATGGTTTCCGGGGGCTGCATCATCTCCGGCGCGGTGGTCAGGCGCTGCATGCTGTTCACCAATGTCCGGGTCAATTCCTTCTGCACCCTCGAGGACACGGTGGTGCTGCCGGGGGTGGACTTCGGCCGCCACTGCCGGATCCGCCGCGCCGTCATCGATACCGGCTGCGAAGTGCCGCCGGGCCTGGTGGTCGGCGAAAATGCGGCGGCCGACGCCAAACGCTTTCACCGCAGTTCGGCCGGCATCACCCTGGTGACCCGGCGGATGCTGGAGGCGCTGGAGTCGTAGACCGTCGCCGGGTCTTTTTCCGTCGTCATGCCTCCGCGGACATGACCTTTGGTCGTATTTGCACGTAAAAAGATTATAAAAATAAGGTTGATAAAATTTTTACTTGTATTTTCCTCGCCGAAAAGCGATCGTTCACCCGATAAAGCTCCCGCAATGCGGGAAATTTCCCGGCATCGGCGGTGTCCGGTGCCGTCCGGTAACGATGGCGAAAAGAGGAAAGTGACTCATGCCGACTGCGGAACGAGCGATAAAGCCGAATTATCCCAACATTCTGTCGGTGAAGGGATTTAATGATTCCGGCATTAACAGTAATACTCTGAAGAATCTTCTGGTGAAGATCGATAAGTTGTTCTTGTATAATTCATGGTTGAACTTCCATTCTCAATCAGAATTCAAAAAAACTGAGGCGGCCATCAGGCATGGTGACGAGAAATACAATAAGGATGAATTCAAGAAGCTGTGGAAAGCCCTGATTGTATTGGACGGAGAAATCGCCGATTCACTGTCTAAAGGTCTGGACAACAAGGAAAAGTATCTGGAAAGAATGGCTAATGTGGTGGACGATTTTGTTCAATTATTCAAAAAGATGAAGCCGCATCTGGATGCCGGGAAAAACCCTCAGGCGGTGTTCAAAATGGTTAAGGAATTACAGAAGGAGATCGCGAAGAACGCCAAGCCGGGGGCTAAGCCTAAGGCTGAGGCTGAGGTTTAAGGCTGGTTTCTTGATGGCGGATTGCGATCCCTCCAGGGCGTCAAAACTCAGTTGGCTTTAGTGGCACCGGCACGGCCGGTGCCACTATTTTTTTCACAGCTTGGGACGCCCGTGCCACTCGGTTTCATCCAGTGCGGTGCCTAATCACACTGAGCCACCAAGACTACTGGAGTCTTGGTGGCTCTATGGTGTTCAGGATCCTACAGGAACCGGTTCCACCAGCCCTTGCGGGGTGGACCAGCCGGTTCCGCCGGAGCAGCCTCTTCCGCCGGTGGCGGCGAAGCCTCGGCCTCCGGTTCGGCCTCCGGCGCGGGCGCCGGAGTGGCGACGATGATGTCGATGGTCTTTACCTCGGCGGCCTCGGTGCCCTTGCGGGGCGCCCGTCGGCGTTTCGGCTTGGCGGCGGGTTCCTCGGCCGCGGGCTCGGGGCTGGCGTCAACCACCGCGGCGTCCTTGGCCGCCGGCTTGCGGCGAACCCGTTTGGGCTTCTCCGCTGCCGTCGGTTCCTCGACCACTTCCGCCGTCTCTATCGTCGGGGCAGCGGCATCGACAGTTTCCGCTTCTACCGTATCGCTTGCCGGTGAGCCCTCGGCATCCATTGCCGGCCCTTCGTCGCCGCCGATCGCCGGCAATTCATCACGACGGTGGCGCCGCCGGCCACCGCGCTTGCCGCGCCGCCGCCGCCGCGCCGAGGCTTCGGCCGCCGTTTCGCCCGCCAATGGAGGCGATCCCTCGCTGTCCGCCTCTTCGGTGGTCTCGGTTTCGGCGCTCTCCGCCGCTGAAGGTTCGCCCTCGCCGGCGGTGGTTTCCCGGGCCGGTGTCGCATCGCCGTCTTCACGCCGGCCGCGCCGCCGCCGCCGCCGCCGCCGCCGCTTGGCGCCGTCGGCGTCCTCGCCGGGCGCCGCCTCGCCGCGCCCCGCTTCGGCAGCCGGCCTGGTCTCGACCGCGCTGGGGGCCTCCTCGGCCTCGTCCTCGACCTCGTCGATCTCGTCTTCCGGTTCCGGCTCGATGACCATCGGCTTGGGCGGGGGAAGCTCGATGGGGGTCTCGGAGCGCACGCGGTCCATGCGGAAGGCCGGCGGGATCAACTCCTCGTCGCCGTGCAGAAACACCTTGAAGGCATAGCGCTGTTCGATCTCGCCCAGGTCGGCACGCTTCTGGTTGAGGACGTAAAGCGCCACGCTGGGATGCACGGTGACCGTGATCTCGCTCGAGCGCCGCTTGGTGCCCTCCTCCTCGATGGCCCGCAGCACATGCACCGACGACGATTCCACCGAGCGCACGATGCCGGTGCCGCCGCAATGGGTGCAGGGCAGGAAACTGGTTTCCATCAGGCTGGGACGCAGTCTCTGGCGGGACAGTTCCAGCAGGCCGAAGGCGCTGATCTTGCCCAGCTGAATGCGGGCGCGGTCGAAGCGCATCGCCTCTTTCAGGCGGCGTTCCACCGTGTGGTTGTTCTTCGACTCCTCCATATCGATGAAGTCGATGACGATCAAACCGGCAAGATCGCGCAGGCGCAATTGCCGGGCGATCTCGTCGGCCGCCTCGCAATTGGTTTTAAGCGCGGTTTCCTCGATATGGCGTTCCTTGGTCGAACGGCCGGAATTGACGTCGATGGCGACCAAGGCCTCGGTCTGGTTGATGACCACATAGCCGCCCGAGCGCAGCTGCACCACGGCGCTGTGCATGGCGTCCAGCTGGGCCTCGACCTGGAACTTCTGGAACAGGGTGGTTCCCGGGTCCTTGAACAGCTGGACCTTCTTGGCATGGCTGGGGGTCAGCATGCGCATGAAGTCCTTGGCCAGCCGGTAGCCTTCCTCGCCGTCGACCAGAATGTCGTCGATGTCGCGGGAATAGAGATCGCGGATCGACCGCTTGATCAGGTTGGCTTCCTCGTAGACCAGGGCCGGCGCCGTCGATTTCAGCGTCAGGTCGCGGACGCTGTCCCACAGGCGCAGCAGATATTCATAATCGCGCTTGATTTCCGGCTTGGTGCGCAGCGAGCCGGCGGTGCGGATGATCACCGCCATGCCGTCGGGGATGTCCATCTCGCCGGCGATCGACTTCAGCCTTTTGCGGTCGACGGCATTGGTGATCTTGCGCGACACGCCGCCGCCGCGGGCGGTGTTGGGCATCAGCACGCAATAGCGTCCGGCCAGGGACAGATAGGTGGTAAGGGCGGCGCCCTTGGTGCCGCGTTCCTCTTTCACCACCTGCACCAGAACGATCTGGCGGCGCTTGATGACTTCCTGGATCTTGTAGCTGCGCAGGCTCTTCGGCCGCCGCCGGGCGACCTCCTCGACGTCGTCGCCGCCGACGGACTCGACCACGGTTTCCGCCGCCGGAGCCGGCGTTTCCTCGGCGGCACCATCGTCGGCGGCACCCGCGCCCGCAGGTTCGCCGGGATCGTCCATGACGGCGGCGGGTGCCGGCGCGTCATCATCCCCGTCACCGTCGCCGAAATCGGCCGAGGAGGCGGCGGCGCTCTGGCGCATCACCTCGCGCTGCTCGGCCAGCAGGGCCTGCCGGTCGGCCACC
>DUZF01000159.1 GCA_013349665.1 Rhodospirillaceae bacterium | reverse complement strand
TCGTTCTTGACGGTGACCGACTGGCACTGGGTACGTTCCGCGGTGGCGCCGTCGAGCTCCGACTGGCGCCATTTGTCGAACAGCGGGCGCTGCTGGGCGGTAAGCTCGAGCTTGGCTTCCAGATAGGCCATTTTCGCCGATTGCCGGGCATAGATCTCACCGCACATCCGTTGATGCATGGCGGCGTGGTCATGTTTCTCCATCCCTCCTTGCGGGGACGGGTCGGCGGCGGCCAGCGAGGCCAGGAACATCGGGACGGCGGAAATCAACAAAATCTTGCGCATCGACATGAGAGCACCTTCTGGTTCATAGCCTATCCAGCATGAAGACCTTATTTATCTTATTGATGACGGCAGCAATGGAAATTTGTAACAGCTTGTATCCATCTTTTCCCGGCGGTGATCATGGATAAACTCAGCCAGTGGATTGTTCGCTTCGCCCCATTGGTGCCCGAGCAGGCGTCAGTGCTTGATCTGGCCTGCGGCGGCGGCCGCCACGCCCGCTTTTTCCTCGCTCGCGGTGCTCACGTCACCTGTGTCGATCGCGATCTGTCGGGGGTGGCCGACCTTGCCGGGCGGGTGGAGTTGATCGCCGCCGATCTCGAAAGCGGCAGGCCGGACGCCTGGCCTCTCGCAAGCCGTCGTTTCGATCTGGTGGTGGTGACCAATTATCTGTTCCGCCCGCTGCTGGCGCGGTTGCCCGACTGCCTTACCTCCGGCGGCCTGCTGCTTTACGAGACCTTCGGTCTTGGACAGGAGCGCTTCGGTCGGCCGCGCAACCCCGATTTTCTGCTGCGGCCGGGCGAACTGCTGGCCCTGGCGGAGGGCCGCCTGACGGTGATCGCCTATGAAGACGGCATCGAGCAGCGCGCCGCCGGTCCCACCGTCGTCCAACGCATCTGCGCCCGCTCGAACGACGGCGCGGGCCCGATGCCGTTATATCCCGTCAGCTGATCCGCATTTTGACATAGGAGCCGGGGGCATCCTCGATGGCCGCCAGCGGGGCGTCGCCCGGTTGACGGGCAGGCACCCGCTTGCCGCCGAACTGCGTCACCCAGCCGTCCCAGTCACCCCACCAGGATCCTTCATGGGGGGTGGCGGCGGCCAGCCAGTCGTCGGGCGACTCCGGCAGGCCGTCATGGGTCCAATAGCCGTATTTGGCCGACGGCGGCGGATTGACCACTCCGGCCACATGGCCTGAGCCGCCGAGGACGAAGGTCACTGGCCCGGCCAGCAGGCGGGCGCCTGTGTAGGTGGACTTCCAGGGCGCGATATGGTCTTCACGGGTCGACAAATAATAGGTGGGAATTTTTATTTTGCCGAGATCGATAGGCACCCCGCCGATGGTGATGCCGCCCGGTTTGCTCAGCAGATTCTTCTGATACATGTTGCGCAGATAGAAGCTGTGCATGGCTGCCGGCATATGGGTCGAATCGGAATTCCAGTACAGGATGTCGAACGGCATCGGCTCGCGGCCCAGCAGGTAGTTGCGGATGACGAAGGACCAGATCAGGTCATTGTCGCGCAGCATGCTGAAGGCGTCGGCCAGGTGATGGCCTTCCAGATAGCCGACCCGGTTCATATGCTCTTCCATCAGCGAAATCTGTTCCTCGTCGATGAAGACCGAGATTTCGCCGGTGTCGCTGAAATCGAGCAGGGAGGTGAAGAAGGTGATGCTGGCGATCCGGCGGTCGCGCTTGGCCGCCATGTAGCCCAGCGTCACCCCCATCAACGTGCCGCCGATGCAATAGCCGATGGCATTGACCTTTTTCTCGCCGGTGGCCTCGCAGATGACGTCGAGCGCCGTCAACGGCCCCTGCTTCATGTATTCCTCGAAGGTCTTGCCGGCGTGGCTCTTGTCGGGATTGACCCAGGAAATCAGGAATACCGTATGGCCCTGCGCCACCGCCCAGCGGATGAACGAATTCTGCGGTCTGAGGTCGAGGATGTAGAATTTGTTGATCCATGGCGGAACGATCAGCAACGGCCGCTGGCGCACCGTTTCGGTGGTCGGCGTGTATTGCACGAGTTGCATCATTTCGTTCTGGAAGACCACTTTTCCGGGTGTCACCGCCAGCGTCTCGCCGACCTTGAAGCCCTCGAGGTCGGTCAGCTTGAGGCTCCAATGGCCGCGGCCGCGTTCGATGTCCTCGAGCAGATGGTTCATGCCCTTGACCAGGTTCTCGCCGCGGCTTTCGACGGTGGCGTTCAGCACTTCCGGATTGGTCAAGGCGAAATTGGCCGGCGACATGGCGTCGACGAATTGCCGGGTATAGAAACTCAGTTTCTTGCGGGTATGTTCGTCGAGCCCGCGGACCTTGCCCACCGAGGACTGGATATGGCCGGCGGTCAGCAGATAGACCTGCTTCAGCAGGTCGAATCCGGGCCCGTCGGTCCAGGCGTCGTTCTTGAACCGCCGGTCTTCGGGGGCCGGTGTCACCACCGGATCCACAGGTTCTTCGGCAAGGACGCGACGCGCGGCGCGCTGCCAGACCTCGCCCATCTTGGTCCAATAGGCGACCTGGTCCCTGATCAGGTCGCGCGGTTCCTCCAAGGCCTTGGTCATCATCTCCTGGAAGGCCTTACCGATGACCATCGGATGCATGACGCGGAAGCCGTCGTCGTCGGCCATCCAATCGCCCTGCTGCTGCAGAATGCGCCGATATTTTTCGGCCAGTTCGGTAATCTCGGCGGTAAACCGCCTGGTCGCCGCCTCGTCCTGGTCTGGTTTGCTCATGCCTCGGTCCTCAACGCTCTGTCGCCGACATAAGGGTTGTGGCGCCGTTCGTCGCCGAAGGTGGAGGCCGGGCCATGGCCGGGAACGAAGGTGACGTCGTCGCCCAGCGGCCACAATTTGCCGGTGATCGAGCGGATCAGGGTATCGAGGTTGCCGCGGGGAAAATCGGTGCGGCCGATCGAACCCTGGAACAGGACGTCGCCGACGAAGGCCAGCTTCATGCCGGCATGGAAGAACACCACATGGCCGGGAGTATGGCCGGGGCAGTGAAGGACGTCAAAGGTCTGCCGGCCGACGGTGACCTTGTCGCCGTCGACGAGCCAGCGGTCGGGGGAAAACGACCGGCAATGCGACATGCCGTATTTCTGTCCTTCATCGGCGATGCGGTCGATCCAGAAGCTGTCCTCGCGTTCCGGCCCTTCAATGGGCAGTCCCAATTTTTCGGCAAGATCGGCGGCGCCGCCGGCATGGTCGAGATGGCCATGGGTGACCAGGATCTTTTCCAGTGTCACCCCATGTTGGCTTGCCGCCTGCTCCAGCCGATCGATGTCGCCGCCGGGATCGATGACGGCGCCCCGCATGGTTTCGGTGCACCAGACCAGTGAACAGTTCTGTTGAAAGGGGGTCACCGGGACGACGGCGACCTGCAACGGGGTTTCCTTGGTCAAAGCGGCTCTCCGAAAATCAGGACCAGCAAGTATAGCCGCGCCCGACGCCGCCTTCGACCACGAACAACAATCATAGGAAAATTAACTGTCGCCGGGGGGGAACTCCGGAGCGAATTCCTTGGTCGACGCCTTCAGCTTGAGCAGCAGTTTGTGCAGTTGCTGAAGATCGCGTTCGGACATGCCGGCCATCGCCTGGCCGATCCAGACCTGATTGGCGGGCGCCATGCTGTCGAACAGCTGGCGGCCCTTATCGCTGAGTTTGACCCTCTGGATCCGCCGGTCCTCGGAGTCGACGGTGCGGTCCACCAAACCTTCGCCGACCAGCCGGCCGATCAGTCCGGTCACGTTGCCGTTGGTCACCATCAGCCGGTTGGACAATTCCCCCATGGTCAGGCCCTCGGAGTGCCGGTAAAGCTGCGCCAGTAGATCGAATCTCGGCAGGGTCGAAGAAAATGCGCCCCGCAGGTTCTTCTGCACGACGCTCTCGATTTCCTTGACGCTGGAGAACAGCGCCAGCCACACCCTTAACGCCAATATCCCGTCGCTGGGCTTTTCAGACTCGGTCATCGTCCATCCGGCAAATAACCCCGATATTCTTGACACTTAAAGCGGTCGGCCGGGTTATGCAAGGGAAACCGCGCCGATCCCGGGCAACCAAAGGTCATGCCCGGACAGGGGCTGGCTCCTCTGAAGCTGTGTTGTCGAGCGGCGGTGAATTATATAGAAGTAAAATAATTAGGCAGCGACAGGGGAATGGAATGGACGCCAAACGTCAGGACTGGATCACCACCGCCAGGGACAATACCATCGCCGCCATCCGTGAGGGACGGATCGACGACGCTATCCGCGGTGTCGGTGAGATCTGGGCGGAAGGCCGTCCGATTCATGACTTTTACGGCGATATGAGCGCAGTGTTCTGCGACTTCATTGCCCAGGAATTGGGCGAGGAGGCGGTGGAAAAGGCTTGGCGTTATCTTGGCGAACGCCTGTGGAAGCCGGTCTTCGAGGCCGCCGCCGCCGCCGGCGCCGAGCCACTGGCCGGTCTCTACGCGATGTTCCTGCGCTCGCACGGTTATGATTTCCGCGTCGAAGAAGATGACGAGAAGATCACCTTCCTCCTCGACTACTGCCCCAGCGGCCAGCGTCTGATGATGGAAGGCAAACTGGAAGGCGACAGCCGCCACCCGCTCAATCACGGGGTCAGCAAGAAGCCCTATCCCTGGACCTTCGGCAAGACCGGGGTGCCGTATTATTGCGGGCACACCGAGTTGTGGTTCAACTCCATGCCCAAGGAATGGGGGAACCCCATCATGTCCACCCAGTTCGGCGAATTCGACGCCGACGGGAAGGTCACCGGCTCGCCGTGCAGGACGTTCTTCTGGAAGAGGCAAGCTTAATGTAATTCCCGCACTCCGGGTGCCCGGTGTCCTGTGGTAACACGGACGGACACCGACAACCACGGACGGGCCGGAACATGCGAGCGGCGATTGATCCCTCCCTCGACAGATTAACGGAGAAGATAATCGGCGGCGCTTTCGTCGTCTGCCATGCCCTCGGGCATGGCTTTCTGGAAGCGGTGTACAAGAATTCTCTGTGTTTGGAGCTGGCGGCCGGTGGCATGAGCGCCACAAAAGAAAAGTGCTTCCCGGTGTTTTATAGAGGGGAGCAAGTCGGCCGATATGTTGCTGATATCGTCGTCAACGATATCGTTATTGTGGAATTGAAGGTGGTCGAGGCTCTTTGTGCCGCGCATGCGGCACAAGTCATCAATTACCTGAGGGCCAGCGGGTTGCCGGTCGGCCTTCTGTTCAATTTTGGCAAGCCTCGTGTCGAGGTAAGGCGGGTTATTCTGTAAGGCCGGTCCGTGGATGTCGGCGTCCGTCCGTGTTCAAGCGATCCGGGCCAGCTGCCGCAGCGCCTCCGCCAGACCCAATCTGCCGCCGCGGACCTCATCGCAGATGCTGTCGATCTCTGGGTTGGTTCCCCGCAACAGCTTTTCCTTCAGGTTTTCGGCGGCCAGCGCCGCCAGCATGCGGCGCAGGCGCCGAGGGGCGTCGGCGGGGCTGGGCGGTCGCACCGACAGCAGCCCGGCAATGGTCTCGGCCAGGTCGCCGACCCCGTCGCCGGTGGTGGCGGTGGTGGTGACGATGGGAACCTCGCGATGACCGCCGGCATTGAGGTGAAGCGCGGCATAGAGATGGGCGGCGGTGGCGGCGGCGAGGGGTGAATCGCCCTTGTTGACCACCAGTACGGTGGCTATTTCCATGATCCCGGCCTTGATCGCCTGAAGGTGATCGCCCAGCCCGGGGGCGAAGACCACCACGGTGATCCCGGCCAGGCCGGCGATTTCCACCTCCGATTGCCCGGTTCCCACCGTCTCGATGATCACCACATCAAAGCCGGCGGCGTCCATCAGGTCGACGACGAAGGGCGCCGCCGCCGACAGCCCACCGAGATGACCGCGGGCGGCCAACGAGCGGATGAAAACGCCGTCATCGTCGATATGGGAGGCCATGCGCGCGCGGTCGCCGAGAACGGCGCCGCCGGTGAGCGGGCTCGACGGATCGACGGCGATGACGCCGACGCTCCGTCCGGCCCGCCGCAGATGGGTGATATAGGCGCTGATGAGGGTCGACTTGCCGGCCCCCGGCGGACCGGTGAAGCCGATCACCGCCGCCTTTCCCACCCGCGATTGCAGTTCGGCGAGAACCGCCGCCGCCTCGGGGCCGCCGTCCTCCACTGCCGAGATGGCCCGGGCCAGGGCCCGGCGGTCGCCGGCGGTCAGGTCGTCGACCAGGTTCACGCGGCGCGGCCGCGGTCCAGAACGCCGGACACCCGCGCCACCACCTCGGGGCCGAGGGTGCCGGGGAAGAACACCTCGGCGACCCCCATCTTCTGCAGTTCGGCGGCATCTTCGCGGGGGACCACGCCGCCGCAGAACACCGGAACCTGCATGCGTTGCCGGGCCATGGCCTCGATCAGCAGGCGGACCTGGGTCATATGCTGGCCGGAGAGGAAACTGATGCCGATGGCGTCGGCGTTTTCCTGCAAAGCCGCTTTGACCACGGCGTCGGCGGAGTTGTGCAGACCCAGATAGATGACTTCGAAACCGTGGTCGCGCAGTAATTGGGCGACAATGACGATGCCGGTGTCATGGCAGTCGAGGCCCATCTTGGCCAGAACGATGCGGTGACGTTTTGTCATGTTCTTCTCTCCCTTACCGGAACGACCATTTCTGGGCCTGGCGCATGGCCTCGTTGCATTCGCCCATGGTCACCCCGTTCTGCACGGCGTTCATCAATGCCGGCACCATATTGGTGCCTTCCCGCCAGGCGGTCTCGATATGGGCCATGGCCTCGGCCCATTTGACGGCGTCGCGACGCTGGCGCCATTGTTTCAGGTATTCGCTGCGCTTGGTCCCCCATTCATCGGCCTTGATCTTGTGGATCTCGATGGGAAGTTCCTCGGACTGCGGGATCTGGAAGACATTGACGCCGACCAGCGGGCGGCGTCCCGAATCGACATCCGCCTGGTACTGATAGCGGGCCTGGTTGATCTGATTTTCCAGCCAGCCATGGCGGATGGCCTCGAACATGCCGCCGAGACCGTCGATTTCCGCCAGTTTGGCGCGGATCGCCTGTTCCATCTGATTGGTCAGGTTTTCGACGAAATAAGAGCCGCCCAAGGGATCGACGGTGCGGGTGATCCCGGTTTCATAGGCGATCACCTGTTGGGTCCGGAGCGCCATCCGCGACGACGCTTCGGTGGGCAGGCCGTGGCCTTCGTCATAGGAACACAGATGGATCGACTGGGCGCCGCCCAGTGCCGCCGCCAGTGCCTCGACGCCGGCGCGGACGACATTGACCTCGGGTTGCTGGGTGGTCAGCGTATTGCCGGCCGACTGCACCGAGAAGCGCATGCGCCAGCATTCCGGATTGGTGGCGCCGAAAACCTCGCGCATGGTATGGGCGTAGATCCGCCGCATGGCGCGGAACTTGGCGATCTCCTCGAAGAAATCGATCGAGCAGCTGAGGAAGAACGAGGCGCGCCGCGCGAAGACATTGACGTCGAGCCCGCGGTCCTTGGCCATCTTGAAGACATTGAAGGCATGGCCGAGGGTGAAGGCCCCGTCCTGGATGGCGTTGACCCCGGTTTCCCGCAAATTGTAGCCGTTGGTCACCATCCAGTTGAGCCGCGGCATGCGGGTCGAAATGAATTCGATGTTGTCGGCGCACAGGCGCAGGGTTCCGTCGAGCGGGAAGAACTGGGTGACGGTCTGCAGCGGCCCACCGCTCATCTGGTAGAACGGGTCGTTCTGCTGGGTACCGATCACCTTGTCCAGCGCGATGCCCTTCTTTTCGGCGACGCTGGCCAGCATGGCCAGGGTCACCGCCGAGACCGGCGGCCGGATCGACAGCGCATAGGACACCGAATCGGGCGAAAAGCCGTCATACAGGGTCTCCATGTCCTCGAGGGTGCTGATCGCCACCCCGGTGACGCCGACTTCGCCCTGGGCGATGGGGTCGTCGGAATCGAAGCCATAGGAGGTCGGCAGGTCGATGGTGATGACGAAGCCGTTGGCGCCGTTCTCGACAAGATATTTGATGCGCTCGTTGCTTTCCCCGGGCGAGCCAAAGCCTACCTGGAAGCGCCGGGTCCAGACGCGCTCACGGTACATGCCCGGATAGGGGCCGCGGGTGAAGGGGAATTCCCCGGCGCTGGCGCCGAGATCCCGACCGGCGTCAAATCCGGTAATATCGTCTGGGCCGTAGGTCTCCTTGATGGCGATCCCGGCTGCACTGCTGAGTGGTGGCTTTTGGCTCACGGATTTATCTTCCCAAAGGCTTCGGTGGCAGAAGTTTTACACATGTGTAAGATATGATCAATCATTTGCACTTGTCGGCGGAGCATCCTAATTTCAAGGGACCATGCAGGGGGACGAAATGGCTGATTTCCAAGGTTGGACACTGGATGCGATCATACGCCGCAATGCCCGGCGCTTCCCGCAAAAGAAGGCGGTGGTCAGCCGCGCCGGCATTCTCACCTGGAGCGGACTTGACACTCGCGTAGACAAAGTGGCCGGCGCTTTGGCCGCGGCTGGGCTGCGCCGCGGCGACCGGGTGGCGATCCTGCTGCCCAATTGTCGCGAGTTTATCGAGCTTTATATGGGGATCTCGCGGGCCGGCATGATCGCCGTGCCGGTCAACTACCGCCTGACGCCCAAGGAAACCGCCGCCATCCTGGCAAGCGCGGAGCCGCAATTGCTGGTGGTCGGGGCCGATTATCTGGCGACGGCGACGGCGCTTGAGGGCCTGCTGCCCGGACTCACCCGGCGATGGCTGGTGGACGGCGCCGCCGGCAGCTATGAAACCGCCCTGGCGGCACAACCGGCGACGGTGGTGGAGGCGGCGGGCGGGGAAAACGATCCCTTCGCCATCTTCTTCACCAGCGGCACCACCGGCCTGCCGAAGGGCGCCGTGGTGTCGCACCGCAATCTGGAAGCCAATGGCTACAATCAGGCCATCGCCGATGCCAGCCGGGGCGACGATATCAATCTGGTGGCGACGCCGCTCTATCACATGGGGGCGGTGTTCATGGCCGTCACCTACATGATGCTGGGCTGCACTCAGGTCATCCTCGACCGCTT
>DUZF01000286.1 GCA_013349665.1 Rhodospirillaceae bacterium | reverse complement strand
CCGGCGGCGCAGCCGATATCGACGGCGGCCAGCCCGGCCAGAGAGCCGCCGGGGTGATGGGCAGCGACGATGTCGGCGATCCATCTGGCGCGGAAGGGGTTGATGACATGCAAGGTCCGCATCGGCCCGACGGGGTCGCGCCATGCCGCCGCCAACCGCTCGAAACGGGCAACTTCCTCGTCGGATGCGCTGTTCATGAATTTCCTTTCACACCCAGAGACGGCTCAGTGGCACCGGCGTCCCTGCCGGTGTACGGATCGGGCGATTACCCAGTGTTCCGGCTCTTTGCGCCAAAGACCGGCAGGGACGCCGGTCCCACTGAAGGATAAGTTCTTAAAATCAACTGCCCTACCCCAACAGGGCCGCCAAAGCCTGCCAACTGTCGCCCGAAGGCGCCAGCAACAGTCCCGGGCCGCCCGGCCGCGGCCGGTAGGGGCTGCCGTCCAGCATGGCGCTGTGGCCGCCCGCCTCCTGGTGCATCAGGACCCCGGCCGCATGGTCCCAGGGATTGAGCTGCCGGAAAAAGGCGAAATCCAGCCTTGTATCCAGCAAATCGAGATAATCATGGGCGGCACTGCCCTGGTTGACCAGTTTGCCGACGCCGGCGGTCAGGCGGTCATGGCGCCGCCAGCCGGCCGAACCGCGCATGGCGTGGAGCGGCGGCGGTTCGGCGACGATCAGGCGTCGCGAGCCGATCCAGGCACCCTGTCCGGTTTCGGCGATGGCCGTATGATCGGCCAGGGGATCATGGATCCATCCCTGCCGGGTGACCCCGTCCACCACCAGGGCGACGATGACGCCGAAACAGGGCCGTCCCTTGGCGAAATTGAGGGTGCCGTCGACCGGGTCGATGATCCATACCGGGCCGTCGCCGGCCAGGCGATCGAGTACCGCCGCATCGGCGGCCACACCTTCCTCGCCGACCACCGTCGACGACGCCAGCAGGCCGGTCAGCCGGCCGGTGAGCAGATGCTCGGCCTCGGTGTCGGCGATGGTCACCAGGTCGTTGGGCCCCTTCTTTTCGCGGATGTCGTCGGCCGCCAGGCGACGGAAGCGCGGCAGGATGACCTCTTGCGCCACCTCGCGGATGATGCGGGCGACCGCGTCGGCGTCAACCATTGCCGCCTCGCTCCCGCAGGCGGGCGGCATCGGCGGCGTCGAGCCGCACCACCAGATGGGCCTGGACCTCGTCGTCGCTGCGGCTGACCACCTCGCCATGGCGGTAGATCCAGGCGATGCCGGCGCCGTCCGATAGCGGCAGATCCACCGTCACGGTGTCGCGGCCGGCGGCCAGCAGGCGGTCGAGATGGGCGCGAAGTTCGCCCAGCCCGGCCCCGGTGAGGGCCGAGACCGGCAGCTGCCGGCCGTTTCTTGCCGCCTGGTTGAGCAGTTCGCGGCTGTCCTCGGGGGAAAGCAGGTCGATCTTGTTCAACACCTCCAGCAGGCCACGCTCCACCTCGTCGGCGACCCCCAGCTCACGCAGTACCGTTTCCACATCGGCGCATTGGGCATCGGTGGCCGGATGGGCGGCGTCGCGCACATGGACGATGATATCGGCCTCCAGGACCTCCTCCAGGGTGGCGCGGAAGGCGGCCACCAGCTCATGCGGCAGATCGGAGACGAAACCGACGGTATCCGACAGGATCACCGGCCGCCCCGACGGCAGCTTGAGGATTCGCATGGTGGGGTCGAGGGTGGCGAACAGCTGGTCCTGGACATAGACCTCGGAACGGGTCAGGGCGTTGAACAGGGTCGATTTGCCGGCATTGGTGTAACCCACCAGGGCGACGATGGGATAGGGCACGCGCCGGCGCGCCTGGCGATGCAGGTCGCGGGTCCGCTTGACCTCGTCGAGTTCCTTTTTCAGGCGGATGATGCGGTCGCCGATCTGCCGTCGATCGGCCTCGATCTGGGTTTCGCCGGGGCCGCCCATGAAACCGAAGCCGCCGCGCTGGCGTTCCAGATGGGTCCAGCTGCGCACCAGGCGGGACCGCTGATAGGACAGCGCCGCCAGTTCGACCTGCAACCGGCCTTCGCGGGTGCGGGCGCGGGCGCCGAAAATCTCCAGGATCAGCCCGGTACGGTCGATAACCTTGGTTTCCCAGGCCCGTTCGAGATTGCGTTGCTGTACCGGCGACAGATGAGCGTCGACGATGACCACCGCCGCCTCATGCCCCTTGATCATCTCGCCAAGACGGGTCACCGTTCCCGACCCCAGGAGGGTCGACGGCCGCGGCTTGGCCAGCGGCACGGCCACCGCCTCGGCGACCTTGAGATCGATGGCGGCGGCCAGGCCCACGGCCTCCTCCAGGCGCGCCTCGGGATCCCGATTGCTGCCGCTGCGGGCAAAGGGATGGACGACGACGGCGCTGGACAGGCTGCTACTCCTCGGACGTCCCTTTTTCGCCCGGTTCAAACAGGCTGATGGGACCACCCGGCATGACAGTTGAAATAGCGTGCTTGTAGACAAGCTGGGTATGCCCATCTCGCCTTAACAACACCGAGAAGTTGTCAAACCAGGTTACAATGCCCTGTAGTTTTACCCCGTTAACGAGGAAAACTGTAACCGGCGTCTTATTTTTGCGGATGTAGTTTAGGAACACATCCTGAACATTTTGGTTTTTTTCGGATGTCATGGCTTGGCTCATTTTCTTATTTCCCTGGCCGAGGCCAGACTGGCTTGCCCCTGATACTGATTCGTTAGCATCAAATTTGGGATATGGGAACCAATAGTTCTTCGACAAGATCAGACAGTTGCGAACTAAGGTTGAAATGCAGTCGGGGTGGAAAGCGCTCGAATTCGCCGTCGCGCCACGGGTCGCCGCGCAGCAGCACCCCGATACAGCCGGAATTGGCGGCGCATTCCATGTCCACGGCGGCGTCGCCGACGAACCAGATATCCTTTGGCTCGGCAAGTCCCAGGCGCTCGAGGGTAAGCTGCACCGGCGCCGGTGACGGTTTGTCGGCGGCGGCGTCGGTCGCCCCCACCAGACTGGTGAACCAGCGCTGCCACCCCAGATGCTGGGCCTCCTCGCGCAGATAGCCGCCGTTCTTGTTGCTGACCACCGCCATCTTCAGGCCCAGCTCGGCCAACCGGCCGAGCATCGTCTCGATGCCCGGCAGCGGCGCCAGATACTGCAGATGGATGTCGGAATAGGCCTTGTAGAAGATGTCCCGCGCCTCCGGCCAACGCTCGCCGAACAGGACGGGAAAGGAATCGCGCAACGACAGCGCCACCCGTCCCTTGATCTCGTCGAGATCCCAGGGGGCATGCCCCATCCTGGTCAAAGTGACGTTCATCGCCGCCTGGATGCAGCCCCAGGAATCGACGAGGGTGTTGTCCCAGTCGAAGATCAGCGCCGCCGGTGCCGTGGTCGGCATCATAAACCCATCCTCTCGATATAGGCCCGGCGCAGCCTGAGGGTCAGCGGACCGGGCCGGCCGTCGCCGATGCTGTGGCCGTCGATGGCCACCACCGGCAACACATAGCTGGTGGTGCTGGTGAGGAAGATTTCCGCCGCCGCCTTGGCCTCGGCAACGCCGAACGGTCGTTCGGCGACCTCCAGCCCCAGGGAGCGGGCGAGATCGAGCACGGTCATGCGGGTGACGCCGTTGAGAATGCTGGTATCGGCCTGGCGGGTGACCAGTTTGCCGTCTCCGGTGACCATCCAGGCATTGGTCGAGGTCCCCTCGGTGATCAGGCCGTCGCCGTCGACCATCCAGGCCTCATGGACGCCGGCCAGGCGGGCCGCCTGCTTTCCCAAAACATTGGGCAACAGGGCGATCGATTTGATGTCGCAACGACGCCAGCGGATGTCGGGCAAAGTGATGATCCTGACGCCGGTTTCGGCCAACGCCGCCGAGCTGGTCCTGGCATTGCGCACCGTCATCGTCAGCGACGGACGGATATGCGGTGGAAAGGCATGGTCGCGCCGGGCAACGCCGCGGGTCACCTGCAGATAGAGCAGACCGTTACGCAGCCGGTTGCATTCGATCAGGCGGCGCATCACCAGCGCCAGAGCGCGGCGCGACATCGGCCAGGCGATGGCCAGTTCGGCCAGCGAGCGGTCCAGCCGGTCGAGATGGCGGACCTCGTCGAGGATGCGCCCCCCCGCCAGGGCCATCACTTCGTAAACGCCGTCGGCGAACTGGTAACCACGGTCTTCGATATGCACCAAGGCCTGGCCGAAGGGAAGAAAACGGCCGTTGACATAGGCGATCCGCGACATCCTCAGAAGAACTCCAAGCTCACGGAAAACAGTTTCTCGACCTTCTTCACCGCATCGGCGGGGGCGAACATCACCACCCGGTCATTGGCCTGGACCACCGTGCTGCCGCGTGGATTGATGACCTTTCCGTCGCGGACCACCGCGCCGACCAGCACGCCGCCGGGAAGCTTGATTTCCTTCAACGGCTTGCCGACCAGCGGCGAGGTTTCCATGGCGTCCGCCTCCATCAGTTCGCCGAAGCCCTCATGCAGAGAATGGGCGGCATGGACGCGACCGCGCCGGACGTAATGGAGGATCTTGGAGACGGTAATGGCGCGCGGCGACACCACCACATCGATGCCGAGCGTGCTCATCAGCAGCTGGTAATCGGTCTTGTTGATCAGGGCCATCACCCGCTTCGCCCCCAGGCGCTTGGCCAGCAGGGCGGAGAGGATGTTGGTCTCGTCGTCATTGGTCACCGCCACCACCGTATCGGCGGTGGCGACATCGGCCTCGTCGAGTATTGCCGAATCAAGGACGTCGCCATGCAGCACCGAGGTGTTGCTGAGGGTCTTGGCCGCCTCCTCCGCCCGTTCGCGATCCATTTCGATCAGCTTGGGGCCGATCCCCGACGGGTTGTCCTCGATCAGCTGGGCGAGGAAGCGCCCGATATTGCCGCCGCCGAAGATGACGATGCGCCGGGCCTCCGGCTCCTCATGGCCGAAGGCGGTCATCGCCCGCGACACATGCTGGGTGTCGGCGACGAACATCACCTCATCGCCCGGCAGCATGCGGTCCTCGGGACTGGGAACGATGGCCTTGCCCTGGCGGACAATGCCGATGACGACGATGTTGAGGTCGGGAAACAGCGCCGTCAGCTGGCGGAGCGGGGTGTTGACCAGCGGCGTGTCCTCGTGGCAGCGCACGCCGATCAGCCGCACCTTGTCGCCGGCCAGGGGAATCACGTCCAGGGCGCCCGGCACCTGCAACAGGCGGGTGATGGCGCGGGCTACCTCGATTTCCGGGGAAATGATGACGTCGATGGGCAGCTTGTCGCGGCTGAACAGGTTGGACCAGATGGGCTGCAGATAGCTCTGCTGGCGGACCCGGGCGATGGTGGTAGGAACATTGAACAACGAGCGGGCCACCTGGCAGGCCACCATATTGACCTCGTCGGCGGCGGTGACGGCGATGATCATGTCGGCGTCGGCGGCGCCCGCCTGCTCCAGTACCGGCGGCAGCGAGGCGTGACCCAGCAGGCAGCGCACGTCCAGGGTGTCGCTGATCTTGCGGATCAGTTCCGGGCGCTGGTCGATGATGGTGACGTCGTTGTTTTCCTTGGCCAGATAGCGGGCGATGTTGAAGCCGACCTGGCCAGCTCCGCAGACAATGACTTTCATCCCCGACCCTTTTCGTCCGTATTGACGCCGAGAAGCTTCAGCTTGCGGTGCAGCGCCGAGCGCTCCATGCCGACGAAGGCGGAGGTGCGCGAAATATTGCCGCCGAAGCGGGTCACCTGTGCCAGCAGATATTCCCGCTCGAATACCTCGCGGGCATCCCTGAGCGGCAAAGTCATGATCTCGCTGGATTTTTCCCAACGCAGGACGCTCGGGGTGATGGCGCCGATCTCGGGCGGCAGCATGTCGGCGCGGATGGCTTCGCGGGGATCGCCGCCGGTCATGATCAGCAGCCAATCCATCACATTGCGCAGCTGGCGGACATTGCCCGGCCAGTCATAGGCCTGCAGCGCCGCCACCGCGTCCTCGCCCAGCGGACGCACCGGCAGGCCGGCGGTCTGCGCCGCGCGCTGCATGAAATGGCGAGCCAGAACCGGAATATCCTCGCGCCGTTCGCGCACCGCCGGCATCCTGAGCGGCACCACGTTGAGGCGGTAGAACAGGTCTTCGCGGAAGCGGCCGGCGGCGATTTCGCCGGCCAGGTCGCGGTTGGTGATGGCCATCACCCGCACATCGACCTCGACCCTCTTGCCGCCGCCGATGCGGTCGAAAGTCTGCTCCTGCAGGATGCGGACGATCTTGCCCTGGGTTTCGATGGGCATGTCGGCCACTTCATCCAGCACCAGGGTGCCGCCATGGGCCTGTTCGAAGGTGCCGATCTTGCGGCTGCCGTCGGCCGTCTGTTCGACGCCGAACAGCTCGGCCTCCATCCGCTCGGGATGCATGGCGGCGCAATTGATGACGACAAACGGTCCGGAGGCGCGTTTCGACGAGCGGTGCAGCAGACGGGCCACCACCTCCTTGCCGACCCCGGCCGGACCGGTGACCAGGACCCGCGAGCCGGTGGGCGCCACGCGCTCGATGGCCTGGCGCAGCTGGATGATCGCCGCTGAAACCCCCAGCAGTTCCTCGTCGCCGCCCGAGCGCAGCTTGAGATCCTCGATTTCGCGCCGCAGGCGGGCCGATTCGATGGCCCGCTGGACCACCAGCAGCAGCCGGTCGGCCTGGAACGGCTTTTCAATGAATTCGTAGGCGCCCTCTTTGATGGCCGAGACGGCGGTCTCGATGGTGCCGTGGCCGCTCATCATCACCACCGGCACGCTGGGATGTTCGCGGCGGATCTCGGCCAGGATGCCGAGACCATCCAGACGGCTGCCCTGCAGCCAGATGTCGAGCAGCACCAGACTGGGACGGCGCGCCCGCACCGCCTCGATGGCGGCGTCGCTGTCGGCGGCCTGACGGGTCTGATAGCCTTCGTCGGTCAGAATGCCGCTGGTCAGCAAACGGATATCGGATTCGTCGTCGACGATGAGGATGTCATGGGCCATCGATGGCTACCGTAATGCCGCGGTCATCCGGGTCTTCTCCGGCAATACGCGAAAGATCAAAGTGGCCCGGGCGCCCGCCCCTTCAAGGTCGTCCAACGCCAGGTCACCGCCATGGTCTTCCATGATTTTCTTCACGATGGCAAGGCCCAATCCGGTTCCCTTGGCCCGCGTCGTCACATAGGGTTCGGTCAACCGCTCGCGCAGGTCGGCCGGCAGCCCCCGGCCGTTGTCGGCGACGGCGATGGAAACCTCCTCGTCGTTACGTCCCAGGGTAACGGTGACGCGGCCTTTCGGCAGGTCTCCGCCCTCCCTGCCCTCTATCGCCTCGGCGGCGTTTTTCAGCAGATTGGTCAGGGCCTGGCCGATCTGCCGGCCGTCGCAGGGAAATTTCATCTCTGCCTCGCCGGCGGTGGTGTCGAAGTCGACCCCGGGAAAGGCGGTGCGGGCGACGAAGACCGCCTGGCGCACCACTTCCAGAAGGTCGACCTTCTTCATCACCGGCGCCGGCATGCGGGCGAAGGCCGAGAACTCGTCGACCATGCGGCCGATGTCGCCGACCTGGCGGATGATGGTGTCGGTGCAGTCGACGAAGGTCTGCGGCTCTTCGGTGATCTGTTTGAGATATTTCCGCTTCAGCCGCTCGGCCGACAACTGGATCGGCGTCAGCGGATTCTTGATCTCATGGGCGATGCGTCGCGCCACGTCGGCCCAGGCCGCCTTGCGCTGGGCCGACAGCAGGTCGGTGACGTCGTCGATGGTCACCACATAGCCGGTGACCTCGCTTTCCGCCTGTTCGGCGACAATCCGCACCATCAGTTCGAGATTGCGGCCCTGCCGGCGCAGTTTCAGTTCGTCCTGGACCGAGCGATCGGGACGCCGCTGCACCGTTTCGAACAATTCGGCCATCTCCGGCACCACCTCGGCCAGCGGCCGGCCGATCATCGCCGCCGGCGTGGTGGAGAGATATTCCAAAGCGGAGCGGTTGGGCAGCTCGATGCGACCGTCGCGGTCAAGCCCGATGACCCCGGCCGAGACGCCGGCCAGCACGGTTTCGGTGAACCGCCGCCGTTCGTCCAGCTCGCGATTGGCCTCCACCAGGTCGCGGCGCTGGCCGTCGAGCTGGCTGGTCATGCGATTGAAGGCCCGGGACAGCGAGCCCAGTTCGTCGGTGGCGCCCTGGTCCTCGACGCGGGCCGACAGATCGCCGGCACGCACCCGTTCGGCGGCATCGATCAACTGGACGATGGGGGTGGCCAGTTCGGTGGCAAGGCTGAGCCCCACCCAGATGGCCGCCAGCAGCAGCAACAGGGCGACCACCGCATAGATGGCCAGGAAGGTGATTTCGAGCCCTGAGCGGGTGCCCTCCAGGCGTTGATACTCGGCCACCGCGCGGTTGGTGCGCTCGAGATGGTCAATCACCTTGCGGTCGACGAAGCGGCCGACGAACAGATAGGTGTCGGTCAGCCCGCTTTCCAGACGCACCAAAGCGCGCACCCGCTCGTCGCCGGGATTGGTCAGTACCGCCACTTCCCCGGCGGCGGCGCGGTCGAAGGCCCATTTGGGAATGCGGTCGATCGACAGTTCCATGGAAAACGCCATCCCGGCGCGGGCCAGGACCTGGCCGGAGGTGTTGAAGACGATGGCTTCGGTCAGCGCCCGCACCGCCGCCTGGGTGCCGACCATCTGGGTCAGCCAGTTGGGGCTGCTGAGCAGGGCCGGACCGCCCCGGTTGATATCGTTGGCCATGGCCAGCGCATCGCCGCCGATGACCTGCTGGTGTTCCTCCATATAGGCCTTGGCCACCGCCTGGGATTCGTCGATGGCAGTGCTGACGCGGGCGTTGAACCATTGCTCGACGCCGTAATTGATGACCAGGGCGGAAAACAGCGCCACCAGGATGGCCGGGGTCACCGCCACGGCGCTGAACATCACCACGATGCGGACATGCAGCCGGGCGCCGGCGGCCCCGGTGCGGCGTTCCACCCAGACATGCGCCAACTGCCGTATCACCATGGCGGCCAGCAGCAGCAGCAGCACCATGTCCAGGGTCAGCAGCGACAGAACCGTGTGCGGATCGGGCCCCAGAGGCCCCGAGCGGGTCAGCGCCGCGAAGGTGGCCATCACCGAAACGATCACCGCCAGGGTCAGCGCCACCGCCAGTTTGCGGGCCAGACCGACGCGGCGCCCCCATTGCCTGAATTTGTTGATGCGCTGGCCGAAAGAGCTCATTTCAGGCCGCGC
>DUZF01000327.1 GCA_013349665.1 Rhodospirillaceae bacterium | reverse complement strand
GCGCCGAGGCCCGCCTGCTTCATGCGCTCGAGGATCTCGGGGACGAGCTCGAGGTGGCTGCCGCTGAGGATCGAGAGGCCGACGAGGTGCACGCCTTCCTCGAGCGCGCTGGCGACCAGGCGCTCGGGCGTGCTGCGGATGCCGTCGTAGACGACCTCGAAGCCGACGTCGCGCGCCTTGAGGGCGATCTGCTCGGCGCCGTTGGAGTGGCCGTCGAGGCCGGGCTTGCCGACCAGGATCTTGACCCGGCGGCCGAGGACGGCGCTGACCTGTTCGACCTTCTCCTGCACCGCCTTCATCTTGCCGCCGGAGGTCTGGCCGGCAGCCCGGCCGACACCGGTGGGGGCGCGGAATTCGCCGAAGATGTCGCGCAGCGCGCCGGCCCATTCGCCGCCGGTGACGCCGGCATGGGCGCAGGCGATGGACGGCTCCATAATATTTTGTCCGTCGCGGGCGGCGGACTTCAATGTCTCGAGGGCCGCCGCCGCCGTCTTGGCCGAGCGGGAGTCCCGCCAGGCCTGGAGGCGGGCGATCTGTTCGGCCTCGGCCCGGGCATCCACCGACAGGATGCTGCCGTCGCCGGCGGTCAGGGGGCTGGGGGCGGCGTCGGTGAACTTGTTGACGCCGACCACCACCTGTTCGCCGGATTCGATGGCGGCGAGGCGGCGGCTGTTGGATTCCACCAGCTTCTGCTTCATGTAGCTGGCCTCGATGGCGGCCACCGCGCCGCCCATGGCGTCGATGCGGGCCAGTTCCTCCTGCGCCTGGGCCTTCAGCATGGCGACCTTGGCGGCGATTTCCGTCGAGCCGTCGAAGATGTCGCCATAGTCCAGCAGGTCGGTCTCATAGGCGACGATCTGCTGCAGGCGCAGCGACCATTGCTGGTCCCAGGGCCTGGGCAGGCCCAGAGCCTCGTTCCAGGCCGGCAGCTGGACGGCCCGGGCCCGGGCGTTCTTCGACAGCGTCACCGCCAGCATTTCCAGCAGGATGCGATAGACGTTGTTTTCCGGCTGCTGTTCGGTGAGCCCCAGCGAGTTCACCTGAACGCCGTAACGGAAGCGGCGCATCTTCTCGTCGGCGATGCCGTAGCGGTCGCGGCAGATCTCGTCCCACAGCTCGCAGAAAGCCCGCATCTTGCACAGTTCGGTGACGAAGCGGATGCCGGCATTGACGAAGAAGCTGATGCGTCCCACCACCTCGGCAAAATCGGCGGTCGGCACCTGGCCGGAGGCGCGCACCCGGTCGAGCACGGCAATGGCGGTGGCCAGGGCGAAGGCCAGTTCCTGCTCGGGCGTGGCGCCGGCCTCCTGCAGGTGGTAGGAGCAGACGTTCATCGGGTTCCATTTGGGAATTTCGCGGTAGGTGAAGGCGATGACGTCGGTGGTCAGCTTGAGGGACGGCTCCGGCGGAAAGATATAGGTACCGCGCGACAGGTATTCCTTGATGATGTCGTTCTGCGTCGTCCCGGCCAGCGCCGAACGCGCTGCGCCCTGTTTCTCGGCGGCGGCGACATAAAGCGACAGCAGCCAGGCCGCCGGCGCGTTGATGGTCATCGAGGTGTTCATCTTGTCGAGCGGGATGCCGTCGAACAGGGCAACCATGTCACCCAGGTGGCAGATCGGTACGCCGACCTTGCCGACCTCGCCGCGGGCCAGGACATGATCAGAATCGTAGCCGGTCTGGGTCGGCAGGTCGAAAGCAATGGACAGGCCGGTTTGCCCGCGCGACAAGTTGGTGCGAAAGAGCCGGTTGCTCTCAACTGCCGAGGAATGCCCCGAATAGGTTCGGAACATCCACGGTTTCTCGCGGGCTGGTATTTGTTGTCCGGTCTTTTCGCTCGGTCCATTGGTCATAGAACACTCCACCTGGGCAGGTTCGACGAATTTATTTTGATTCTGAACTACCTGATTTTTCAACAAACTGAGGGCGCATTCGCATTAAAGTTGCTCAATTCCCCCCGGTTCGCGAAACAAACTAACATTTTGTGCATTGCGAAGGAAGAAACAAAACGTTAAAAGTTTCCGGCGGCATCGGCCGCCCGGTGCAAGGATATCATCATCTCGGGAACGGCGTGGTTTCCCGCAAAGGAAGGAGTTGAGGACCATGAGTGAGACGGCGCAGGTGGCCGGCAGCCATCCCAACCAGGTGGTCAAGGATCTTTACGAGATCGGGGAGATTCCGCCGCTTGGGCATGTGCCGGCGAAGATGTACGCCTGGGCCATCCGCAAGGAGCGGCATGGCCAGCCGAACACCGCCATGGTCTGCGAAGTGGTCGACACGCCGGAAATCGACAGCCATGACGTGCTGATCATGGTGATGGCCGCCGGCGTCAACTACAACGGCGTCTGGGCCTGCCTGGGCAAGCCGATTTCGCCCTTCGACTATCACAAGGCGCCTTATCACGTCGCCGGTTCCGACTGCTCGGGCATCGTCTGGAAGATCGGTAACAAGGTCAAGCGCTGGAAGGTCGGCGACGAGGTGGTGGTGCATTGCAACCAGACCGACGGCGACGACGAGGAATGCAACGGCGGCGATCCGATGTTCTCGCCCAGCCAGCGTATCTGGGGCTATGAGACGGCGGACGGCTCTTTCGCCCAGTTCACCCGGGTGCAGGCGCAGCAGGTGATGGAACGTCCCCGGCATCTGACCTGGGAGGAGTCGGGTTGCTATGTGCTGACCCTGGCCACCGCCTACCGCATGCTGTTCGGCCATCGCCCGCATATCCTGCGGCCCAGTCAGAACGTGCTGGTATGGGGGGCCTCGGGCGGTCTGGGATCGATGGCCATCCAGCTTATCGCGGTGTCGGGCGCCCATGCGGTGGGTGTCATCTCGGAAGAGGACAAGCGCGAATTCGTCATGAATCTGGGGGCCCGCGGGGTCATCAACCGCAAGAATTTCGATTGCTGGGGCCAGTTGCCGGATGTCGACGGCGATCCCAAGGTGTTCGCCGACTATATGAAGAAGGTGCGCGACTTCGGCAAGGCGGTGTGGGACATCACCGGCAAGGGCAACGACGTCGATTTCGTCTTCGAACATCCCGGGGAGGCGACCTTCCCGGTCTCCTGCATGCTGGTCAAGCGTGGCGGCATGGTGGTCTTCTGCGCCGGTACCACCGGCTACAACCTGACCTTCGACGCCCGCTTCGTGTGGATGCGCCAGAAGCGCATCCAGGGCAGCCATTTCGCCAATCTGCTGCAGTCGGCGCAGGCCAACCAGCTGGTGGTCGAGCGGCGCATCGATCCCTGCATGTCCGAGGTCTTCCCGTGGGAGGAAATCCCCACCGCCCATATGAAGATGCTGCGCAACGAACATAAGCCCGGCAACATGGCGGTACTGGTGCAGGCCAAGAAACCCGGCCGGCGCACCATCGAGGAATGCATCGAAGATTGATGGTGAAGGAGACGGGGATGACCATCGCTGCGACCGCCGGCCTGCCGCTGGCCGACTTGCTGCCGTTATGTGCCCGCGCCGCCGATGCCGCGCGGCGGGTGCAGCTGGCGGCGCGCGCCGGTGTCGCGAAGATGGTGGCCCCCGGCGGCACCGTCGACGGAGAACTGCTGGAGGTCCATCAGTTCTCCGCCCACGGCTTTGCCTGGCTGTCGACCTATGTCGAGGCGCTGGTCCAGTTGCTCGGCTGGGCCGAGCGGCTGCAGACCGACGGCAAACTGGGAGAGCTGGAGCAGCTGATCCTGCAGGCCGGCTTCGGCGAATATCTCAGCCAGATCTTCGGCGGCATCGCCATGAGTCAGACCGAGATCGTCCGCCTGGGCGATTTCGGCGTCACCAGCGCCGAACGCCACGAGCTGATGACCGCCGAGGTGTCCCGACTGCGGGCGGAAGGCAACACCGAAGCGGTGCGGGCGCGCATCGCCCGGCTGATCGAGGACGGCCACCATTTCGGCGAACTGGCGCTGGGCGACGAGACCCTCGACCTGGTGCGTGACCAGTTCCGCCGCTTCGCCGAGGAGCAGGTGCTGCCCTATGCCCATGACTGGCATCTGAAGGACGAGCTGATCCCCATGCCGGTGGTGGAAACCATGAGCGAGCTGGGGGTCTTCGGCCTGACCATTCCCGAGGAATACGGCGGTCTCGGCATGGGCAAGACGGCGATGTGCGTGGTCACCGAGGAACTGTCCCGGGCCTATATCGGCGTCGGCTCGCTGGGCACCCGCTCGGAAATCGCCGCCGAACTGATCCGCCTGGGCGGCACCGAGGCTCAGAAAAGGCATTATCTGCCCAAGCTGGCCTCGGGCGAGATTCTGCCGACGGCGGTGTTCACCGAACCCAATACCGGTTCGGACCTTGGATCCCTGCGCACCCGGGCGGCACTGGACGGCGACGTCTACCGGATCACCGGCAACAAGACCTGGATTACCCATGCGGCGCGCACCGATCTGATGACGTTGCTGGCGCGCACCAATCCGGCCACCAAGGATTGGAAAGGATTGTCCATGTTCCTCGCCGAAAAGCCGCGGGGTACGGTGGAGCAGCCGTTTCCTGCCAAGGGCATGAGCGGCGGCGAGATCAAGGTGTTGGGCTATCGCGGCATGAAGGAATACGAGCTGGGCTTCGACGGCTTCGAGGTGCCGGCCGGGAATCTTCTCGGCGGCGTCGAGGGACTGGGCTTCAAGCATCTGATGGCGACCTTCGAATCGGCCCGCGTGCAGACCGCGGCGCGGGCCGTCGGCGTCGCCCAGAGCGCGCTGGAGACCGGCATGCGCTATGCGAAGGAGCGGATCCAGTTCGGCAAGCCGCTCTATGCCTTTCCGCGCGTCTTCGGCAAATTGGCGTGGATGGCGGTGGAGACCATGATCGCCCGCCAGATGACCTATTTCGCCGCCCGCGAGAAGGACAGCGATCGCCGCTGCGACATCGAGGCCGGCATGGCCAAGCTGCTGGCCGCCCGTGTCGCTTGGGCCAATGCCGACAACGCCCTGCAGATCCACGGCGGCAACGGCTATGCCGAGGAATATCCGATCAGTCGGATTCTCTGCGACGCCCGCATCCTCAATATCTTCGAAGGCGCCGCCGAAATTCAGGCCCAGGTGGTCGCCCGCGGCCTGTTGGGCGGGCGGAATTAGGCCATCCTGAAGTGCAGTCACCGGCCTGAAGCGCCGGTGTTCAGGGGAGCCTGAGTCCGATTTTTCACAGGCTCTCTCCGCCCGTGGCGTAGACCCACGCGACATTGGTAATGGCGTCCCCTGCCGCCTCCTTGCTGCAACGCATATACAATTAATAGCTGTATATATTTGGTGATATCAAAAAAACAAATGAGCTTGTTCATAAATACCCGTAATACGAGTGAAAATTGTCTGGCATAATCTCCATAGACTGCTTTTTGCTGATAAAATTGGATCGCCGCTATGTTGACCTTTCCCAGAAGGGCGGATTTGACATCATTTAATTTGTGGAAACTTATTGAAGATCAGATCAAAGAGGCTTGAGGAGGGCGTTTATATGCCCTTAGGCCTATTGATCGGCTTCGTTTATCGCGTTAAAGCATCCCGTAATACGCGCGTATATAGCATACGCAGCAACCATACAGAGCGCCTCCGCATAGGCAGAGTTGGACAGCGGAGCTGTCTTTGGTAAATGCCGAAGGGATATGCGACGATGAATCTATACCCGGCAAAGAAGATTGACCGGAGAGCCGCCGGACTTCACCAGTGTATCTTACCAGAGATGCTCAAGTTTATTCGCGGCCTTGATGAAATTTTGAAGGAATTGTATCGTAAATATAAATTATTATATAAAGAATATTGCTCATTGGACTTTTCCGCGTCTGCGGATTTGACGGCGAAAAAGAAAGAATATCGAATATACGTGGACGAATTTCACGAAGTCTTCGCCTCGCTGGTAACCACGGTGGAGCGTAGCATCGCCACAATTCTAAGCAAAAAAGTTTGTGACAGGCAGGCTGAAAAATATTTTAAAGAGGTCTTGGGCGGGGTCAAGCATGCCGAGGGGGTGTTGTGGGTGAGGTTGCATGAGGCGTTCGGCCTGGATCCGAGGTTTGGCGGGTTCATCATGGGCGGGCTTCCAGCGAAATGACTTCAGCGCGGCAGTATTCTGAAACCAGAACAACGTCAACAAGTAAGTAATGAGCGAGCCAAGGCGATGCCTTTTCCGCAAGAACTGACTCTGAATCGAAGGGAGTTCTTTATAACAGAACCAAAGGACCTGGTGAAGAAAATAGAGGTGCTGACTTCTAATCTGACGATAGTCAGTAATGCCTATAATAGGTATATGTCTAGTAAGTACATTCAACAAGCTAGTACAACGCTCGAGTTGAGGATGAAAAGCCACCAGTTTCTCGAGCATCACCGAGGGCTTGTATATGGTGATTACGCTAAGCTGGTGAAAGACTTCGAGGATATTGCCAAGGAAGTGATGGGGCATAAATCCTGTCCGGAGCCGGCCAAGCAAAAGCTGCGCTCAATGATTCCCGTGGCGACAAAAACAGTGGATGATTTATGGAGGCATGTGAACAAAAAGATTGTCGATGGTTATGACGCCCAGTTCAGGCATTTAACCCCCCAGACGATAGCCTGAGTCAATTTCGCCGGTAAGAATGCGTCCAGCCAGCATATAAATCCATAGAGCTATTTTAAAAATCGCCATTGCCGCCTATAGATAATGAAGTGGCTGCACGTCGTTGTGCTGCAGTCAGATCAGAAACGTGAATAATATGTAATGGATGCAGGCCGTGTTGCCTTTTCCGGCTGAAATAAAATGGAAAAGGGGAAATATCTATGATAATGCACCATTTTTTCTTGATCATAAGTTGAGTGAAATGCGGCGTATATTGTGGTTAATGGAGTTGAGGTATAAATATTACCTGGATCGTGACTATATACAGAAAGAATCAGACAAATTTGCATTGATGAGCGGGTCGTCTGAATATTTACGGAAAAGTAAGAATGAAATAGATCGTCAATACGGTGGTCTCGTGAACGGATTCGAGTCGCTGGCAAAAGAGTTTATCGAAAACAGATATTGTCCTAAAGATATTAAAAAAGATCTATCCACTAAAGTGCTGTTGGCAAAACAGTCAAAAGTATACTTATGGAAGCAGGTAAATAGAAAAATCATCGATGGCTATCGCGCAAGGCTTGATGAACTGTCGAAAAAAGCGGCTGTTCCTCAGAAACCCTGCCTGATGAGAAAATAGGGCGCGATTATCTTGGCTTGGCGCGCGCGGTGGGTTCGGTCTCCAACGGATTGTCGGGCCAGTCATGGCGGGGATACAGCCCCTGAGAAGGAAGGAGTAGCAACCTATGGCTGTATATGTCATAATTAATATTCCAAAAACTATTTAATTCTAGTATTAATTATCGCCAAGATAGAAACATATATCTGAATTCTTTTCATGGGAAAGCCTATTATGCTGACGTTTCCTAGAGAAATAGACCCTGATTTAAACGTGGTTAAGCGGGCATTGCTTCCAGAATACAAAGAGGAAATCCAACAAATCCTCGGTGTTTTAAAAGAGGTTAAGGATTTTTTTAGGTTATATCTTGGGATAAGAGAGTTCTTGACGGAGGGTGTAGGGCCGGGAAAATTTGCAGAATTCAGTAAACATGTTATCGTGGAACATAATTATAGGATAACTAAAGCAAGTGCGAAGTGGATTAGTGAATTAAATAAATATAAGCTGGTCAATCATGCTCATCGCGAGGCGCGTTCTGCTGCCGAAGATAAATTCAATTATATTTTGAATGCAGTGGATAAAACATTAAAAGCCTTGCATAACGAAGTTCGTAACTCAATCATGCTAGAGTATAAAGCAATATGTGCCAAACGGCTGGAGTTTCGACCGATTGGTTCTGCGAACTCGAAGCGCCGTTCGAAGGCGAATCCTCTTTCACCTTAGTTTCGGTGTCCGTGGTCGATTGGTGCGGGCTGTCGGCTCGGCCTCCAACGGATTGTCCGGCCAATAATGCCTGGGATACTGGCCGCGCAGGTCAGACCGCACCTGCCGGTAGGCATTGGCCCAGAAACTGGCGAGATCCTGCGTCACCTGCACCGGGCGTCGCGCTGGCGACAGCAGATGCAGGGTCAGCCTGATCCGGCCGCCGGCGACGGTCGGGGTGTCCGCCAGGCCGAACATTTCCTGCAGGCGCACCGCCAGGATCGGCATCTCGGCCGACCCGTAATCAATGGGGACGCGGGATCCTGACGGTACCTCCAGATGGGTAGGCGCCTGGGCGTCCAGCACTTTCCTCTGCTCCCAGCTCAGCATGGCCTGGAGGATGGTCGCCATATCCAGGCGCTCGAGATGGGCGCGCCGCAGCATGCCGGCCAGCCAGGGGGCAAGCCACCGCTCGAGCTCCGACAGCAGCGCCGCGTCCGACAGGTCGGGCCAGGCTTCCGCCCCGTCGAGATGGCGCAGGCAGGCGACCCGCTGCCGCAGGCCGTCGCTGGCCGGCGTCCAGGGCAGGCAGGCCAGCCCCATATTGCGCACACCGTCGAGCATGGCGGCGGTGACAGCCTCGGCCGGCGCGTCCTCCCAGCGAAGATCCTCGAGCACCAGTTCACCCAGCCGGCGCTGCCGGCGGGCCAGCACCGTCTGCTCGCGGCCATCCCAGGTGACCTGCCGGCGGTCCTCGATGTCGGCGGCGAAATGCAGACGGATCTCGGCCAGCGACAACGGTGCGGCCAGCAGGATGCGGGCCTCGCGCTTGTCGCCGTCGAGTTCGGCGACACTGAGCGCGGCGTCGCCGGCCAGCGGCTGCGGTTCGGCGAAAAAAGCGCCGCGGCCGTTGCTGAGGCGATAGCGCAGGCCGTCGCCGCCGCGGCTGAGGGCGATGCGGTCGGGATAGGCGAAGGCCAGCACCAGTCCGACGGCGCCGCCGGCATCGTCGCCGGAGACCCCGCATTGCCGGCGAAGCTGGCGGGCCGCCTCGCGGATCGGGCCCAGGCGGCGGTCGCCGAGGGCCTCCAGCCGGAGCCGCAGATCGGCGTCGCGGCGGTCCTTGAGCGGGTCGGGCTCGCTGAGCAGGGCCGCCAGGTCGCAGGCCAGTCCGCCCAGCCCCAGCCCTTTGGCGGTCACCACCATATGGGCCAGCCGCGGATGCAGGGGCAGGGCGGCCATCACCCGGCCATGGGCGGTGATGCGGCCATCGCCGCCCAGCGCGCCGAGACGGCGCAGCAGCTCGCCGGCCTGGGCGAAGGCGGCGGCCGGCGGCGGATCGAGCCAGGCGAGGACGCCGGGATCGGTCACGCCCCAGCGGGCGAGGTCGAGGGCCAGCGGCGCCAGATCGGCGTCCACCATTTCGGCCGGGGTGAAGGCGGG
>DUZF01000282.1 GCA_013349665.1 Rhodospirillaceae bacterium | reverse complement strand
CCGCCATAGCCGGCGCGGGCGAAGTCGGGCATGAAAAACAGGTAAAAATGCGTCAGATGGTCGGCCGCGTTCTCGCAGGCCAGCAGCAGATCGGCCATGCGCCGGCCATTGACCGGCGGCGTCAGCCCGGCCGCCGAAGCCAGGGCGCGGGCTGCCGCCGTGCCCTGGGCCAGCGAACAGATGCCGCAGATGCGGGGCGTGATGACCAGCGCATCGGAGGGCGGACGGCCGATCAGCATCCGTTCGAAACCGCGATACAGCGGCGCCGTGACATAGGCCGCCGCCACCCGGCCGTCGGCGAGGTCGAGCCTGACCTCGAGATCGCCCTCGACCCGGTTGAAGGGTCCGATCACCAGCCGCGACGGCGCCCCCCTGCTCATGACGGCGGCCGGCGGCGCGGCGGCACCACCACCTGGTCTTCGCGGGAATTGCGCCGCACCCGCTCCGGCATCGCCGATTTCGACAGCGCCGACAGGGCGACGAACCACGCCTTGGGCATATCCACCGGCAGGCCGACCGGAATTCCCGCCACCTTCGACGTCTCCAGGAAGGCGCCCAGAGGCTCCTCGAAGCCCGGTGAAGTACAGTTGATGCAGGCATAGCCGGCATTGGTGCAGGAACCATTGCCGTTCCAGCTGCGCAGATTGCAGTCCCCCGGCGCCTGGGTCGCCTTGCAGCCAAGGTTCTCCATCAGGCAGCCGAGATGCGAGGCCTGCGCCGCGCTGGCCTTGAATTCGTAGTATTCGTTGCGGGCGCAGCCGTGATGAGCCAGATGATTGGCCCAGAAGCGCGGCCGGCCGAAGACGTCCAACTCGCCGGCCGTCAGTTCCCCCAGCGACAGCGCCATCAAGGTCTCCACCAGCCAGCCGGGATGCGGCGGGCAACCGGAAATATTGACCACCGGCAGGCCGCCGGCCGAACGCCAGTCCTCGCCCAGCAAACCGCCCCGCTCGTCGCCCCGGAACTGCAATCCGGTGGCTTCGGTGTCATTGGCACCCGAGGCTGCAACCGCCCCCCAGGCGGCGCAGCTGCCGACCGCCATAACGGTGCCGGCCCGCGCCGCCAGGCCGGCGATCCACGCCGCCATCGCCTCGCCGCTGCCCGACAGGCGATGAAATCCACCGCTGCCGCCTGGCCCCAGCAGCACCGCGCCCTCGACGCAGAGGACATCGAATTCCCGTTCCCCCGAACGGCAGTCGCCAAGGATTTTCAGGGCGGCGCCGCCGCCCTCGGCCGACAGCGCCGGATGCCAGAGGAATTGGATGCCGGCCCGCTCGAACGCATCGACCAGCCCGGCCGGTTCGGCCCCCAGGGCGGACATGGTGCAGCCGCCGCAGCCGGCCGCCTGCAGCCACAGGACCCGCAACTTTGCTCGGACAGTTCTTTCTCCCATTGGCCAAAGCTTACGCCCGGCTGCGGCCAAACCCAAATTTTTCTCTTGGCGTTTGCCGATGTTCACGTTATGTTCTTTTCAAACGCAGGAGGACGCCATGCTTTTTCCGACCCCGCAGCGACTGCTTCACCATTTCGCCAATGCCGCCGGCGCCTTGCTGGTCGGCGCCATGTTTGCCGTCGTCGGCCTCAACGCCGCCAGCGGCTGCGGCCAGACCGGCGGCCAGTGCATCGGCGTCCATGACCTGACGCAACAGCCCCAATGGGCCGACCGCTCCACCCGCAGCACCGGCTGAGCCCCACCTTTGCGACTGGACGGCGGATAGGGTGGTCACGCTATAGTTCACCCTGTCATGCCGATCGCTTCGCCCTATTTACTGTTCCTCGGCGACGCCGCCGACAGCCTGGCCGCCAAGACCGCCGCCGGCATCGCCTATTGGCGTCCGCAAGCGGCACTCGGGCAGTTTCGCCTGCCCGGCTGCCGGGCCGATCTCGGCCTGCCGGATCTGACCCCGGCCGAAGCCGCCGCCGCCGGGGCCCGCACCATGGTCATCGGCGTCGCCAATCGCGGCGGCATCCTGTCCGACGGCTGGCGTCTTGCCCTGCTGGAGGCCCTCGATCACGGGCTCGACCTGGCCGCCGGCCTGCATCAGCGCCTCGACGAGATCCCCGAACTGGCGGCCCGCGCCGGCATGCTGCGGCGCCGTCTTTTCGATGTCCGCCAACCCGACCGGCCCTTCGCCGTCGCCACCGGTGCCGCCCGCCCGGGCCGGCGCTGCCTGACGGTGGGAACCGACTGTTCGGTGGGCAAGATGTACACCGCGCTGGCCCTCGAGCGCGAGCTGCGGACCCGCGGCCTGGCCGCCGACTTCCGCGCCACCGGCCAGACCGGCATCCTCATCTGCGGCGCCGGAGTCTCGGTGGACGCCGTGGTCGGCGATTTCATCTCCGGGGCCACGGAATGGCTGGCACCGGGCAATGACGACGGCCATTGGGATCTTATCGAAGGCCAGGGATCGCTGTTCCACCCCTCCTATGCCGGGGTTTCCCTCGGCCTGCTGCATGGCGCCCAGGCGCATCGCCTGGTGATGTGCACCGAACCGGGACGGCCGCATATGCGGGGCTTGCCCGGCCGGCCGCTGCCCCCTCTCGCCGACTGCATCGCCTTGAACGAGACCTGCGCCCGGCTCACCAACCCGGCGGCGCGGGTGGCGGGCATTTCCGCCAACACCTCGGCGATGGCACCGGCCGAAGCCGAGCGATGGCTGGCCGAGACCGCGGACCAGCTCGGGCTGCCGGCCGTCGACCCTCTGCGCCAGGGGGTGGGCGCCCTGGCCGATGCCCTGCTGGCATGAAGGTCCGTGTCTCCCGCCAGTCCTTTCCCATCCGCGGAACCTTCCGCCTGTCGCGCGGCGCCAAGACCGCCGCCGAGGTGGTGGTGGTCGAAATCGCCGAAGGCGGCGCCGTCGGCCGCGGTGAGGCGGTGCCCTATAAACGCTATGGCGAAACCGTCGACGGCGTGATCGCCGCCATCGCCGCCCTCGGCGACGGGGTCGAACGGTCAGCACTGCAACGGCTGCTGCCGCCAGGAGCGGCCCGCAACGCGCTGGACTGCGCCCTGTGGGACCTCGAGGCGAAGCGCACCGGACGCCCGGCCTGGAAGCTGGCCGGACTGCCGCCGCCCCGCCCGTTGACCACCGCCTACACCCTGTCTCTGGACAGCCCCGCCGCCATGGCGGCGGCGGCGGCGGGTTCATCCTGGCCGATCCTCAAACTCAAGCTCGGCGCCGAAGGCGATCTCGAGCGGGTTCTGGCGGTGCGCCAGGCGGCCCCGGCGGCGCGGCTCTGGGCCGATGCCAACGAAGCCTGGAGCATCGATTATCTGCGCCGGACGGCAGCGGATCTGGCCGGGCTTGGGGTCGAGCTGATCGAACAGCCGCTGCCGGCCGCCGAGGATGAAGCCCTGCGCGGATGGGCCTGCCCGGTGGCCCTGGCCGCCGACGAGTCCTTCCACATCGCCGCCGATCTGCCGCGCCTGCAGGGACTTTACCAGGCCGTCAACGTCAAACTGGACAAGACCGGCGGCCTGACCGAGGCCCTGGCCGCCGTCGCCCAGGCGAAGGCGGCAGGGTTCGCGGTGATGGTCGGCTGCATGGTCGCCAGCTCGCTGGCCATGGCCCCGGCCGCTCTGCTGGCGGCCGCGGCCGGCTTCGTCGATCTCGACGGACCGCTGCTGCTGGACGGCGACCGCAGTCCCGGTCTGCGGTACAGCGGCGCCGTCCTTTATCCGCCGGAGGCAGACCTCTGGGGATAGGGTTCAGACCTCCGACGCGCTGCACAGATGCCAGGCGTCCCCCTGCAGGGCGAACAGCATGATCAGGCGATGCTTGGCGCTGCGGTCGATGACCGTGCGGAAACGTTCGCCCAGGCATTTATCGCCGGCCGCCGGCGCCGGCGTCTTAACATGCTTGCTGTTCAGGCAGGGATTGACGGCGGCCGGCAGGGCGCCGGCCAGCGGCGCCGGACGCTTGCCGTCGACCTCGATATAATAAGTCTTCGCCTGGCCGTCGGCGACCTCGGCGCGCAGCACGATCTTGCCGAAACGCGAGCGATAAAGCCCGGCATCCTGGGTCCCGTTCTGCATTCCCATCGGCAGCGGCCGGAAGGAAATGGCGGCACAGGCCGGCGGTCCATCCTTGGCTTCGGCGACACCACCCAGGGCGACCAGCGCCAGGACGAACGGGATCAGGAATTTCGACATGGTGGATGGCCCTCCAAAAACTGATGATGCCACAGCTTTCCCCGCATGGGATCGCCAGTCAAGTCATAGGGCCGGGTCGGGAGGGCATAGGACCGTCCCGTTCGCCTTGACAAGCCTCCCCCCGCCCGTGGCAAATGGCCTTTCCCATGGCTGAAGAAAAATCCCTTGCGCTCCTCATCGCCGCCTTGCTGCTGCTGCGCCTTGTGCTTGCGGCGATTGTGCCGCTGTCGGTGGACGAAGCGTATTATTGGCAATGGACGCATCCGCTACAGCTTTCCTATTACGACCATCCGGCCATGGTGGCCTGGTGGATCCGCGCCGCCACCGCGCTGTTCGGCGACGCCCCCCTGGCGGTCCGCTTGCCGGCGGTGCTGGCCAGCGCCGCCACCACCGTCGTCGTATGGAAAAGCGCGGCACTGGTCGCCGGGACCCGGCGGGCCGGCGCCGTCGCCGCGTTCTGGCTGAACGCCGGCATCCTGTTCACCGCCTCTGGCCTGCTGATTACCCCCGATGCCCCCTTGCTGCTGTTCTGGAGCCTGGCCCTGTGGGCCGCCCTGAGGCTGATCGCCGGCGGCGGCCCGGGCAACCTCTATCTGGCGGCGGCGGCGCTGGGCCTGGGGGCGCTCAGCAAATACACCATGGTGCTGGTCCTGCCCGGCCTGCTGGCGCCGTTCCTGCTGTTCGCCGACCTCCGCCGCTGGTGGCGGACGCCGCATCCCTATCTCGCCGGGCTGCTGGGATTGCTGCTGACCACCCCGCTGCTGGCCTGGAACCTGGCCAACGGCTTCGCCTCCTTCGGCAAACAGCTGAATCATGCCTTCGGCGAGTCCCCCACCGGCGGCCCGGCCAACGCGGCCACCTTCCTGGCCGGCCAGGCCGGGCTGGTGACGCCGCTGATCTTTGGCTTCGCGCTGGCGGCGATGGTCTGGAGCCTGATCGCCGGTTGGCGCCGGCGCCGCGCCGACTGGCTGCTGCTGGGCGGCGTCTCGCTGCCGATCCTGCTGTTTTTCCTGTTTCATACCCTGAGCGGTCCGGTGCAGGCCCATTGGGGCGGCCCGGCCTATCTCGGCGGCATCATCGCCGCCGCGGCGCTGCCGCCGGCCGCCGGGCGGCGCTGGCGCGGCCTTTACGCCGCCGCCCCCTGGCTCGGCCTGGTGATGACCCTGACCGTGCTGCTGCAGGCCGCTACCGCCATTCTGCCGATCCCGCCCAAGCTCGATGCCTTAAAGCGGCTCGGCGGCTGGCCGGAACTGGCGGCCGCCGTCGCCGCCGAGCGGCAGGCCCATCCCGGCAGTTTCCTGCTGACTCCCAAGCATGAGGTGACCGGCATCCTCGCCTATTACCTGCCGGACCATCCGCCGGTCTTCCTGCAAGGGCCGATGCGTCCGTCGACCTATTCGGCGGCCGAGGTGGCGGCCCTGAAAGGGCGCGACGCCATTTTCGTCACCCGCGCCAGGTATGACGGGTCAGGCGACATCGCCGCCTATTTCGCCCAGGTCACCCGCCTGCGCCAGGTCGACCTGCTGTGGCGCGGACAGGTGGCGGATGCCTATGTGCTGTATCTCGCCCAGGACTATCGGGGCGGCGCCCTGGTGCAGGGCGACGGCCTCAACGGCGCCCGGGATCGACCCTGAACAGGCGGAACCCCTTGGCCGCCGCCGGCAGCGCCAGCGGCGTCAGCCAGTCCGGGACGTCGCCCCGTTCCAGACGCTGGTGCAGACTCCGCCCGTCGGGACGCCGGTAATCCCCGGCCAAGGACCCGGCCGGGCAGATCAGAAGATAATCCACACCGCGCCGCGCCAGAACCTCGCGGGCCGGCGCCTCCTCGGCACCCCCCAGCACCGCCTGGGTATCGCTGATGGTGGCCTGATTGGCCGAGGGAATGCCGACCAGATCGACGCCGCTTCGCCATTCCAGCTCGGGACCGATATAGAGATAGGTCATGACGATGGGGCGCCGTTGCCCGGACGGAGCCAGGGCGTCCAGGGACGCCGCCGCCGCAGGCAGCGGACAGGCTTCGCCGGCAGCGTCGGCGCGCGGCCGCGGACCGCAGAGCATGGCCAGCAGAAAGCCGACGGCGATGGCCGAAACCGCCGCCAGGCGGCGCATCGGCAGCGCCTCACGGGTCCATAAGTGGCAGACCAGCCCGGTCCAGGGCAGCAGCATCACCCCCTGGGCATAGGAGGCCCAGCGCACCGCGCCCAGAGACAGGCCCGAGAACAAAAGCGCGCCGGCCAGCAGAAAGGCCGACCAGGCGTCGCGCCGTGTCGCCAGCCAGGGCAGCACCACCAGGGCCGGCCCCAATTCATTGAACATCGCCGCCGCCCGTTCGCGGTCCCTGGGCCATAGCGGCTGCCATTCGGACACACCGGACAGCCAGGCGCGGGCGATTTCGCCATGATCGACGAAGGGACCGGCCGCCAGTTTGGGAAACAGCGCCAGAGACGCCGCCGCCAGCAGGACGCCGGCCGCCAGAGCCGCCGCCCAGCGCCGCCGGCCGGCCGGATCGACGGCGGCGACCAGCAGCCACAGTCCGGCATTGAGTGCCAGCGGCACTGCCTGGGCCGGCGACAGGCGGTCATAGGCCGGCTCCAGCCACTGGGAGGGCGGCAACTCCACCAGCACCGCCAGCGACGCCGTCGCCGCCAGGGCCAGCGAGAACCATGCCACCTGCCGCGAACAGAGGCGCCCCGCCAGCCACCAACCGACCAGCGTCAGGCCGAACAGGGCCTGCGGCACCGCCGCTTCCAGGCTGACCCACAGGGCCAGACCGCCCAGGAAGCCGTTGAGGGCACTGCACCGCATGCCGCCGTCGAGAGTGCGGCGCATCAGCGTCAGCTGGCCGAGAAAAAGCAGCGCCAACAGGCTGTGATGGTCGGGGCGCCCCGGCAGAAAAGCGGCGATCAGCGACGGTGACAACTGCATCAGGGCGGCCATCAGCAGGAAGCCGCCGGCGCCAAGGTGATCGCGCCATCCCCGCCATAGCATGACCAGAGTCGCCGCCAGCAACAGGGGACTGATCACCGCCCCCCAAGCGAACAATGCCGGGCGATAGCCGATCAGCCGCCCCAGCGGTTCCGCCCCCAGTTCGAGCAACAGGTCGAGCGGCCGCGTCCATTGCAGGGTTTCGCCATAGGGCGCGTTGATCCGCGGGTCCATGCGGTCCCACCAGATGCCGCCGTCATGCAGTTGCAGGACCCTGGTCAGCCGGGAATAGCAATCGGCATCGAACAGGCCGCCGTCGAGCAACGGCGGTACGCCAAGGGCCAGATCCACCATCTGCATGAGCAGGGCCAGCAGCAAAGCCGCCGCCAGCGGCCGGTTCAGGGCCATACCGGGTCGGACAGCCGCGTCGCCTGGGCCAGCCAGACCAGGAGATCGGCGGCAGGCATCGGCCTGGCGAAGAAAAATCCCTGAACGGTGGGGCAACCGGCACGGCGCAGATGGTCGACTTCGGCCGCCGTTTCGGCGCCCTCGGCGACGATGCTCGCCCCCAGCGCCCTGCCGACGCCGATGATGGCGGCGACGATGGCGGCATTCTCGCGGTCGCCGTCGATGCCGCGGACGAAGGCACGGTCGATCTTGATGCAGGTCAGCGGCAGGCGCTTGAGATAGCTGAGGCTGGAATAGCCGGTGCCGAAGTCATCCACCGCCACTCCCAGACCCATGGCGCGCAACCGCGTCAACTGGCCGATGGCCTTTTCCGGCGCCGTCATCACCACCGATTCGGTCACCTCGATCTCCAGCAGCGACGGCGGGATGTCGCGTTTGGCGATAGTGTCCGCCACCCGATCGGCGAATTTCGGATCCTGGAATTGCCGGGCCGAGACATTGATCGCCACCTTGATGTCGCGGCCGCAGGCCCGCCATTCGGCAATCTGCCGGCAGGCCTCCTCCAGCACCCAATCGCCGATCCTGCCGATCAGGCCGGTCTCCTCGGCCAGCGCGATGAACTGCAGCGGCGGCACCAGCCCATGATTGGGCCGCCGCCAGCGGATCAGCGCCTCGACCCCCTCCAGACCCAGCGATTCCAGCGTCACCTTGGGCTGGAAGAACAGCTCGAACTCCGCGCGTTCCAGCGCGTATTGCAATGCCGCCTCCATCTCCAGGCGGCTCTTGGCTTCGGCGTTCATGCTTTGCAGGAAAAAGCGGAAGGTGTTGCGCCCCGCCGCCTTGGCCTCGTAAAGGGCGGTATCGGCGTTTTTCATCAGCGTCCCCACCTCTTCCCCGTCCACCGGGAACATGGCGATGCCGATGCTGATGCCGATGCGGATCTCCTGGCCGGCGACGTCAAAAGACGGGGTGATGGCGGCCAGGATCTTTTCCGCCACTTCCACCGCCTCGTTGGGATTGGCGACATCGGGCTGCAGAACGACGAATTCGTCGCCGCCGATGCGGGCGATACTGTCGCTGCGGCGCAGGCAGCGGCCCAGCCGCGCCGCCACTTCGATCAGGATGGCGTCGCCGACGTCATGGCCGAGACTGTCGTTGATCACCTTGAAGCGGTCGAGATCAAGAAACATCAGCGCCAGCCGGTCGCCCTGGCGGCGGCTCAGTTCGATGGAATGGGCCAGGCGATCCTGGATCAACAGACGGTTAGGCAGGCCGGTCAGGCCGTCATGGAAGGCCTGATGCCGGATATGCTCTTCCTTGCGGCGCAAATCGGTGATGTCGGAGAACAGGCAGACGACGCGGGTGGCCTCCTGTGCATGGACGACGGTCATCGTCTGCCAGGCCAGAAAACTTTCCCCGTCCTTGCGCTGATGGCGCGCCTCCCCCTGCCATTTGCCCTGTTCGCACAGCTCCCGCCAGATATCCCTGAAATGCGCCTCGTCCTCCTTGGCCGTCAGCAGGGCGCGGAGGCTGGCGCCCTCGGCCTCGGCGGCGGAATAGCCGGTGATGTCGCTGAACGCCGGATTGACCGTCACCACCGTTCCGCCATCATCGGTGATGGCATAGGCCTCGGCGGCGTTGGCCAGCACACTGCCGGCCAGCACCAGTTGACCGGTCTTTTCGTCGAGTTTGCGCAACAGCCGCAGGCCAATCAGGGTTCCCAGCGCCGAGGCCACCAGGACGATGCCCAGGCGCGGCAGCAAGGCCTGCAGCAACTGCTCGACGGTACCGGCCATGGCCGCCTCGCGGTCGATGGCCACGGCGATCCGCAGGCCGTCGTGATAGGGCAGTGCGGTGACGAGGAAACGGCCGCCGGCCGTCGCCTGCACCTCTCCCTCGGGACCATTGGCAAGCAACGGCGCCAGATCGGATCTGGTGAAACGGATGACCGGGTATTGCGCCAGCGGCTC
>DUZF01000353.1 GCA_013349665.1 Rhodospirillaceae bacterium | reverse complement strand
GCGGCGCCGTCGGCGGCGATTTCCACCTCGGCGCCGGCACTTTGCAGAATCAGCCGGGCGACCGCCTGATTGACCTCGTTGTCCTCCACCAGCAACAGGCGTAAGCCGGCCAGTCGTCCGGCCAGCGGCGCGGCGCGGCGCGGTTCCGCCGGCGGTGCCGTCACGCCGGTGCTTCTGACAAAACGGGCGGTAAAGCGAAATTCGCTGCCGGCGCCGGGTTGGCTGGACAGATCCATGCGTCCGCCCATCAGCGTCACCAGTTTGCCGGCGATGGCCAGGCCGAGGCCGGATCCGCCGAACTTTCGGCTGGTGGAGCTGTCGCCCTGGGTGAAGGCCTGGAACAAATGGTCGAGGCGGTCTCCGGCGATGCCGATTCCGGTATCGCGGACGCTGAACCTCAGCATGACATGGTCGCCGGGATCCTGGTCCACCTCCACCCGCAGGTCCACACTGCCGGCCTCGGTGAATTTGACCGCATTGCCCACCAGATTCAGCAGAATCTGCTTCAGACGCAAGGGGTCGCCGACCAGCAGCGGCGGCACGCCGTCCCCAATTGCGCTGGTCACCGATATATTTTTTTCCCGGGCCGGGAGGGAAACGATCTCGACGATAGTGTCGACCGCCTCGGGCAGCGAAAACTCCGCGCTTTCAAGGTCAAGCCGGCCGGCTTCGATCCTGGAGAAGTCGAGGATGTCGTTAAGAATGCCCAGCAGCAATTCTGCGGACGTCTGGATCTGGCGGACATAGTCGCTTTCCCGGACTCCCAGTCCGGCCTCCTCGAGCAGGCGGGCGAGGCCGAGGATGGCATTCATCGGGGTGCGGATCTCGTGGCTCATATTGGCCAAAAATTCGCTCTTGGCGCGGCTTGCCTGCTCGGCGGCGAGGCGGGCCTCGTCCAGCGCCAGTTCCGCCTGTTTTCTGACGGTGATGTCCTGCATGACGCCGACCAGATGTTCCACCTCGCCCGTGGCATCCTTGATGGGAAAGCCGCGTCCCCAGATCCAGCGGATGCTGCCGTCCGGACGCCGGATGCGGAATTCATGCTCGAAGGGATGTCCTTTGCGGCATAAAACGAGATCGTCGACGACGCGTCGCCGGTCTTCCCTGTGGATGGTCTCGGTGAAGGCCCGGGCGGAACGGTAGGGCAAGGCGCGCGGCCGGCGCCAGATCTCCTCATAGGCGGGGCTGAGATAGGAAATGGTCGGCTGATTGGTGTCGCCGACCCAGAATACCTCGGCCACCGTTTCGGTGATCAGTTCCAGCGTCTGCTGGCTTTCCTGCAACTGCCGGACACGGTTGCGGTCGAGAACCGCCAACCCCAGCAGCGCAATCGAAAAGGCCAGGCTGACCAGTCCCGTCTGCGCCGTGGAGTGCCACCAGCCGGCCAGCACCTTGCCGCGACTGACCGCGACGACCAGCGGATAGCCGGTGACCTTGGCGAAGGCGGCCAGACCGTCCCGCCCATCGGCAAGCGAGGCCGTCACGCTGGTCACCGGATGCGCATCGTCGAGACCGCGGACCAAGTCGGCGGGCAGTGACATTCGCTCAGTGGCGGAGGCCGGCCAGCCTGCCAGCAGATCCCCTTCGGCGCGGAACAAAGCGGCGCCGTCGATCTGCCCGTCAGCCAAAGACGCCAGCAGATGCTCGAGATGGCTCCGTTCCAGGACGCAGACCAGCACCCCCCGCAGCCGGCCGTCAGGATCGCGGATGGCCCGCGACACCGGCAAAACCACATGGCCCGTCCGGCGCGAGACGGTGACGGCGCCGATATTGAAATCCGCGCCGACGGAATGGCTGCGGAAAAGCGGCCGATCGGCGTAACTGCCGGTCGGAAAAGGTTGGCCATAGGTGGCAGCCAGCGGCTTGCCGGTGCCGTCGACCAGGAACAGGTAGCCGATCTCGGGGAAGATCCTGATCAGTTCATTGGCGTCGTCAAGTTCGAAACGACCGAGATCGACCGGCGGTCCGAGGATAGGCCTGATGGAGGACTGCAACAGGGCGTCGCTGACGCGAAACACCCCCATGATCTGTTCCGACAACAGGCGGGCGGCGGTCAGATTGGCGCTGTCGGCCTTGTCGATGGCGATCCGCCGCTCGGTTTCCGCCAGCCGGATATCGAAACCCAATATAATGAGCACCGCCAGGCCGGCCAGCAGCAGCGTCGGCGGCCGGCGACGCAGATTAGGCGCCGCCACCCATCGCTGATCAAGGCGCCGCAGCAATCTTTCCAGAACGGAAGTCATCACGGTCGATTATTCATGACTTTTTCACCGGCAACCATCCCCTTTTTCAGTATCGCCAGCCGTCGATAATCGCGCTAAACATCCAGGCATGAGCACTTTGCTAGTTTCTCATCAGGCCTGCCTTGCGCATGATACCGGCGAATACCATCCCGAATGCGCGGACCGCTTGAAGGCGGTCAATCACGTTCTTGAGCACGAAGACTTTTCTTTCCTGTTTCGCGACCAGGCGCCGCGGGCCAGCCGGGAGCAATTGGCCCGGGCCCATTCCGCCGGCCATATCGACCGCGTCATGGCCGCCGTCCCCTCCAGCGGACTGGTGGAAGTCGACCCCGACACCATGCTGTCGCCGGGATCGGGCGAGGCGGCGCTGCGCTCCGCCGGCGCCGTCTGCTTCGCCGTCGACGAGGTGGCCACCGGCAAATGCCGCAATGCCTTTTGCGCCGTACGGCCCCCCGGCCATCATGCCGAACGCGAGCGGGCGATGGGCTTCTGCCTGTTCAGCAACGCCGCCATCGGCGCCCTGCATGCCCGTGACGCCCATGGCTGCCGGAAAGTGGCGGTGGTCGATTTCGACGTCCACCACGGCAACGGCACCCAGCAGGTGTTGTGGACGGAACCGGGGATGTTCTACGCCTCGACCCACCAGCAGGACGCCTATCCCTACAGCGGTTCGGCGGACGAAACCGGTCAGGCGGGAACCAGCGTGGTGGTCAATGTCCCGCTGCCGGCGGGGAGCGGCTCCGAGGCCTTCCGCGCGGCTTATACGGATGTCATTCTGCCGGCCCTGGCGGCTTTTTCACCGGATTTCCTGATTATTTCAGCCGGGTTTGACGGCCATGCGGCCGATCCGATGGCGCATTTTCGCCTCCAGGTGGCTGATTTCGACTGGATTACCCGCCAGTTGCTGGGGCTCGCCGCCGGGCATTGCGGGGGCCGGGTCGTCTCGGTGCTGGAAGGCGGATACGAAACCCGCGCCCTGGCCGCCTGCGTGGCGGCGCATCTGCGGGCCCTGATGGACGGCTGAGAGGACGAGGACAGATGACCACCTTCATCCGCTGGAGCGAGGACATGTCGGTGGGCGCGCCGGACCTGGACGCTCATCACCGTATGATCATCGACTGCCTGAATGCCCTGCATCCGCTGCTCGGCGCGCCGGATCCCGAGGACAGGATCTCCGAGGTCCTTCGCCGGTTGGAGGAGTTCGTGCTGATCCATTTCAGCGAGGAGGAGCAGGCCATGCGCAAGGCCGGCTATCCCGACTGGCGCCAGCACAAGACGCAGCATGACGCCATGTATGACGTCGTCTACAACCTGAAATCGGATATCGAGCACGGCCGGACGGTCGATGCCCGCCATCTGTTCGATCTCATCTATGATTGGCTGATCCGCCATATTCTTGGCGAAGACAAGAAATACCGCCCGTTTCTCGAGCATCCCGAAGCGCAGGCGGACAGCACCTGGCATCGCGGAAACGGCCGGCCGGTCTGACCGCCTCAGGCGGCGGCGTTGACCTTGCGGCGTCGCAACTCCTCAGCCGCCAATCGCCAGACGTAATTTCCGCGCACCCTCTCGTCGGCGACAATCCGTCGCAGAAGGGACAAGGGGACATTGCGGATCCATTCGCGGAGCATAACGCACCAAAATTGCTGCACTGCACAATAATATTGGCTTTTTTCGTCGGAAGGCAAGGCCAAAGGCGAGAGTGTCTCGAAAATACCGATTAGTGGTGTTTGATCAGCCGTGGTGGCACAAAATCCACGAGGATGGTGCTAGCCAGTGGTTTGGTTGACGGGCCAATTTTCGCCACTAAATCTTTATGGCCGGCGCCACAGGGCGGGTCGCGGACCCTTCCCATCTCATCGGCAGCGTCCGTCCCGACCCCGGGCCCGGTCATCACCGCGAGTGGAGATGGAGGACAACTATGGACGTGAAGAACCTGGTTCCGTGGAAGCGGAACAAGACTGAACCGGCGACCGGACTGGAAGACGAGGGCAGCCCCTTCCTGGCGCTGCACCGCGAGGTCAATCGCCTGTTTGATGACTTTTTCCATGGCTTCGACAGTCCGATGGTCCGCAATGGCTGGCTGTCCGGCTGGCCGAAAATGGACATCGCCGACAATGGCAAGGACATCAAGGTGAAAGCTGAACTTCCCGGCATGGACGAGAAGGACATCGAGGTCACCTTGCATGACGGGATGCTGACCCTGAAAGGAGAGAAAAAGGCGGAGAACGACGGGCGCCACTACAGCGAACGCTGGCAGGGCCGGTTCGAACGCTCGCTGGCGCTGGGACCGGATATTGACCCGACCAAGGTTTCGGCTGTCTTCAAGAACGGCCTGCTGACCGTGACGGTGGAAAAGAAGCCGGAAGATCAGCGGGCGGTCAAACGCATACCGATCTCCTCCTGAGGTCGTTCCGCCCCGGCGGCCCCCCTGGCCGCCCCTGGCCGCCGGGGCTTTGCCTTTCTCCGGGCGACGCGGTACCCTAGACGGCTGCAGAATGAAGCGTCCCCGGGGAGAACAATGGTGCAGGCCGTCGAGTGTTGCGGTGTCGGTGACCGTCTGTTGACGGTGGAAGAGGCGCTGGAGGGACTGACCGCCGCCGTCGGAGCGGTGGCCGCCGTCGAATCGGTGCCCCTGGTTCAGGCGGCCGGCAGGGTGCTGGCCGCCGACCAGGTTTCGCCGATCATGGTTCCGCCCGCCGACTATTCGGCGGTGGACGGCTGGGCGGTGCGGGCCGCCGATCTTCTGCCGGCCGGGCAGACCCGCCTGCCGGTGGCTGGCCGCATCGCCGCCGGACGGCCGCTCGAAGGCTCCGCCAGCCCGGGCGCCGCCTATCGCATCTTTACCGGCGCGCTGCTGCCCGCCGGCGCCGACACCGTGCTGATGCAGGAGGATTGCCGGACGGACGGCGAGCATGTGCTGCTGCCGGCGGCGGCTTTGGGCGCCAATGTCCGTTATGCCGGCGAAAACATCAAAGTCGGCGATGTTCCCCTGGTCGCCGGCGTTCGCCTGCGGGCCCAGGAGATCGGCGTGGCGGCGATGATGGGCTTGCGTCATCTGCCGGTGCGCCGACGCCCGCGGGTCGCCATCTTCTCCACCGGCGACGAATTACGCGAGCCGGGCCAGCCTTTGGCCCGCGGGGCGATCTATGATGCCAACCGATACTCGCTGGCGGCCTTGCTGGAGAATGCCGGTTGCGTGGTCAGTGACCTCGGCATCCTCCCCGATTCGCAGGCGGCCATCGCCGAGGCCCTGGCCGCCGCCGCCGCCGGTCATCATCTGCTGGTCACCACCGGCGGGGTGTCGGTCGGCGAGGAAGACCATGTCAAGGCGGCCGTCTCCTCGCTTGGCAGCCTCGACTTCTGGCGGGTGGCGATGAAGCCCGGCAAACCCATTGCCTTCGGCTCGGTCAAAGGGGTGCCGTTTCTCGGCCTGCCCGGCAACCCGGTGGCGGTGATGGTGACCTTCCTGCTGTTCGGACGGGCGCTGGTCGGCCGCTTGAGCGGCGAGACGCGCCGGCCGCTGCCGCGGTTCATGGTTCCGGCGGATTTTGCCATCACCAAGCGGCCGGGGCGCCGGGAATATCCGCGCGGCCGCCTGGTGGACGGCCCGGCAGGTCGGCGGGTGGTGCTGTTTCCCAGTGATTCTTCCGGCGTTCTGGTGTCGATGACGGCCGCCGAAGGCCTGGTGGAACTGTCCGAAGCCGGCTGCCAGGTGGCGGTCGGCGACCTGGTGCCGTTCCTGCCCTTCACCGAAATGCTGTGGTGACCCAACCGCCGAAGGGAACGATCTTGTTGTCGATGTCGTGTCCGATATCGGCGCGGCCGAGATAGGGAATCCCCGAGCTTTCACACCAGCGGCGGGTGATCTGCTCCTCGGTGGCGCCGAAATCCGGAATGTTGTCGGGGATCGGCGCGCAGCGGCCGAGGCGGATGCCGGCGACCTTGCGGATGGCCGGGTTGCCGGTGAGATGGAACAGGCAACGATCGATGCGGTACATCGCCTCGTCGACCTCTTCGATCATCAGCACATGCCCGTCCAGCCGGGGCTCGATGGGCGTACCCAGCAGGTGGCAGAGGATCGTCAGGTTGAACGCCGCCGCCGCCGTCCCGGGGGCCAGAGACGGCTCCAGCCCGGTGTCGGCGCCGAGGACCAGGAAATCCAGCGCCCGCGCCACCGCCGTTTCGCCGCCGGGACGCCGCAGATCCGAGGGCATCGGGCCATGGGCCAGGAAGGGAAAGCCCTGGCGATGGAGCGCCGCCAGCAGGGTGCCGGCATCGCTGTACCCGAGATAGGTCTTCCGCCTGGCCGCCGGTTGCAGCGCCTCCGGCAGTTTTTCCACCAGCCGGCAGGAGCCATAGCCGCCGCGGCCGAACCACAGGGCGTCGACGGACGGGTCATTGGCCATGTCGATGAAGGCGCGGGCGCGGAGGTCGTCGTCACCGGCGAAATGCCCCGCCGACAGAAAGCATTGCGGCGAAAATACCAGGTCCGGCGGCCGGTCGGGATAGCGGGCGGCGGCCAGGGCCGCCAGTTTTTCGGCAATCGCCGGGTCCAGGCGGGAGGCGGGGGCGACGATACCGATTTTCACTCTTTCGCCTGCCATCAACGCCAGCCTCTTGTCACCGCCAGGTGCAGATTGTAGCGTCCGCCGATGGACCCGGACAGGACCTATTTCTTTTGCGGCATTGGCGGCAGCGGCATGCTGCCTTTGGCCATGATGCTGCAGGCCGAAGGGGCCCGGGTGGCCGGCTCCGACCGCTCCCTCGACCAGGGGCGCCTGGGCGAAAAGTTCGATTTTCTGCGCCGCCACGGCATTGCCCTGTATCCCCAGGACGGCAGCGGCATCACCGACAGCGGCGTGATCCTGGTGGCCTCGGCGGCGGTCGAGGACAGCGTTCCCGATGTCGCCGCCGCCCGTCGGGCGGGGGCCTTGGTGATCACCCGCGCCCGGCTGCTGGCCGATCTGTTCAACCGGGCGCCGGTGAGTATCGGCGTCGCCGGGACCAGCGGCAAATCCACCACCACCGCCATGATCGGCTGGATCCTGCATCATGCCGGGCTGCGGCCGGCGGTGGTCAACGGCGCGGTGATGAAGAACTTCGTCACCGCCGAGACTCCCTTCGCCAGCGCCCTGGTGGGCGGCGGCGGTCCGTTCGTCGCCGAAGTCGACGAAAGCGACGGGTCGATCGCCATGTACCGGCCGATCACCGCGGTCCTCAACAATCTGTCCCTTGACCACAAGTCGCTGGCCGACCTGCGCCGCCTGTTCGGTGATTTCTGCGCCAAGGCGGGGCGGAGCGTGGTCAATGCCGACAATGACGAGGTGGCGCTGCTGGCCGCCGCCCTGCCGGCGGCGCGGGTATGGTCCTACAGCCTGGGTGGCCGCCCGGCCGACCTGACGGCGCTTGACCTGCGCCCCGATCCCGGCGGTATGCGCTGCCGGCTGGTCGACCGCCGGGACGGCACCAGCCTGCCGCTGACCCTGGCGGTACCGGGCGCCCACAATGTCGCCAACGCCCTGGCGGCTCTCCTGGCCACCGGTTCGGTGGGGGTGCCGCTCGCCGAGGCGGCGGCGGCGCTGGCCGGGTTCACCGGCATCAGGCGGCGCCTCGAAGTGGTGGGCACGGCCGGCGGCGTCACGGTGTTCGACGATTTCGCCCATAACCCCGACAAGATCGCCGCCACCCTGGCGGCGCTGCATGACTTTCCCGGCCGCCTGCTGCTGTTTTTCCAGCCCCATGGCTTCGGTCCGCTGAAAATGCTGAAGGACGGTTTCATCGACTGCTTCAGCCGGCTGATGCGGGACGAGGACGTGCTGGTGATGTCCGAGCCGGTGTATTTCGGCGGCACCGTCGAGCGCTCGGTGAGCAGCCGCGACATCGTCGCCGCGCTTGGCGGGCGGGCGGCTTACGCCATCGACGAGCGCCAGGCTTGCGGCGAGAAATTGCTGGCCCTGGCCAGGCCGGGCGACCGCATCGTGGTGATGGGGGCGCGGGACGACAGCCTGTCGCAATTCACCGCCGACCTTCTGGCCCGGCTGGCCGAGAGGGATGCGGCGGCCACTGGACAGGCCTGACCGATCGGGCATAATCCCCGGCTCGGAGTTTTACCATCTGGGGGAAATTCGCCATGAAGATGCCGGCAGTTCTGTTCGCCGCCCTGTTCGCCTGTGCTGTCGCCTCACCTTTGGCCGCCGCCGAACCTGTCCGGTTGGGTGCCGTCGAGGATCTCAGCGGTCCCAGTTCGAAATATGGCGTCGCCATCCGCGAAGGGTTCGATCTCGCCCTTGAACAGGTCAACGCCAAGGGCGGCGTGCTGAAGGGCCGTTCGCTGGAGATCGCCTATGAGGACGGCGCCGGCACCAAGGAGGGATCGGTCAACGGCGCCCGCAAGCTGCTCGGCCGCGACAAGGTGCCGTTGCTGCTGGGACCGACCCTGTCCAACGAGATGTTCGCCGTCGGGCCGGCGGCGGTGGAGCGCAAGACGCCGATCATCGGTACCTCCAATACCGCCAACGGCATCACCGACATCGGCGACTGGGTGTTCCGCACCTCGCTGCCGGAAGCCGACGTCATTCCGGTGACGCTGCGCCGGGCGCAGGCCAAATTCGGCATCAAGAAGGTGGCGCTGATGTACGCCAACGACGACGCCTTCTCCAAATCCGGCTTCGACGTCTTCAAGGGCGCCCTCGAACAGGCGGGCATCACCATCGTCACCATCGAGACCTTCGGCAGCAAGGACACCGATTTTTCCGCCCAGCTGACCAAGATCAAGGGCCTGGCCGTCGACGCCATCTGCGTCTCGGCGCTGGTCGAGCCGGCCTCGGGGGTGGTCATGCAGGCGCGCCAGCTGGGCATTCCGCACACGATCCCGATCATCGGCGGCAATGGCTTCAATTCGCCGAAACTGGCCGAACTGGCCGGTGCCGCCGCCGAGGGCGTGATGGTCGGCAGCCCCTGGTTCATCGCCAAGCCGCAGGCCGAAAACCAGGCCTTCGTCGCCGCGTTCCGCAAGAAATACGCCCATGATCCCGACAAGTTCGCCGCCCAAGCCTATGACACCCTGTTCATCGTCGCCGAGGCCATCGAACGGGCCGGCGGCACCGACAACGAGAAACTGCGCGAGGCCCTGCTGAAAACCGAGCATAACGGGGTCATGGGGCTGTTCCGCTTCACCGATCATCGAGATCCGGCGGCCACCGCCGGGGTTGTCG
>DUZF01000107.1 GCA_013349665.1 Rhodospirillaceae bacterium | reverse complement strand
AATCGCCCCGGCGTTCGCGGGCGATCACATTGGAATAGATGCGCCCGGTGGTGATGTTGTCGGACCGCCGCGACGGCACCCCGGTGAAGCGCTCGTAGTGACCGAGGTCGAGATCGGTCTCGGCGCCGTCATCGGTGACATAGACCTCGCCGTGCTGATAGGGGCTCATGGTGCCCGGATCGACGTTGAGATAGGGATCGAGCTTGCGCAGACGGACCTTGAATCCGCGCGTCTGCAGCACCGATGCGAGGGCTGCCGAGGCCAACCCCTTGCCAAGGGAGGAAACCACGCCGCCGGTGATGAAAATGAACCGCGTCATGGGCCGCTACACTACACCAGAGGTCATATTCCCCCAAGGGGGCACGGGAAAAAAAACGCGCCGCCCGGAATTCCCCGGCGGACGTCTCAGCGACTGAACGGAACTGCCGGCGCCGCCGGAGCGGCCGGGGCCTCGGGAGCGGCCGGGGCCGGCGCCTGATCCATGATCGACGCCGGCTGGCCGCGTGAATTGGAGATCAGCGCCAGGGCCAGGCTGGTAACGAAAAAACCGGTGGCGAGGATCGCCGTGGTGCGGGTCAGCAGGTTGCCGGCGGCACGGCCGCTCATCACTCCGCCGCCGCCGCCGATCCCCAGCGCGCCGCCTTCGCTGCGCTGCAATAGGATGACCCCGACCAGAGCCAGGGCGATCAGAAGATGTACGACGAGCAGGACATGCAGCATGGGACCACCGACAAGGCATTGACGGCGCCTTTTTAGGCCGTGCGGGCCCGACTGGCAAGATGATGTTTTCTAACCCGCCGCGCAGGCGATGGCCCAGAAATCCTCGACCTTCAGACTGGCGCCGCCGATCAGCCCGCCGTCGACATCGGTCAAAGCCAGAAGTTCCCGGGCGTTGGACGGCTTCATCGAGCCGCCGTAGAGGATCCTCAGACGCTCCGCCGCCGCCGCCCCCAGCAGGCCGGCCGCCTGGGCGCGGATCGCCGCATGCACCTCGGCCACCTCGGCAATGGTGGGGGTCCGCCCGGTGCCGATGGCCCAGACCGGCTCGTAGGCGATGACCGTGTTGTCCGGCCCGGCGCCGTCGGGCAGCGACCCGGCGAACTGCCGGCCGACCACCGCCAGGGTGCTGCCGGCATCGCGTTCGGCCTCGGTTTCGCCGATGCAGATGATCGCCACCAGCCCCGCCGCATGGGCGGCGGCGGCCTTGGCGCGCACCTGGGCGTCGGTCTCACCGTGATCGGTGCGCCGCTCGGAATGGCCGAGAATCACATAGGCGGCCCCAAGGTCGCGCAGCATCGCCGCGGCGATGTCGCCGGTATGGGCGCCCGAGGTAGCGGCATGGCAGTCCTGGCCGCCGACGGCGACCGCGCTGCCGGCCAGCGCCCCGGCGACACGGTCGATCAGCGTCGAAGGCGGACATACCAGCAGGTCGACGGCCGGCGCAGGGGCGCCCAATTTGGCGGCGACGCCTTCGGCCAGGGCCACACCATCGGCCTTCAGGCCGTTCATTTTCCAGTTCCCGGCAATCAGTATACGACGCGCCATGGCCCAGCACCCCTCTCCGTTAATCCCGCGTACTCCCGCGCAAGCTCGTTTAGCACAGCGGCGCCGGCTTTTCCTATTCCCCTTTTCACCGTTGCCGAGGCTGTCCGCCGCTAATATGATGCCGCCTCGCGCCCGACCGGCGCCCCATTTTTGTTGAACAGACACATGCTTGACGCTTTTCGCAGGGCTTCCCAAACCTGGGTCATCAAGATCCTCTTCGGCATCCTGGTGCTGGCCTTCGGCACCTGGGGCATCGGCGACGTGATTCGCATCCGCGCCGAGCAGACGCCGGCCATCGTTGTCGGCAACCAGAACATCCCCGGCAGCGAAATCGCCGAGGTCTTCCGCCGCGACGTCGAACAACTGGCGCCGGCCTTCGGCGGCAAGCTGTCCATTGAACAGGCCCGTCAGATCGGTCTCCTGCAACGCAGCATCGACCAGATGGTGGGGCGCAGTCTGCTTGACCAGGCGGCCGAGAAGCTTTGGCTCGATCCCGACGATGAAACCCTGCGCAAGTCCATCGCCGCCGTTCCGGCCTTTCAGAATCAGCTGAAAAGCTTCGACAAGGCGGTCTATCAGCGGGCCCTGGTGCGCGCCGGCTTTACCGAACGCCAGTTCGTCAACCTGGAACGCAACGACATCGCCCGCGAACGCCTGACCCGGCTGATCGCCGAAGGCGTGGTGTTCCCGGAAAACGCCGCCCGCGCCCTGTTTTCCTATCACAACGAAAAGCGGGTGGCGGACACCGTCACCTTTTCCGCCGACGCCGTGCCGGTGCCGCCCAAGCCCGAGGACAGCGTCCTGCAGGAGTTCCACAAGACGCATGCGGCGCAGTTCATGGCCCCCGAGATGCGAGCCCTGTCGGCGGTAATCATCCGCTCCGCCGATCTGGCCGGTGACATCAAGGTCAGCGACGAGGAGGTGGAGAAGGCCTATCAGGCCCGCCTCGGCGAGTTCCAGACCACCGAGAAGCGCAGCATCCAGCAGGTGCTGTTCGATGATCAGGCCAAGGCCAAGGCCTTCGCCGAGACGGCGCGCCAGGGCAAGCCTTTCAAGGACGTGGCCAAGGCCGCCGGCCAGGACGTCGCCGAACTGGGCTGGGTGGACCGCAAGGACATGCCTATCGAAACCCTGGCCGACGCCGCCTTCGGCGCGCCCGGCCCCGGCGTGGTCGGCCCGGTGCAGTCTCCCCTCGGCTGGCATGTGATGTCGGTGTCCCAGGTGGTGGCCGGCAAGACCCGCCCGCTGGCCGATGTCCGCAGCCAGCTGGTCCTCGACCTGGTGAAGGACGAGGCGACCAACCGCCTGTTCGCCCTGTCGACCCGCCTCGAAGACGCGGTCGGTTCCGGCGCCGGCATGGACGAGGCGGCGGCGGCGGTCAACGCCAAGCCGCTCAAGCTGGCGGCGGTCGACGATCACGGCAATGGCCCCGACGGCAAGCCGCCGGCCAATCTGCCCAGCGCCCCGGAATTCCTCGCCGCCGTCTTCCAGACCACGCAGGGCTCCACCGGCGAGGTGACCGGTTTCAAGGACGGCAGCGGCTATTTCGTCGTCCATGTCGACAAGGTGACGCCGGCCCAGCAAAGGCCCTATGAGGAGGTCAAGGACCAGGTGCTGGCCGCCTGGACCCGGGAGGCCAGAACCCAGGAGGCGCTGCATCGCGCCGAGGCCGCCGCCGAACGGGTCCGCAAGGGCGAGCCCCTGGCCGCCGTGGTCCGGCCGCTGACGGTGGAAACCGGCAAGCCGCTGCTTCGCGACGGCGAAGGACAGACCCCACCGTCGCCGCTGGTCACCGAAATGTTCAAGCTGCCGGCGGTGGGCGGCGTCGCCGTGGTCACCGCCAAGGACGGCGCCATGGTTGCTCAGCTGAAGACCATCATCGCCGCCGACGCCAAGGATCCGATGTTCCAACAGACGCGCCGCCAGCTGGCGCAGTCGATGTCGGCCGACCTGGTCCAGCAATATGTCGGGGCGCTGGAGAAGGACCTTGGGGTGACGGTGAACACGGCAGTCATCGACCAGCAGTTCCAGAAATGAGGGCGGCGGTCGATTTCGACAGCTTCCGGGCCGTCTATGACGCCGGCCGCGATCAGGTGGTGTGGACGAAGCTGGTGGCCGATCTGGAAACCCCGGTTTCGGCGATGCTCAAACTGGCCGACGGCAAGCCCAACAGTTTCCTGCTGGAATCGGTGGAAGGCGGAGCCAAGCGCGGTCGCTATTCCTTCCTTGGCCTGAAACCAGACCTGATCTGGCGCTGCGCCGGCAATAGCGCCGAGATCAACCGCGAGGCCCGCTTCGACGCCGAGGCCTTCGCGCCCTGTCCGGTGGGCGCCAGGGACGGGGCGCTGGCCTCGCTGCGGGCGGTAGTCGCCGAATCCCGCCTCGATTTGCCTCCCGGCCTGCCGCCGATGGCCGCCGGACTGGTGGGCTATATGGGGTACGACATGGTGCGGCTGGCCGAACAGCTGCCGGATCTGCAACCGGACAGCATCGGCATCCCCGACGGCATGTTCCTGCGGCCGACGGTAATGGCCATCTTCGACAATGTCGGCGATTCGGTGACGGTGGTGACGCCGGCCCGCGTACAACCGGGAATCAACGCCCGCACCGCCTATAACCAGGCCTGTGAGCGGCTGTCCGACGTGGTCGCCGATTTCGAGCGGTCCCTGCCCTATGGCCATGACGGCGTGCCGGATTTGCGCCCGGTGGAGGACGGCACCGCCAATATGCCGGCGGCGGACTTCAAGACCATGGTCGAGCGGGCCAAGGAGTATATTCTCGCCGGCGACATCTTCCAGGTGGTGCTGTCCCAGCGCATGACGGTGCCGTTCCGCCTGCCGCCTTTCGCCCTTTACCGGGCGCTCCGCCGCACCAATCCCAGCCCGTTCCTCTTTTTCCTCGATTTCGGCGGCTTCGCCCTGGTCGGCTCGAGCCCGGAAATCCTGGTCCGCTTGCGCGACGGCACGGTCACCGTGCGTCCCATCGCCGGCACCCGCAAGCGCGGCGCCGACGATGCCGAGGACCGCGCTCTGGCCGCCGACCTGCTGGCCGATCCCAAGGAACTGGCCGAGCATCTGATGTTGCTGGATCTGGGCCGCAACGATGTCGGGCGGGTGGCCGAGGTGGGTTCGGTGAAGGTCACCGAACGCATGGTGATCGAGCTATACTCCCATGTCATGCATATCGTCTCCAATGTCGAAGGACGCCTGGCCCCCGACCGCGACGCCATGGACGCCCTGTTCGCCGGCTTTCCGGCCGGCACCGTCTCGGGGGCGCCCAAGGTGCGGGCGATGGAGATCATCGAGGAACTCGAACCGGAACGGCGCAGCTTCTATGCCGGCTGCATCGGCTATTTCGCCGCCAACGGCACCCTGGACACCTGCATCGCGCTCCGCACCGCTTTGGTCAAGGACGGCAAGATGGTAGTCCAGGCCGGCGCCGGCATCGTCGCCGATTCGGTGCCCGAGTCCGAATATCAGGAATGCTGGAACAAGGCCCGCGCCCTGCTGCGCGCCGCCGAGGAAGCGGTGATGTTCGCCAACCGCCGGGGCGGATAGGGTCAGTGGCACGGGCGTCCCTGCCCGTGGACCTATCCGGGAAACTTCATCAGGAACACGCATCCGCCGCCGGGGGCGTCCTCGATCCAGATGCTGCCGCCATGGCGTTCGACCACCTTCTTGCAGATGGCCAGGCCGATCCCCGTCCCTTCATAGGCGTCCCTCGCCACCAGTCGCTGGAATATGGCGAAGGCCCGCTCGCGGTCGGCCGGGGCGATGCCGATGCCGTTGTCCGCCACCCAGACGACGATATCCTGTCCTTCCCTGCGGTGACCGATGTCAATGGTCGGGCGGCGCTCGGGATCGCGGTACTTTATGGCGTTGCCGATCAGATTCTGGAACAGCCGGGTCAGGTCCTGGACATCGCCGTCGATCACCGGCAGTCCTTCGGCGACCGAGACCTGGGCATCCGCCTCGGCGATGGCCAGGCTGAGAGTCTGCAAACTGGCGGCCACCGCCTCGGCCAGGGCCACCGGCGCCGCCGGCGTGGTCTTTCGCCCGGTGCGGGAATATTCAAGAAGATCGAGGATCAGGCGGTCCATCCGCTTGGCGCCGCCGACAGCGAAACCGAGAAATTTCCTGGTTTCTTCGCCTAATTCCGGGCCGATCCGCTTTTCGATGAGATCCAGATAATTGGCCACCATCCTCAGCGGCTGGCGCAGATCATGCGACGTGACATAGGCGAATTGCTCCAGTTCGGCATTGGTCTGGCGCAATTTGTCCTCCAGCGCCCGGCGCAGGGAGATATCGCGGGAAGAATTGAAGATCACCCATCGGCCGTCCAGCACGAAGGGATAGCCGGTGATTTCCACAGGAAACACCGTGCCGTCCTTACGGCGATGCCGGGTCTCGAACACCGTTTTGCCCTGATGTTCGATCTGCGAAGCCAGGGCCTGCGCGAGGTCTTCGGGAGACATTTGGGTATCCCATTGGGACACCGTCATGGCCATCACCTCGTCGCGGGAATAGCCCAGCATGCGGCAGAAGGAGTCGCTGGCCTCGATCACCGCCCCCTGCCGGTCGAGGACATGGATGCCGTCGCTGGCGCCGGCCATCAGAGCCTCGAAATGCGCCACCTGTCCGGCCAGATGCCCCTCGCTGGCCTTCAATTGCCGCTGCACCGCCAGTTGGTGTCGGTACAGCAGCATCAGGGTTCCCAGCAAGGCCAGGGCGACGGCGGCGATCAATATGGTCTGCTGGCGCCAGGCGGCGAAATGATCCTCGGCCGAGACGGCGACGACGACGCCTAACGGAAAATTAGCCACGCGGCGATAGGCGAAGAGGCGCCGGGCCTGATCCACGGTGGAGGTGAATTCCCCGTTGGCCACAGTGTCCGGCCCGCGGAACACCTCCACCAGTCCGGACTTCGATGGCTCGTTGAGCCGCTCCAGGACCTGGGGACGGCGCAGCACCAGGCTGGCGTCCTCGGTCCGGCGAACCACCACCAGATCACGGGAACCAAGATCGAGAAGATCGATGCGCCGCTGAAAATCCTCAAGATTGACGGCGGCGACGATGACGCCCAGAAAGCGGTCTTTGCCGTCGCGCAACGCATTGGCCATGATCACCGTTTGCCGCTGCGTCGCCTTGCCGGTCAGCACCTCGGACAACACCATGTCGCGACCGGGGCCGTCCCGCAACGCCTTGAACCAGGCACGGTCGGCGACACTGATACCGCCCCTGGGGGCGGTCGGCGACGCCCAGAACAGATTTTTCCCCTGGAAATCGAACACTGAATAGGCGAACACCGCCGGAAAGGATCGCAAATGATAGCCCATCCGGGCTTCAAGATCGGCGCGCCGCTGATCCGAGGCCCGCCCGGCCAGGTCATCGGCGGACAATTGCTCGGTAAAGACCTTCAGGTCACTTTGCGCCCTGGCCAGAGTGTCGCCAATGGTCATCGCCAGGACCTCGGCCACATTGCCGGTATCGGAGAGGATTTCGGCGCGGGTATTCAGATAACTGGCCCGGAACATGTACCCGAACAACCCCAGGGTCACCAGCACGATAGCGAAAAACACGATGGAGTTGGTCAGGCGTTGCGGTGACGCAGTCTCCGCCGCCGGTTCGGCGAGAACCGCTGCGGCGGCTTCCGGAACCGGAGCCTTGAGGGTAAGCAACAGGATCGCCGACAGGCAGACCAGCAGCACCAGGGCAAAGATCCCCACCCATTGCAGGACCCGCTGGTTGATCATGGCGTCATAGGATGCCGTCGGAATACTGACCAGGGTCGTCCAGGCGGTGCCGGGAACTCTGGCCGCGCCATGGATCCGCTCGATATGGTCGACCTGGGACACGAAACGCGCGGTTTCCGACTGCCCGGCCACCAGGGCCAACAGTTCCGGAACCTGCAGACGCCGCGAGCCGACCCATTTCTCCGCGTCCACCGATCGCGCCAGCATGGTCATGTCGGGGGCGAACAGGGTCGCCGTGGTCCCCTCGGGCAAGCCCTGGAAAGCCGCGGCGCCGACGAATGGGTTGAATTTCAGCAGGTCCAGGGGGGCACTGACGGTGCCCAGGATATCGCCCGCATCGCTGCGGATGGGAAAATCCAAAGGCACCACCCAGCGACCCGACAGCGCGCCCCGATTGGGGATGCCGATGGCGAAGCCGTTATTGTGCCGAACTTCGTCCAGGTAATTGGCCAGGTTGATCTTCGTCCCGGCCGGCACCGGCAAGGCCGAACAGACCGGATGTCCGTCGAGATCCTTGGTCAGAAGATTGCTGTGTTCCGGATAGAGCTGGTTGAAGTGGTCGAACCAGTGACCGCAGCGCTTTGCATCCAGCGACCGGAGATCGGCGTTGTCCGCCAGTTTCTGCAGGAAGGTCTCGGTGACCGCGATGCGGCGGGCGATCTCGGCGGCATTGACCCGCGCCATCGACAGCGCGACCTCTTCCACATGCTGATGGATTTCCCAGATCTCATGGCTGATGTGGTAAACCGCGAAGGAGCTTAGCGGCACCAGAACCAGAAGTATCGCGGCGACCATCCGCGAACGAAGACCTGTCCGCTTTAGGCCGTCCAGAAACGTCCCTTGCATTCACTGTACTTTTTGCAAAACAAAACTTTGACTTCACAAGTATAGCGCCTTCCGCCCACCCATTGTCAAATGGAGGTAGAAAGGATTCGCTCGAAGATTTTCTAGACCACGCCGCCAAAATCGAACCCGGCACCTTCCACCGCCTTGGCCACCAAGGGCTCCGCCGCCGCCTCGACGGTTACCGTACCGGCCGCCAGGTCGATGCTGACCTTGGCCTCCGGCGCCGCCGCCTTGATCGCCTGCTCCACCGAGCGGGCGCAGCCGCCACAGGTCATACCGGATACTTTGTAGATCTTGCTCATGCTGTCGCCTTTCCTTTCATTTGCCCCTTGCCCGCACCACCGCCGTCACCGGCACCAGCACCAGTCCTTTGGCGGACAGCGTCGGCAACCAGGCGGCCAGGGCGGCGATGGTGCCGTCGCGCGGATGCCCGATGGCGATGGCGTCGCCCTTGCGCCGCGCCAGATCCTCCAGCTTGGCCAGTTGCCCATTGACTGACGTCTGGTCGGCCTCGTTGTCAAGAAAGACGTTGCGCGCCGCCGACGGGACGGCGGCACGCCGCGATTCCGCCATCCCGACGCTGTGATCGGTGGTCAGGCTGTCGACAAACAACAGGCCGCGGCGGTGCAATTCCTCCATCACCAGATGCATGCCGGGGGCATTGGCGGTGAATTTGCTGCCCATATGATTATTGATGCCGACATAGCCCTGAAAGCGGTCGAGATCGGCGACCAGACGTTTCCTCAATTCCTCCACCGGCAAGCTTTCGGACAGGACACCGGGGCCGGCATCCATCGCTTCGCCCAGCGGCTCCATCGGTACATGCATCATCAGTTCATGGCCGTGACTCCGCGCCTCGCCGGCCTGATGGGCCAGGTCCTCGGCATAGGACATAAACGAGATGGTCAGCGGGCCGGGCAAAGCCAGGACCCGCTCGGAGCGTCGGCGATCGAGCCCCATGTCATCGATGATGACGGCGATCCGCGGGTGACCGCCGGTTGCCGGTTCGGCCACGGCGAATTTCTCCCAGGCCGGCTTTCCCTTCGGCGGCTTGGGCGCCGCCGCGGGCGGCGGCGGCGGCGGGGCGGGAGCCTCCTCCTCGACCACGGTCCGCGGACTGGTTTCGGTGGCCGGCGGGTCCGGCGCCACGGCGACGGGCGGCTCGGCCCGCGGCTTCGGAATTGGCGGCGGCGGCGCCAGCATGGTGCCGCCGAGCAGGCCCAGCCCCATCCCGGCCGCCAGACTGGCGGCGCCGGCCAACATCATGGTCCGCCGCCTCATGCCATCGGCCGCCAGAGCCGCAGAAGCAGACTGTTGCTGACCACGCTGACGCTGGAAAAGGC
>DUZF01000227.1 GCA_013349665.1 Rhodospirillaceae bacterium | reverse complement strand
GCCATCTTGGTCAGGCGGCTGGTCGCCCGGTCGACATGGCGCGAGATCTTCACGCAGTCGATGGTCGGCGAATGGACGCTGCGCCGGACTTCGTTGGGCTTGTCCTCGGCGATCTGGGTCTGCCATTCGACGCGCTCGGCCAGGATCATATAATTATAGCCGTCGATGGCGCATTCGCCGGCCACATAGGGCAGGGCGTCGAAGCCGTCGTCGAAATTTCCGCCGGTCAGTCCGCCGCCGGGGACCCGCAGGACGATCAGAGACATGGCTGTTGGCCGCGTCGCGCAGCCCGCATGCGAAAGATGTGCATGCGGATGTTATACCACTAAAAATAGAAACGTCAGTTAGGACAAAAGAGATAGAGCGACCGCCGGTTGGGCAGCCGGCGGCGGTTACCGGGTCGGTGGGGTTTTTGCCGGCCGGCAGATCATCGGTTGGGCATCGAGGCTGTAGACCCGGGCGAAGGCGGCGGCGGTTTCCTTCTCCGGGTCGGTGGTGCCGGCCAATAGCCAGCCGCAAAGCCAGCCAAGCACAACCACCGCGGTAACGAGCAGCAGGCCGGGCTGGAATTCCACTGCCAGACTATGAATTTGTCGTATCGCCGTGCTCATCGGGGGGCCTCCGCCAGCGGGAGTTCGACCCCGCCATCATGCAAAATGACGGCGTAAATTTTCCACCTAGAAAGCCATAAAACTTCCGTAAAGGGCTGTCGCTATCGAGACCAAGAACCACGGCAATCCAAGCCGTCGCCACGAGGTACTCTGATACCGTTTGCATAACACACTGTAAACAAACGATTTTTCGCGGTTGACAGGCTGGGCTGATCTGCCATACTCCGCCCCCTCGCCGGACAAGGGCGTGTCAAAAATTGTGGATACCATGAAGACCTATTCCGCCAAACCGTCTGAAATTCAGAAAAAATGGGTGGTGATCGACGCCGACGGCGTCGTTCTCGGCCGTCTCGCCAGCGTCATTTCGATGCGCCTGCGCGGCAAGCATCTGCCCATCTACACGCCGCATATCGATTGCGGCGAGAACGTCATCGTCATCAACGCCGAAAAGGTGAAACTGACCGGTCGCAAGCTGACCGGCAAGGTGTTTCACTGGCATACCGGCCATCCGGGCGGCATCAAGGGCCGCACCATCGGCCAGTTGCTCAGCGGACCGCACCCGGAACGGGTGATTGTCAAGGCGGTGGAACGGATGATCACCCGTGGCCCCCTCGGTCGTCAGCAGATGCGCAACCTGCGCGTCTATGCCGGCACCGACCATCCCCATGCCGCCCAGCAGCCGGATGTTTTGGATGTCGCGGCGATGAATCCGAAGAATAAGAGGAGCGCCTAACCATGGCGGAAGATTTCAGCGCATTGGCGGAACTCCAGACCACTGCTCCGCAGGCGGCGCCGGAACGCAAACCGATGATCGACGCCCAGGGGCGGGCCTACGCCACCGGCAAGCGCAAGAACGCCGTCGCCCGCGTCTGGGTGAAGCCGGGTTCGGGACGCATCCAGGTCAACGGCAGGGCCCTCGAGGTCTATTTCGCCCGTCCGGTCCTGCGCATGCTGCTCAACCAGCCCTTCCAGGTGGCCAATCGGGTCGGCCAGTTCGATGTCGTCGCCACCGTCGTCGGCGGCGGCCTGTCGGGCCAGGCCGGGGCGGTTCGCCACGGCATCTCGAAGGCTTTGACCTATTACGAGCCGGGTCTGCGCCCGCCGCTGAAGGCCGGCGGCTTCCTGACCCGCGACTCGCGCGTGGTCGAACGCAAGAAATACGGCAAAGCCAAGGCGCGGCGTAGTTTCCAGTTCTCCAAGCGTTAACAAGACGCTACAGGAAACTGTTTATCCTCAAGGGGTTGCTGGAAACGGCAACCCCTTTTTGGTGTTTTCAAATTCGCCCTCGCCGGGCGCAGGCTCCGCGGGCTCAACGGCCGCAATCGTATTTTGCGTCAAATTTGACGCAGAATGCTAAAGGCCGGCGCTTTCAGCCGACGGAAAAGCTAGGCCGCGAGCATAATTAAGGTAATCATAGACGATGTCTTGCCTGTCAAAGTAAGACGTATAGCTGATTTTCAAATTAGCAGCGCAACGATTTTCAATGGAAATAAATTTATCGAAAATTATATATAGATTATAGTTTGGTATGTTGCTGTTATAATCTTTAATGATTTCAAGTTCCGCGTATAAAACATAATTTTTTAAATTTTGTAATCTATAAAAATCAATAAAATCATATAAAACTATATTAATATTTTTATCTTCTACAAGGTTAAAAGTTGAACATATTGGTGCCTGCAATGATTCGTAATTATGACGATGTTCGTTGCGTAGGATGTTTTCCATAATATTGCGATAAAGAATCGCGTTTGCCTTAAAGGCAAGCGCATCCTCAATGACCGGCAAGCCGATTAAGGCCTTTTCACGGAAATCCGCCCTGTGATTTTCCAGCATTCTAGCCACCCACTTTAGGTTCTACCCTTTGGAATGGTGTCTTATAGCCAAGTCCATACCATAGTTTTAGGGTTGAGCCATCTAAAAAATGGTGTTACAGGCGATTATATTAGATTTACATTGTAAAAATAGTGTTAAGCCAGTAGTAAATATTAAATAGACGTAGAAAATACACAGTAAAAATTATATGTAACATGATTGATATCAGTATACAGTATTATCATATACGTAAAATATGGGTATTTTGTCGTATAGTTAACAAATAATATCTTCTAAAAATTAAATCTATGTGGTTTTTTCTGGAGTGCCGCCAAACCTGTTTTTCGTTTCGCCGTCATGGCGATCTTGGAGAGGCCGTAATTCGTTCGACGGTCGGTTTCAACACGAAGGACCTAAGGCGCGAAAAAACAAAGACGATTTTTATTTTCTCCGAGGGTCTTCGTGCCTTCGTGGTGAATGTCGTGCGCCGGATAAATAACTGAAACATAACGATAAAACAGCAGTGGCTGTATTAATAAGACGGTGACGGCATATTTTTATGGTGATAGTCATTTCAAGCACCAAGAAAAATTACAAATGCGTTTTAGCGAAACGGCGAGATGGAATTTTGTTGTGGCGTCAAGGGACTGGAAAAATCCAGGCCCTTTCTTTTTGAGCGGTATTTACTGATACTGATCGATCTGATCCCGGGGTGGGGAAGGGGATGCTTAAGAGACTGGGGCGCGTCAGCGTCAGGAATCGGTTGCTGGGCGGATTCGGCTTCGTCGGTCTGCTGACGGTCGGATTCGCCCTGATGGCTATCTCGGGACTTCAGGAACTGGCCCGTCTGTCCAGCGATCTCTATGAACATCCGATGCGGGTCACCGCGGCGGTGCTGAACGCCCGCAACGACATCTCGGAAGTCAAGGTGACGATGCGCGATCTGGTCAGCGCGGAGCGCGGCCAGGTGGAGGATCTGGTGGGCAGGGAGATCCAACTGGAATCCGACATCGACGGCCATCTTGCCGAGATCCGGCGCCTTTACCTGGGCAACCCGGCCGATATTGACGACGTCGACCGTGCCCTGGCGGCCTGGCGCCCGGTGCGCGACGAGATCATCGCCCTCATGCGCCAGAACCGCCAGGCGGAAGCGCTGGCCCGGCGCAAGGACACCAGTGCGCAGCTGATCGCCGCCGTGGAAAAGGAGTTGGCGGATATATCCGTTTTCGCCGCCAACAAGGCCTCGCAATTCAACGCCGCCGCCGCCACTCGGCGCAATGAGGTGGCCCATCTCCTTTACATCACCCTGGGAGGCATTCTGCTGGCCGGGGTCGCTGCCTCGGCGGTCATCCACAAGAGCATTCTCGGTCAGCTGCGCCGCCTGAAATCCTCCATGACCGCTATCGTCGCCGGTGACCATGGGCTCGAGGTTCCCGAGCGCGACGGCGGCGGCATCGTCGGTGAAATCGCCGCCGCTGTGGAGGTGTTCCGCCAGTCCGCCTCGCGCCTGTCGGAAGAGAACTGGCTGAAGGGCCATATGGCCGACCTTTCCACCGCCATGCAGTATGTCGCGGACCGACGGTCCCTGGCCGAGATGGTGATCGGCCGACTGGTGCGGCTGACCGGGTCCGCCGCCGGCGTGCTGTATGGCTGGCGCAAGGACGGCGAGCAACTGGAACTGCTTGGCCAAAGCGGCTTCGCCGGCGGCGACGGCCATCCGGAGACGTTTCGCCTGGGCGAGGGGCTGGTCGGCCGCTGCGGGCTGGAGAAGGCGGCGACCGAGCTGGCGGATATTCCCGAGGGCTATTTCCGCGTCCTGTCCGGTCTCGGCGAGGCGCCGCCGCGACGGATCCTGGTGGCGCCGTTGCTGTCCAAGGGCGAACTGCTGGGGGTGGTCGAACTCGCCAGTTTCGACGGTTTCGACGGGTCGAGGCGGGCGCTGATCGATCAGCTGCTGCCGGTTGTGGCACTTAACCTCGATTTACTGGAGCGTTCCCGTCAGGCCCGGCTGCTGTTCGAGGAAACCAGGGCGCAGGCCGATGAACTGCAGACCTCGGAAGAGGAACTGAAAGCGCAGAGCGAAGAACTGCAGGAAAGCCTCGAGGAATTGCGGGCGCAGCGCGAAGAGCTGATGGCCACCAACGAGGAACTGCTGGAAAAAGGCGAAGCACTGCGGGAGCGGCAGGAGGCACTGGAAAAGGCCCGCGCCGAATCGGAAAACCGTGCCGTCGAACTGGGCCTGGCCAGCCGCTACAAATCGGAATTCCTCGCCAACATGTCCCATGAGCTGCGCACGCCGCTCAACAGCCTGCTGATCCTGGCCAAGAGCCTGGCCGACAACGAGGAACAGACGCTGACCGAGGAACAGATCGAATCGGCCGGGATCATCCATGACAGCGGCAATCATCTGCTGCGCCTGATCAACGACATTCTCGACCTGTCGAAAATCGAGGCCGGCAAGATGGAGGCGGTGATCGAGGAGGTGGCCATCGACGCCCTGGCGCATGGCATCCGCCGGCGCTTTCTCGGCCTGGCGACAGCCCGCCGGCTGTCATTGACGGTCGAGGTGGCGCCTGGCCTGCCGGCGACCATCCGCGTCGATGCCGGCATGCTCGACCAGATCGTCAACAACCTGGTCGGCAACGCCATCAAATTCACCCGCGAGGGCCGCATCGAGGTCAGCCTTGCCGGCGGCGACTGGCCCGAGGGTGTCGGGCCGGCCGAAGGCGGCCCGGCCTTTCGGCTTGCCGTCAGCGACACCGGCGTCGGGGTCGATCCCGAAAAGCGCCAGCGCATCTTCCGCGCCTTCGAGCAGGCCGACGGCACCACCAGCCGGGAATTCGGCGGCACCGGCCTCGGTCTCAGCATCGCCCAGAAACTGGCCGGGCTGATGGGCGGCGCCATCACCCTGGACAGCATCGAGGGCAAAGGCAGCACCTTCACGCTGTATCTGCCGCTGCCGGCCGCCCCCGAGGCTGCCGCCCAAGCCGGCGCCGAAGCTCCGACGGCCGCCGCCGTCGACGACGACCGCGAGTTGCTGGAGCGCGGCGACGACATCATTCTGGTGATCGAAGACGACGGCTCCTTCGCCCGGCTGCTGTGCGACATGGCGCGCCGGCAGGGGTTCAAATGCCTGCGCGCCGCCGACGGGCCGGACGGGCTGGCCCTGGCTTTGCGCTATCGTCCCACCGGGATCCTGCTGGACATCGCGCTTCCCGGCATGGACGGCTGGGCGGTGATTGCCGAACTCAAGCGCCGGCCCGAACTGCGCCATATTCCGGTGCATTTCATTTCCGCCATCGACGACAGCGTCCGCGGCCTTCAGATGGGCGCCGCCGGCTATCTGCAAAAGCCGGTTACCCGCGAACAGATGGACGAGGTGTTCGAGCGCCTGCGGCATTTCTCCGGCGGCAGTCCGCGCCGGGTGCTGATCGTCGACGACGATTCCGGCTCGCGCAAGGCGACCCGCAAGCTGGTGCAGGGCAAGCAGGTGGCGATCGTCGAGGCGGCGTCGGGCGGCCATGCCCTCGAGTTGCTGAAGCAGCAGAGCTTTGACTGCCTGGTGCTGGATCTCCTGCTGCCGGATTTCAGCGGCTTCGAGCTGCTCGACCGGGCCAGCGCCGAACAGATCGTCCTGCCGCCGGTGGTGGTCTATTCGGGCAAGGACCTCAGCTACGAGGAAAACCTCAAATTGCGCGAATACACCGACAGCATCGTCATCAAGGGCGCCCGTTCGCCGGAGCGTCTGGTCGACGAGGTCAGCCTGTTCCTGCACAGCGTCCAGGCCGAGGCACCCGCCGCGGCCCAGGCGGCGCGGGCTATGGCGGCATCGGCGTCGGTGGCCTCGGCCAAGGATGAGATTCTGGCCGGTCGGGTGGTGCTGCTGGTTGACGACGACATGCGCAACGCCTTCGCCCTGTCCAAGGTGCTGCGCGCCCGCGGTCTCAAGGTGAATGTGGCGCAGGACGGCGACAAGGCGCTGGCCCAGCTGGCCGCCAACGACAAGATCGAACTGGTCCTGATGGACATCATGATGCCCGGTATGGACGGGGATGCGGCGATACGCGAAATCCGCAGGCAGGCGCGTTTCGCCTCGCTGCCGGTCCTGGCCCTGACCGCCAAGGCGATGCAGGGCGACCGGGAGCGGTGTCTGGAGGCAGGCGCCGACGACTACCTGTCCAAGCCGGTGGATACCGAGGCGTTGCTGGCCCGGATGCGCGACCTTCTGGCCGGTGCCGCGCGGTGATCAGGGATGATCTCCAGGACCTGGAAATCCAGCTCTTCCTGGAAGCCCTGGCATTGCGCCACGGCTATGACTTCCGTCGTTACGCCAAGGCCTCGCTGAAGCGGCGGGTGCGCGGCCTGGCCGAGACCGAAGGGGTGCGCGAGATTTCCGACATGATCCCGCGACTGCTGCAGGACGAGGGTTTTCTGCCGTCGGTGCTGAGCCACCTGTCGGTGCCGGTCAGCGAAATGTTCCGCGATCCGGCCGTCTTTCTGGCGCTGCGCCGCGGCGTCCTGCCGCTTCTCGACAGCTATCCGCGCATCTCAATCTGGCTGCCCGGCTGTGCCACCGGCGAGGAGCCGTATTCGCTGGCCATCATGCTGCAGGAGGAGGGACTGCTGCATAAGGCGCAGATCTATGCCACCGATATCAATGACGCCGCATTGGCCAAGGCCGAAGAGGGGATCTATCCGGAAAAGACGGTCACCGCCATGGCCGCCGCCTACCTGGCGGCCGGCGGCCGAAAAAGCCTGTCCGACTATTTTCACACCGCCTACAATTTTTCAAAAATAGATGACCAGATCAGGAAGAGTATCGTCTTCGCCCACCATAATCTGGTGGCCGACGGCGTGTTCTGCGAAACCCATCTGGTGCTCTGCCGCAACGTGCTGATCTATTTTGAACGCCAGTTGCAGAACCGGGTCCTCGAACTGTTTCACGAGGGACTGGTGCGCGGCGGCTATCTTTGTCTCGGCAATCGCGAAAGCCTGTCCTTCACCAGTTGCGAAAATCTGTTCCGGCCGCTGGACCGCAAGCACCGAATTTTCAAGAAGGCCGGAGGGCTGGCATGAGCGCCGATGCCGCCGGTTATCGCGCCGCCGTCATCGGCTGTTCGGCCGGTGGGCTGGAGGCCTTGCGGCGCCTGCTGCGGCCGTTGCCCGAGGACATGGCGCTGGCCCTGGTGGTGGTGTCCCACATGGCCGCCGACAGTAACGGCCTGTTGCCCGAACTGCTGGCCAGGACCTGCCGCCTGCCGGTGGTCGAAGCCGAGGAAAAGACGCCGGCCCTGGCCGGGCGGGTACATGTCGGGCCGGCCGGCTATCACCTGCTGGTCGAGGCGGACGGCACGTTCTCCCTGTCCCTCGACGACAAGGTCAACAATGTCCGTCCCGCCATCGACGTTCTCTTCGACTCCGCCGCCGATACCTGGCGCGCCGGGCTGGTCGGCATCCTGCTGACCGGCGCCAACAGCGACGGCACCGCCGGCTTGGGGCGCATCCGCCGGCGGGGTGGCCTGTGCCTGGTGCAGGACCCCGACACCGCTTTCGCCGACACCATGCCGCGATCGGCGGTGAATGCCGGGTTTGCCGACCATGTCCTGGAGCTTGACCGGATGGCGGATTTTCTCTGTACCCTGCCGGGGGCGAGGAGGAGCGGACAATGAGGGATGGCCAGACGTTCTGTCCGAAAATCCTCGTGGTCGACGATCTGTCGGCCAATATCGTGGCCCTGAAACGGCTGCTGGCCAAGGTCGACGCCGAATGTCATGCCGCCACCTCGGGCAACGACGCCTTGGCGGCGACCCTCGAACACCAGTTTTCGCTGATCCTGCTGGATGTCAACATGCCCGGCATGGACGGCTATGAGGTGGCCGAGTTGCTGCGCGGGGAGGAACGCACCTGCGACATTCCGATCATTTTCATGACCGCGGCCTACAAGGACGAGGTGCATCGCCTGCGCGGCTATGACGCCGGCGCCGTCGACTACATCGAAAAACCGATCAGCGAGGTGGTGCTGCTGTCCAAGGTGCGGGTCTTCATCGACCTGCAGCGCAGCCGCGCCGAGCTGCAATATTACCTGTCGCTGATCGAGGAGGCCAACCAGCGCCTGAACGAGGAAATCGAGGTCCGCCGCAAGAGCGAGGCCGACAGCCAGCGCCTGGCCGGCACGGTGTTCGCCACCTCGGCCGAGGGAATCGTCATCACCGACAGCCACACCAGGGTGGTCGCCGTCAATCCGGCGTTCATCCGCATCACCGGCTATGAGGCTGCCGAGATCATCGGCCAGACGCCGCAATTGCTGAAATCCGGCTATCATGACGAGGGCTTCTACGCCGGGATGTGGGAGGCTCTGGCCGCCAGCGGGCGCTGGCAGGGCGAAATCTGGAACCGCCGCAAGAACGGCGACATCTATCCCCAATGGCTGTCCATCGCCGCCATCCACGGCGCCGACGGCCAGGTCGACAAATTTGTCGGCACTTTCAGCGACATCACCCAGAGAAAGCGCGCCGAGGAACAGATCTGGCGCCAGGCCAATTACGACATCCTCACCGGCCTGCCCAACCGGGCTTTGTTTCTCGACCGGCTGCAGCGGGCGGTGGCGGACGCCCGGCGAGACCCCCAGCGCATCGCCCTGCTGTTCGTCGACCTCGACAATTTCAAGCTGGTCAACGACACCCGCGGCCATTCGGCCGGCGACGCCCTGCTGCAGGAGGCGTCGCGCCGCCTGTCCGCCTGTGTGCGCGACAGCGACACCGTGTCGCGTCTCGGCGGCGACGAATTCACCATCATGCTGAAAGGCGTGGTCGATGAAAGCGACGCCGCGGTGGTGGCCGAGAAAGTGATCGCCGCCCTGTCGCGGCCGTTCCGTCTGGAAGGCCATCAGGCCATCGTCGGCGCCAGCATCGGCATCACCTATTTTCCCGACGACGCCGAGGACGGCGAGGCGCTGTTGCGCAATGCCGACATGGCCATGTACCGGGCCAAGGAAATGGGCCGCAAGACCTATGCCTTCTACACCAATGACATGAACGAGCGGGTGCAGAAGCTGGCGGTTTTGGGCAATGAATTGCGCAACGCCATCGAGCGCAACGAGTTCGAGGTCTATTACCAGCCCATTTACAATGCCCGGCACATGACCCT
>DUZF01000268.1 GCA_013349665.1 Rhodospirillaceae bacterium | reverse complement strand
CGTCAAGGTGGTGCAGCGGGTACCGGTCAAGATCGTCCTCGACGGGGTGGCGCCCGAGCTGCTGCGCCGTCTGGCCCCGGGCATGTCGGTGGTGCCGGCGGTGGACCTGTCCTCGGGCCCCGGCAAATGATCAACCCCTGGCTGGTGGCGCCGCTGGTGGCGCTGGCCGCCTTCATGGAGGTGCTGGACATCTCCATCGCCAATGTGTCGCTGCAGCATATCGCCGGCGACCTGTCGGCCGGCCAGGACGAATCCACCTGGGTGCTGACCTCCTATCTGGTGACCAACGCCATCGTCCTGCCGATGTCCGGATGGCTGTCGGAAACCATGGGACGCCAGCGATTTTTTCTCGCCTGCATCGTCGGCTTCACCATCAGTTCGCTGGCCTGCGGGCTGGCGCCGACGCTGGGGTCGCTGATCTTCTTCCGCGCCATCCAGGGGCTCACCGGCGGTGGTTTGCAGCCGGTATCCCAAGCCATACTGACCGACACCTTCCCTCCTCGTCAGCGGGGTATGGCCTTCGCCATCTACGGCATGGCGGTGGTGTTCGCGCCGGCCATCGGCCCGACCCTGGGCGGCTGGATCACCGACGAGGTCAGCTGGCGCTGGGTGTTCCTGCTCAATGTGCCGGTCGGCATCGTGCTGTCGATCCTGGTCAGCGCCGTCATCCGCGATCCCGAGGCCTTCACCCGCATGCGGGCGGAAAAGGCCGCGCGCGGCCGCAAGGTGGATCTGCTCGGCTTCCTGCTGCTGTCGGCCGGGCTCGGGTTGCTGCAGGTGGTCCTCGACAAGGGCGAGGAAGCCGACTGGTTCGCCTCGCCGATGATTCTCGGCATGACCGTCCTTTCGGTGGTGTCGCTGATTGCCTTCGTCATTTGGGAACTCGGCGAGAAAGACCCGGTGGTCGACCTGCATCTGCTGGCCGACCGCAATTTCGCCATGGCCAATCTGCTGATGTTCGCGCTGGGCTTCATCCTGCTGGGCAGCACCGTCCTGCTGCCGGCGCTGGTGCAGCGCCTGTTCGGCTATACCGCCACCCTCGCCGGAATGGTCCTCACCCCGGGCGGCCTGTCGATCATCCTCGTCATGCCGCTGGTCGGCAAACTGGTGTCGAAGGTTGACCCCCGCCATCTGATCGCCACCGGCCTGGTCCTCTGCGCCCTGGCGCTGTTCCGCCTGGGCACCTTCACCCTCGAGACCGACTACGCCAGTTTCGTCTGGGCCCGCATCTACATGGCCTTCGGCCTGTCCCTGCTGTTCATTCCGATCAACACCAGCGCCTTCCGCACGGTGGCCCCCGACAAGAGCAGCGCCGCGTCGTCGCTGGTCAATGTGTCGCGCAATCTCGGCGGCAGCTTCGGCATTTCCCTGGTGGTCACCTGGCTGTCGCGCTCGGCCCAGGAACATCAGAGTATCCTGGCCGGACAGGCGACGCCGGCCAGCCCGGCCTTTCGCCAATGGCTTGATCATTTGACCGGCTACCTGCAGGTCCATGGCGGCAGCGGCGGCGAGCACCGGGCGCTGGCGGAAATCTACGGAGTCATCCAGCAGCAGGCGATGATGCAGGCCTTCATCGACGATTTCCGCATCCTCGGCGGCATCTTCCTGGCGGTGGTTCCGCTGGTCTATCTGATGCGCCGCGTCGCCCCGCCGGCGGGTGGACCACCGGCGGCGCATTGACTTTACCGCAGAACCGCCAGCCGCGCCCGCCAATGGCTGAGCAGCCGATGCAGCCGGTCACGCAGCAGACGCACCGCCGCTTTCAGGCGGTGCCACAAGGGAATGCGGTCGATCTGCTGATGCGCCCAGGCGGTCCATCGCTTGACCAGCCCCTCGAGGCGGACGAACCAGGCCAGCCGGTACAGGGCCGGACGGCAAAGGGCATAAAGCCGTGCCAGGAACGCCATGCCGAAGCCTTCCCCGGCGACGAACAACAAAATCCCGCTGCCCGGCCGGCCGTCGGCGATCAGCCACAGCGCCATCAGCTTTACCGGCAGGATCACCGCCCAGGGAATAATGAACAGCAGCATCGCCGCATAAGGCGGCAGCCGCCCGATGGCCGCTTCGATGCGGGCAATCGGCGCCCAGCGGCCGAACCACGCCATCAGCCGGCCGAGCGGTTCCCACAGCAGGTCCTCGCAGAGGACCAGCAGCAGCCACAACGCCAGAAGCGGCAGCTTCCACAGCTCGGTCCAGTTGGGTCGTGTCATTCAGCCGGCGATGCGAACGATGACATCGACCCGGCGGATATGGGTGCCCGGAGGCGGCGACGGCATTTTCGTCACCGACACCATGTCGCCGGGGATGTCTTCCAGATGACCCGACCGCTCAAAGAAAAAGTGGTGGTGATCGGAGGTATTGGTGTCGAAATAGGAACGACCGGCATCAACCACGATCTCCCGCAGCATGCCGGCGGCGGTGAATTGGTGGAGAGTGTTGTAAACCGTGGCCAGCGACACCCGGATATTGTTGTCCATCGCTTCGGAGTGCAGCTGTTCGGCGGAAATATGCCGATCACAACTATCGAACAGCAATCTGGCCAGGGCCAGACGTTGACGGGTCGGTCGCAGTCCCGCCGAGCGCAGGCGGTCGAGGACTTGGCTGAATGGTCGGGAACAGGCAGCGGTCATTCTGAAACCTCGACACCCCTTATCTGGAATCTTTTCAGATTACTTCATCAGAGTAGTAATTGGAATTCCCTTGCGCAAAATTCAAGCCCCGGTAGCTAATCGGGCGACAAGTTCCCCCACCGTCGGGATAAATCCGTTGCGATAAAACGGATCAGTTGAAAAACGATGCGCGTTATGGCCGGCGAACATCAACTCCTGCTCGACATCGCCGGTATGGACGATGTTCTGCAAAGTTTTCTGGATGCAGAATGATCGTGGGTCGGCCTTCTTGCCGGTATTGCCGGTCTCGCCCTGCGCCCAATTGGAAAAGCTGCAGGCGGACAGACAGCCCATGCATTCGAACTGATCCCGGCGGATGGCCTCGGCCCTCGGCGGGGTGACGAAGACGAGCGTGGAATCAGGGGTCCGCAGGCCTTCGCTGAAGCCTTCGGCGATCCAGCGGTCGGCCCGCAGCTTGTCGGCCGGGGTCACATAGACCTGGCGGCCGCGGGCGCCGATCGGCAGTTCGGCGCTATGTTCGCCCACCGGTTCGGCGGTATAGGGGATCTGGTGTTCCACACGCTGGCACAGTTCGTCGATGAAGCCGTTCCTCACCGCCGAGGAATAAAAGCCCGTCGGACTGAATTTATGCAGCAGCACATCGCCCGGCGCCAGCGTCAGCAGGCGATGCTTCCAGGCGTCGGGGATCGGACTTTCCTTGGTCAGCAGCGGACGGGTGCCGAACTGAAAGGCGATCGGTCCCAATTCGGGATTGTCGATCCAGTCCTCCCATTCGTCGAGACGCCAGACGCCGCCGGCCATGAAGATCGGCCGCTCGGGACAGCCCGCCGCCCGCATGGCGGAGCGCAGCTCGCGCACCCTCGGCAGCGGCAGCTGCGGCACCGCGGGATCCTCGGAATTGGACAGGCCGTTATGGCCGCCGGCCAGCCAGGGATCCTCGTAGACGACGCCGCCCAGCCTGTCGGCAAACTTGTGGTAGGCCCGCTTCCACAGGGCGTTGAAGGCCCGCGCCGAAGACACGATGGGATAATAATAGACCCCGTAGGAGGCGGCGATCTCGGCCACCTTGTAGGGCATTCCGGCACCGCAGGTGACGCCGTCCACCAGGCCTTTGGCGCCTTCCAGGACACCGTGCAGGATGCGCTCGGCGCCCCCCATCTCCCACAGCACGTTCATATGGATGCGCCCGCGGTCAGCCGCCATGTCATGGGCGATGCGGGCCTGGGCGATGCCGCCGCGGATGCCGTAGGCGACCAGTTCCTCGTGGCGGTCGCGGCGGGTCTTGCCGTGATAGACCACCTCGATCAGCCGGCCGCTCTCGTCATAGAAATCGGCATTGACGCCGGAGAAGGTGCCGACTCCGCCGGCGGCGGCCCATGCTCCCGAGCTTTCGCCGTTGGACACGGCGACGCCCTTACCCCCTTCCACCAGGGGTAGAACCTCGCGACCCGATATCAACAACGGTTTCAGCGCCTTCACTGTCTTTTCCAGTTCCCGCTCGTGCCTTGGCTTAATCTACTCAAGTATTCGCGCATTGACGCCACTGCGCCAGCCTCGACGGCTGGGGACTTTACCCCGGCGTGTCCAAGAATCAAACCGGCATTTCAAATTTAAACGTCCGATCACTGAATACCGCCTCGACCCCCCACCCCCACAACCGTCGGGCGCGATCGATCCGATTCACCGTGTAGGCGAGCACCGCGAGACCAAGTTCCCGCGCCGCGCTAACGCGGGCGGCGGTCAGCAGACGGTGGTCGGCATGCAATCCGGCGCAGCCCAGCGCCCGCGCGCGCCCTGGACCCTGTCCCCAGACGCCGCCCAGCAGCAACCCCCGCGGCCAGTCGGGAGCCCGCCGGGCCGCCTCAGCGAGAGCGCTTTCGGCGAAACTCGACAGCAGCGGCGGCGCCCGACCCGACCAGAGGCCGACAGCGAGGTCAAGGGCGGCCGCCGCCGTAGCGGCGCCGGCGGTCTCGTCGGCCTTGATTTCGATATTGACGCCCAGGCCAAGGCCGGAGATCACCTCCAGGGCTTCGGCGAGATGCGGCACCGGCTCGGCCGGCCAGCCGAACCAGGAGGCGGCGTCGAGATGCCGCACCACATCCCAGGGAGTGTCGGCCAAGCGGCCGTGACCGTCGGTGGTGCGGTCCAGTTCGTCGTCGTGAAACACCACCGGTTGCCCGTCGGAGGTCAATTGGACATCCAATTCGACCCATTCCAGGCCCCGGCGTTTGGCCTCGCGAAAACCGGCCAGGGTGTTTTCGGGGGCGGCTGACGCCAACCCCCGATGACCGATGACCGGCGGCAGGCCGAGCAGGCTCACGCCTCGGTCTTTTCCTCTTTGTCTTTCTTGGTCAGGTCCTCGCCGGTCTCCTGGTCGACCTGCTTCATCGACAGCTTCACCTTGCCGCGGTCGTCGAAGCCGATGACCTTGACCTTGACCAGGTCACCCATCTTGACCACATCGGTGACCTTCTCGACCCGCTTGGGCGCCAGTTCCGACACATGCACCAGGCCATCCTTCGAGCCCAGGAAGTTGACGAAGGCGCCGAAATCGACGGTCTTCACCACCTTGCCGTTGTAGACGACGCCCATTTCCGGTTCGGCGACGATGCCCTTGATCCAGTCGATGGCCCGCTGGCCGGCTTCGCCGTCCACCGCCGCCACCTTGATGGTGCCGTCGTCCTCGATGTCGATCTTGGCCCCGGTCTGCTCGCAGATTTCGCGGATCACCTTGCCGCCGGTGCCGATCACTTCGCGGATCTTGTCCTTGGGGATCTGGAAGGTGGTGATGCGCGGCGCATTGCCGCTCACCGCCTCGCGGGCATGGTCGATCGCCCGGGCCATTTCCTTCAGGATGTGCAGACGTCCGTCCTTGGCCTGACCAAGCGCGATCTCCATGATCTCGCGGGTGATCGAGGTGATCTTGATGTCCATCTGCAGCGCGGTGACGCCGGTCTCGGTGCCGGCCACCTTGAAGTCCATGTCGCCGAGATGGTCCTCGTCGCCGAGAATGTCGGACAGCACGGCGAAGCCGTCATCCTCCTTGATCAGCCCCATGGCGATACCGGCCACCGGACGCGGCAGCGGCACACCGGCGTCCATCATCGCCAGCGACGAGCCGCAGACGGTGGCCATCGACGACGAACCGTTGGATTCGGTGATCTCGGAGACGACGCGCAGCGTGTAGGGGAAGCTTTCCTTGGTCGGCAGAACCGGATGCACCGCCCGCCAGGCCAGCTTGCCGTGGCCGATCTCGCGCCGACCCGGGGATCCCATGCGGCCGGCTTCGCCCACCGAATAGGGGGGGAAGTTGTAATGCAGCATGAAATTCTCGCGGTATTCGCCGGCCAAAGCGTCGATGATCTGCTCGTCCTGGCCGGTGCCCAGGGTCGCCACCACCAGGGCCTGAGTCTCGCCGCGGGTGAACAGTGCCGAGCCATGGGCGCGGGGCAGCACCCCGACTTCCGCCTCGATGGGACGCACGGTGCGGGTATCGCGACCGTCGATGCGCAACCCGGTCTTCAGGATGTTGCCGCGCACGACGTCGGATTCCATATGCTTGAGCACCCCGCCGGCAACCGCCAGCATGGCCGGCTCGTCGCCCAGGGCGGCGATCGCCTTGGCCTTGACCTCGCCGACCCTGGCGTAGCGATCCTGCTTGACGACGGTCTTGTAGGCCTCGGCCAGCTGGTCGACGATGCCGGCCGCCGTCAGTTTCTGCTTCACCGCCTCGACCTCGGGGGCCGGCGGCACCAGGGCCCAAGGCTCCTTGGCGCATTGCTCGGCCAGCTGGATGATCGCCTTGATCACCGGCTGGAAACCCTCATGACCGAAGACGACGGCGCCCAGCATGATCTCCTCGGACAGCTCCTTGGCTTCCGATTCGACCATCAGCACGCCTTCCGTGGTGCCCGCCACCACCAGATCGAGGGTCGAGCCGGCAAGCTCGTCGGAGGTCGGGTTGAGGATGTATTTGCCGTCGACATAGCCGACGCGGGCGGCGGCAATCGGCCCCATGAAGGGAATGCCGGACAGGGTCAGGGCCGCCGAGGAGCCGACCAGGGCGACGATGTCGGGATCGTTTTCCAGGTCATGCGACAGGACGGTGCAGACAACCTGGGTTTCATTGCGGAAGCCGTCGGCGAACAGCGGCCGGATCGGCCGGTCGATGAGACGGGAAACCAGGGTTTCTTTTTCGCTGGGACGCCCTTCGCGCTTGAAAAAGCCGCCGGGGATCTTGCCGGCGGCGAAGGCCTTTTCCTGGTAATTGACGGTCAGGGGGAAGAAATCGACCCCTGGCTTTACCGTTTTGGCGCCGACCACGGTGCACAGCACCTTGGTTTCGCCATAGGTGGCCAGCACGGCGCCATCGGCCTGGCGGGCGATCTTGCCCGTCTCGAGCACCAGCTTGCGGCCACCCCAGGTGAGTTCCTTGCGGAACGGCTTGAACATCGACATTACAAAATTTTCCTTATCCGAATAGGGGCGCAGCCGAATTGCCGCGTCCCTGACGTGCCCGGAACCGGGAACACCAACATGTTTTGCCCGCGAGAGGCCATCCCCGCGCGGGTTCCAGTTCCGGTCGACCCCGTTCTGTCTGACAGAGGGTCTATTTGCGCAGGCCCAAGCGGGCGATCAGCTGTTCGTAGCGCGAGCTGTTCTTGCCTTTCAGGTAGTCCAGCAGGCTGCGGCGCTGACCGACCATGACCAGCAGGCCACGGCGCGAATGGAAGTCTTTTTTATGTTCCTTGAAATGCTCGGTGAGATTGCGGATGCGTTCGGACAGAATCGCCACCTGCACCTCCGGCGACCCGGTATCCCCGGGCTGCGTCGCATATTCGGTAATGAGCTCCTGCTTGCGCTCGGCAGTGATCGACATCGCAGACTCCTTCAAGTCAAAGGTTAAACACGCGCACCGGACGAATCTCTTCGCCGTCGATGCGGGCCAAAGCCACCAATCGCCCGCCGTCCATGGCCCTGAGGACACTGTCCAAGGGCGTGGTCGGCAGGTCACGGTGCAGAGCCAGCCGAGAGATCGACAGGAACTGCCCGCTCTGCAGGCGGCGGGCCTCGTCTTCCGTCAGGGCCAGGGCCGGGATGTCGTCCAGCGCGGTCGCAACGGGAAGCACATAATTTGCAGCGGCGGCACTATGCCCAATGTCCTCCAGCTTATCCAGGGAAATCGACCGCTCCTCGGCAAACGGGCCGCAGCGGGTTCGCCGCAGGCTGGCCACATAAGCGAACGTGCCGAGCACCAGGCCGAGGTCGCGGGCCAGGGCGCGGACATAGGTGCCCTTGCCGCAGGTCACCTCGAACAGGGCCTCGTCGGCAGCGGCGGCCAGCAGGGTCAGGCTGTCGATGCGCACTTTGCGCGGCGCCAGCGTGACTTCGGCGCCGGCGCGGGCCAGATCATACGCCCGCTGCCCATCCAGTTTGAGGGCCGAGAAGATCGGCGGTTGCTGGCTGATCACCCCCAGAAAACCCGTCAGCGCGGCCTCGATCTCGGTGGCGGCGGGGCGGTTGGGGCTGGTCGCGATGACCACCCCTTCGCCATCGTCGGTGCTGCGCTGCTCGCCCCATCTGACGCCGAAACGGTAGGTCTTGACGCCGTCCATGACGAAGGGAACGGTCTTGGTCGCCTCGCCCAGGGCGATCGGCAGGACACCGCTGGCCAGGGGATCGAGGGTGCCGCCATGGCCGACCTTGGCGGCATTGAGGATGCGCCGCACCCGGCCGACCACCGCCGTCGAGGTCAGGCCTAAGGGTTTGTCGATGGCGACCCAGCCATGGATGGGGATGCCCCTCATCCGGGCCGCCGCCGCGGGGCCTCAGCCCTCATCGTCGGGGGCGACGATATCGCGGCGAACCACCGGACTGGCCAGCAGGGCGTCGATGCGGCTGGCGCGTTCAAACGAAACGTCGGGGGCGAACACCAGCTCCGGCGTCACCCGCAACTGCACCATGGTCGCCACCTCATGGCGGAGATAGGCCCTCACCCGTTTCAGGCCGGCGACCAGCGAGGTGCTGTCGCCGCCGCCCAGCGGCACCACGAAGACGGTGGCATGGCTGAGGTCGGGGCTGACCGACACTTCGGTGACGGTCACCGGACGGCCGGCAACATCCGGGTCGCGGATTTCGTTGCGCTCCAGGATGCGGGCGATGGCGTGGCGCAATTCCTCGCCGACCCGCAATTGCCGCTGGCTTGGTGGGCGACGGCCTGCTCGACTCATCTCACACTCACTAGACCATTCTGTAATTAGCTTGATCCACCCTCACCCCCCTCGCTGCCGCTCGGGACCCTCTCCCGCTCGCGGGAGAGGGGGGGACCCGCCGCGGAGCGGTGGGGGGGTGAGGGTCACTCTGCGTCGAACTAATCACAGCGGGCTCTATAGTGAAAGTTTCATCGGCTAAAGCGTCGCGGCGACTTCTTCCACTTCGAAGCATTCGATCACGTCGCCGGCCTGGATGTCGTTGTAATTCTCGAACGACATGCCGCATTCATAGCCTTCGCGCACCTCGCGGACATCGTCCTTGAAGCGTTTCAACTGGCCCAGCGACCCTTCGTGGATCACCACATTGTCGCGCAGCAGGCGCACTTTGGCGCCGCGCTTGACCGTGCCTTCGGAGATGAAGCAGCCGGCCACCTTGCCGACCTTGGTGATATTGAAGACCTCGCGGATTTCGGCATTGCCGAGGAAACGCTCCTTCAAGGTCGGCGCCAGCATGCCGGTCAGGGCTTTGCGCAGGTCGTCGGCGACGTCATAGATGATCGAATAATAGCGGATTTCCACGGCGTCGCGGCGTGCCAGGTCGCGGGCCTGCGGATTGGCCCGCACATTGAAGCCGATGACCAGCGCCTCGGAAGCCTTGGCCAGGGTGATGTCGGACTCGTTGACGCCGCCCACGGCGGAATGCAGGACCCGCACCTTGACCTGGTCGGTGCCCATTTTCTCCAGGGTGGAGACGATGGCTTCCACCGACCCCTGGACGTCGCCCTTGATCACCACCGGCAGC
>DUZF01000309.1 GCA_013349665.1 Rhodospirillaceae bacterium | reverse complement strand
CGAACGCTATGTCGACTATGCGCTCGGCGTGCCGATGTATTTCGTCTATCGCGACGGCCGCTATATCGATGTCGCCGGGGCATCGTTCCGCGATTTCATGGCCGGGCGGCTCGACGCCCTGCCGGGCGAGCGGCCGACGCCGGGCGATTGGGCCGACCATCTGACCACCATCTTTCCCGAGGTGCGGCTCAAACGGTTCCTGGAAATGCGCGGCGCCGACGGCGGACCCTGGCGCCGCCTCTGCGCCTTGCCGGCCTTCTGGGTCGGGCTGCTCTATGACGGGACGGCGCTGGACGCTGCCTGGGACCTGGTCAAGGACTGGACCATCGAGGAGCATGAGGCCCTGCGCGGCATGGTGCCGAAACTGGGCCTGAAGACGCCGTTCCGCCGCGGTACCGTGCAGGACCTGGCGCTGGCGGCCCTTGACATCGCCCGCGAGGGGCTGAAGCGCCGCGCCCGCTTGGACCGTCATGGGCGAGACGAGACGATCTTCCTCGCCACTCTCGACGCCATCGCCCGCTCCGGGCAGACCCCGGCGGAAGGCCTGCTGGCCGATTTCGAAGGCCGGCTGAAGGGCGACATCGACGAGATCTTCCGCCAATATTGCTACTGAACCACGAAGGAGACGCGACGTCATGGGCGAGTGTCGAAGCCTTGCCGAAGTCCGCGACAGGATCGACCGTCTGGATGAAACCATCGCCGGCCTGCTCAGCCAACGCTCCGATCTGGTTCGCCAGGCGGCCCGCTTCAAGGACAGCGAGGCGGCCGTGGTGGTACCCGAGCGGATCGAGGCCATCATCGGCAAGGTGCGTGCCGTCGCCCGCCAGGCCGGGGCGGAGGAGGATCTGCTTGAGGCGATCTATCGCTCGATGATCAATATCTTCATCGAGTTTGAAAAGACCGCCTGGCATCGGCTGAAAAGCTAAAGCGGTTCGAGACGTCGCCTTCGGTGGGACCAGCCGCCTTAACTTGTCAGGTCTAACCGACGTTCGATGCGCTCAAGGCGGTCATTCATGCGATCAATACGAGCATGTAAGATGGCAGTATTTTCCGCCTGCATTGTTCCGTCACGATGCAACCCGCTGATGGCCATTTCAACCTGAGACAACCGCGTGACCAAATCTGCGAATTTTCCGTCATGCTCGCGCTGTTTGTCCAGCACCCGCTGAACCATCTGGCCAAGCATTTCCAGGGTTACTGCGGCCATCGCGAACTCTGCCTCCAAACATGTTGCGCCCAATTCTCATAGACTGCTTCGCTCGCCGCAAGGGGAAATTTAACCAGGTCAGTCCATCCGTCGGTCGGATCGCCACGGCGCTTTCGGCGCCTCGCGATTTGCCCTTGCCACAGGTTTTTCCCCGGTTATTCAACCGAGTTGCATCAGCTCCCAGCCATTGGTCGCGTGCTGGGCCAGGGTGCCGATGAGCTTGGTTGTGACCGTCCCATTGGCGAAAGTCACCGAGAACGTGTCGATGGCCGTCTGTGCATGCGTGTCCTGCGCATCCACCTCGATGGTGATGCTGCCCGTCGCCGTCGTCGGGACGGTACCGGTGAAGGTTTCGCTGGTGCCGTTGTAATGCAACCAGGAGACCGCCGACGCCCCGGCGGTCTGATAGGCCTTGGTGCCGGTAATCTGGCCGCCGGTTTCGCTGAAGGTGTTGCTCGGCAGGGTGAAGGACAATAGCTGCCCGGCCTTCCAGGTCTGGTTGGGGGTCTGATGCACCAGGATGGAGGGGGTGACGGCCGGTTGGGTCGGCGCGGCGGGTGCCGTGCTGGTGACCGTCACCGTCAGGGTCTGCCAGTCGCCCCAGAAACTGCCGTTGAAGGCGCGGACGTCGATGGTGTCGGTGGTGACGGTGGCGCCCGCCACCAGGCTGACCGATGTCAGGCTGTTGGCCGTGGCGGCGGCGGCGGCCGAATGGGCATTGACCGTCACTCCATTGACGCTGAGGGCATCGCTGGCGGCGGTGTCATAGACCTGGTACTGGGTGATGGCCGCTCCGGCGGGATCCGTCGCGGAAAACAGGGTCGACAGGGCCTGCCTGGCATTGAGGGCCAGTTTAACGCCGGTCGCCGGAGCCGAGACGACCGGCGTGTCCAGCTCATAGATTTTCACCTGGCTGGTCAGCACGCCGGTCCATTCCTGGCTGGCCGGATGGGGGGCGACGACGATGACGTCGTTGGCCGAGCCGTCATTGGCGGGGTTGAGGACGGTGCCGGTGCCGTTCACCATGGTGACGTTGTCGACCAGCATGGCGGTGGACCCCGAGCCGGATACGCAGGTGGCGATATGGCCGATTTTGCCGTCGCTGATGACGATCACCTCGCCGGCCTTGAGCATGGACTGCCAGTTGCCGGACTGCCTGCTGCCGTCGAAGGCGACGAACCATTCGCCATTGCCGTTGCCGGTGACCCCGGGCGCGGTGCTGTCCAACGGCAGCGCGGTGCCGGCTTCGGCGGCGATGGTGCTGGCCAGGGTCCAGCAACCGCTGCCGTTCCAGGCCTTGCCGACGAAGGTCATCGCCGTCTGGGCGATGGAATTGGGGGTCGCCTGGGTCGGCACCACGCCGGCGAACGACGGTTGCGTGGCGATGGTGGCGCTGCCGAGATAGCCCTTGGCGTCCAGTTGCATCAAGGCATAGGCGTTGGCGGCGTAGGTCGAGGCCAGGCTGGCGCTGCTGGTGCCGTACAGCGAAAGACTGGTGACATCGTTGGAACTGCCTGACGACGTATAGGTCATCTGGTCGAGATAGCCATAGGTGCTGTTGTAATAGCGCCCGGTCGACGACTGCAGGGTGAAGGCGATGCCGGCGCCGCGGGCGTCGCCGCCGATCCCGGTGAAGCTGTCGCTGTGGCCGTTGCCGTTGAGGGTCCCGGTGGCGCCGGACGATCCTTGCGGATATTCGTTGCGGTCAAGGCCGGTGAGGATCAGATAGCTGGGATTGCCCGCGCTGGCGGTGACGGAAAACATTGACGAGAGCGCGATAGTGCGGCTGCCGCCCACCACGAAGGCGCTCTCGGAAACAGAGATGGACATGGCTGCGCCCTTTCTAGGTTAACGCCTGTACCTCTTCCGATGCAGGCATCCTACCTTAATCGCGCGCAAAATGCGAGCCTGTGCCGACCGTCACTCAGGCAGAGGAGAGTCGCGGTTTACTGTTTCCGGTGTTTGGGCCTGTTGCCGTTGAGGGCGAGGTCGATCGCCGCGATGGTTTTTTTGGCAACCCCGGCCAGATCTGCAAATTCGCGCCAGCGGCTGACCGTGGTGCGGGTCCGGTAAATACAGGCATCGATCATTTCTTCCGAAACGCCGCAGGTTCTTCCCGCCGCCTCGATGTGCTTTTCAACAGGCATGGCACCTTCGCCGCCGATCGTCAGGGCATGCTCTCCACCGGCGCCAGGGCTATAGGTGAGGTCATAGGCCGGGGATGCCGACCAGGTGCCGTCATCCTCCATGAGGAAGGCGTGGTTCTTCGTGTGATCGTCGCGGTTGTGGGCAAAGACGTTGAAAACCATTCTGGCAAACATCTGGTCGACTTGCCTCTGGTCTCTTGTCAGAAGCATGGTCGCCTTGAGCAGGTCCTCATAGGACATGCTCGGTAAGCGATGGCTGGCCTGCAGCAACCCGGCGACGGTGTGCATATGAATGCGCCGGCCGTCCCGGCGATCGAAGCGGCGTATGGCAAAATAACCGGGTCCTGATTTTGCCGGCAGGAGGGTCGTCTCGAGGATGACTACCCCGGCCTCTCTCGCCATCAGCGCATAGGCGTGTTCAACGGCGCCGACATCGATCATGTCGCCCTTGATGCCGAATTTGGTGAGCCAGTGCGAGAATCCTGCAGGAAGATCTTCAGCGCCATGGATCAGACGTGAGCCGTCATCTGATCTGCCGACCAGGGCCTTGGGACGTGCGCCTCCCGGCGATCCCCCGGCTTGCAGCAACTCATCGACCACCTCTTCGGTCGAGCCGGACAGGACCCGGCGGGATTTTGCGGCGAGGCGGTCCAGATCGACGGGGCCGGTGTCGTCCAAGAATGAGAGCTTGTGCACCGGTTTGTAAGTCAAGGCGCCCATGCCCCGATCGCCGATCCAGGCCAGTCGGTCAAGAGGGGAGACGAGGCGCGGATGGAGCCCCAGGTCCAGCAGCTTGCGGTCCATCAGCAATCGGCCCCAACCGTCCGGCAGGCTGTCGTCGAAGACGCCGTGAAGCCCATCGAAGGGGTGGATCGGTGCGGGGATGGCGGTGGAACCGGGCGGCTCCTTCAGGCAGAAGGGCGAGATGTCGTGGGTTGTCCTTGGAAAGGCTGGGTCATATTCGAAAAAGATGCCCTGAGCGGTCTTGCCGAGGCGTCCGACCCGTCGCCTTGTCCCGGCAATCGTCATGTCCACATGCAGCAGTCTGACCGGTTCGAATGCCTTTTGGGTCATGGTTGCGCGCCCCTGAGCTTTCGCCTGCCGCGTTTGCGGGGCACCGATCGGCTCAGCGCTTCATCCAGGTTGGAAAATACCGGCGGATTGAACAGCTCGCCAAAACCGGCTTCTGCCCTTAGCGCCAATGCAATCCTGGCGACCAGTTCGAAGGACGCCTCGCCGGTCCGCTCGAACCTGCGAAGACTGGCAATGCTTATCCCGGCCCGCGCCGCCAGGTCGGCTTGGGTCATGGCGGCGGACAATCGCAGGGTTCTGGCCTTTTCGGACACCATGTGGAGGATGTCTGCCGCCGAGAGCAAAATAATTGACATTATTTTATCATTTATAGGCAAGATTATCGTATAAATGATAAAATATACTCAATTATTTTGTTGTCAATGCCCACTGGGGCCGCCGATCCATAAAAAGGGCGGCGGGACATCAATCCCGCCGCCTCGCAAGCCAATGCGAAAGGTATCAGACCGCGGTGCCGCCGACGGTCAGGCCGTCGATGCGCAGCGTCGGCTGGCCGACGCCGACGGGCACGCTCTGGCCGTCTTTGCCGCAGGTGCCGACCCCGGTGTCGAGCTTGAGGTCGTTGCCGACCATCGCCACCCGGGTCAGCACGTCGGGGCCGTTGCCGATCAGCGTCGCGCCCTTGACCGCCGGTCCGATGCGGCCATTCTCCACCAGATAGGCCTCGGTGGCGGAGAAGACGAATTTGCCGCTGGTGATGTCCACCTGGCCGCCGCCGAAATTGACCGCGTAGAGCCCCTTGCCGACCGAGGCGATGATTTCCTCGGGAGATTTGTCGCCGGCCAGCATGAAGGTATTGGTCATCCGCGGCAGCGGCTGGCTGGCGTAGGATTCGCGGCGTCCGTTGCCGGTCGGGCGGATGTCCATCAGGCGGGCGTTCAGCCGGTCGAACAGATAGCCCTTGAGGATGCCGTCCTCGATCAGCACGGTGTGCTCCGAGGCGCTGCCCTCGTCGTCGATGGAGATCGAACCGCGGCGGTCCTGGATCGTTCCGTCATCGACCACCGTCACCCCGGGGGCTGCCACCCTCTGGCCGACCATGCCGGAAAAGGCCGATGTCTGCTTGCGGTTGAAGTCGCCCTCGAGCCCATGGCCGATCGCCTCGTGCAGCAGCACGCCGGGCCAGCCGGGGCCGAGCACCACGGTCATGTCGCCGGCCGGCGCCGCCACCGACTGGAGATTGACCAGCGCCTGGCGCAAGGCCTCGTCCACCGCGCCGCGCCAGGCCTGGGACGTCATCACAGTGTCGTAGAGAATGCGTCCGCCCAGGCCGTGGCTGCCGCTTTCCATGCGGTCGCCGTCGGCCACCATCACCGAGACGTTGAGCCGCACCAGCGGGCGGATATCCGAGGCGTGGCGACCGTCGCCGAGGACGATCCGCACCGCCTGCCAGGACCCCGACAGCGAGGCCATCACCTGGCGTACCCTGGGATCGCGTCCGCGGGCATAGGCGTCCATGGCTTCCAGCAACGCCACCTTTTCGGCGAAGGGGACCAGGGACAGCGGATTGAGGTCGGTGTACAGCGAACGGTTGGTGCCGGTCGGGCCGACGGCCAACTGGCCGCCATGGCCGGAGCGCACCGCCCGCACCGTCTGGGCGCCGCGCTTGAGCGCCTCTTCGCTCAGCTCGGAGGCATGGGCGTAGCCGACCGCCTCGCCGGACACTGCCCGGAGGCCGAAACCCTGGGCGGTATCGAAACTGGCGCTCTTAATCCGGCCATCATCGAGGCTCAGGCTTTCCGATTGGCGATATTCCAGGAACAGCTCGCCGTCGTCGGCGCCGGCAAGCGCTTCGCTGACGATGCGCTCGACGCGCTGCCGGTCGAGGCCGCTGCGTTGAAAGAACAGGTCTTCGGTGATGGCGATATGGGGCATGTCGGTATTGTCCCTTAGGGTCTATCGGCTTGGCAAGAACTTCAGATGGGGTGATAGTTGGGAGGGGAGCCCTGGTGGAGTCTAATATTGGGTCATGACGTCCGAACTGCCAGCCGCCGATCCCTCATTTCCCCTGGCCGAACATCCGCTGCGCCGGCGTCTGGCCGACGAGGTCCATGCCCGCCCCTATCAGCCTTTGCGGGCCCCGGTCCGTGTCAGCCATCTGGCGGTGTCCAGCGGCGAACAGGCCGAGGGTGGCGAACTTGCGCATCTCGAGGCCCTGTGCGGCCAGGCCGGCATCGCCCCGCCGCCGGCCGGCGCCATTCATTTTACCGGGGATTTTGCCGGCTTCCGTCTGCGCTGGGAGCGCCATACGGAGTTTTCCTCCTATAGCTTCCATCGCCCGGAGGGTTTCGCCGATGCGTTCGCGGCGACGGCGCTGGGGGCGGTGCCGGCGTCATGGCTGGCCGGTATTCCCGGCCAGGTGCTGGCGGCCGTTCACCTGGCGGTGGACGGGACCCGCCGCGACGCCGATGACCTGGCCGGAATTTTCGCCGGGCATCCGGTGATCGGCAGCAAGGTGGTCGGCGGGGCCGCCGAGGTGTTCACCGATTTTCACCTGCATGGCGACGGCTTCGGCCGCATTCTCGTCTACGACCAGGGCCTGACCCCGGGACAGACCGGCCGCCTGGTCCAGCGTCTGCTGGAAATCGAGACCTACCGGGCGATGGCTCTGCTGGCCTTTCCGGCCGCCCGCCGGCTGGGGCCGCAGCTGACCGTCCTTGACCGGGCGCTTACCGATATCGTCGCCGCCATGGCCGGCCCCGTCGGCGAAACCGCCGACCGCCAGCTGCTGGCGCGGCTGATCGACCTGGCGGCCGAGGCCGAGCATCGCGGCGCCGAGCACAGTTACCGGTTCTCGGCGGCCAAGGCCTATTACGGCCTGGTCTGCAAGAGAATCAGCGATCTGCGCGAAGAACGCCTGACCGGCATGCAGACCATCAACGAGTTCATGGATCGTCGCCTGGGGCCGGCCATGAGTACCGTCGAGTCGACCACGGCCCGCCATGCCGGGCTGTCGCGACGCATCGCCCGGGCCGCCGACCTGCTGCGCACCAGGGTCGACATCGCCCTTGACGAGAACAATCGTGAATTGCTGCGCTCGATGAACCGGCGGGCGGCGTTGCAACTGCGCATGCAGGAAACCGTCGAGGGGTTGTCGGTGGTGGCCATCAGCTATTACCTGCTGGGCTTGCTGTCCTATGCGGCGAAGGGGGCGAAAGCCGCCGGACTGCATATCGACAGCGATCTGGTGGTCCTGGCCGGGCTGCCGGTGGTGGCGGGGCTGGTGGCGCTTGGCGTGCGGCGCCTGCGGCGGGCCATCGTCAAGAAAGAATAGATGTCCAGGGTCCGAAGGGCAAATATGAAATTGCGGCCATTGAGGCCGCGGCCAAGTGCCCGGAGGGCACGCCCGGCGAGGGCAAATTAAAATGCCTAAAGCGTGATGAGATTAGCCCTCACGCTTTAGGCGTGGCCGGCGTCGCCCGACAGCATGCTGAAATCGACGCCGATCTTGGCGATGGCGCGTTCCCATTTATGCTCGATCTCCGGGCCGTACAGCAGGTCGTCGTCGGCCGGAGCGTTGAGCCAGGCGTTCTCGCGGATCTCGCTGTCCAGTTGGCCGGCGCCCCAGCCGGCATAGCCCAGGGCCAGCAGGCACTGCCTGGGGCCGCGGCCCTCGGCGATGGCTTTCAGCACGTCGACGGTGGCGGTCAGCGCCACCTGGTCATCGACCAGAAGCGTTGTATCCTGGACATAATCGGTGGAATGCAGTACGAAACCGCGGCCGGCCTCGACCGGTCCGCCGAAATGAATGCGGATCGGATCGCAAAGCGGTGTAGGTTCAATATTGAGTTGTTCCAGCAGGTCGGGAAAACTGAGGGCGTTGAACAGCCGGTTGACCACCAGCCCCATGGCGCCCTCGGCCGTGTGGGCGCAAAGATACACCACGGAGCGCGTGAACCGTGCATCCTGCATCTGCGGCATGGCGATCAGCATTTGGCCCGCCAGGTAGCCGATGGATTTCAGCGTATGAGGCATAGACATCAAATATGCCGGTAATGAACACAACGCAAGGCTCAGAACACCGTCCCGTTCGGCTAGCCGCCGTCCGCGGCCTGCTGCTGGCCGCCCTTCTGTCGGTCCTGTCGCCGCTGGCGGCTGGGGCCGCCGCTGGGGCCGACGGCGAAGGCGCCTCGGCCTGGGCGGTTAACGACCAGGGTCGGCTTCGCCTGCTGTCGGCGGTAACCGCGACAGGCGATTCGGGGACTGTCCAACTGGGACTGGAGTTCCACCTCCGGCCGGGTTGGAAGATCTATTGGCGATCGCCCGGCGATGCCGGCTTCCCGCCCTCGATCGACTGGAAGGGCTCGGACAACCTGGCCGACGCCGTGGTGTCCTGGCCGGCGCCGCACCGCTTCAGCGTGTCGGACCTGGAAACCATGGGCTACAAGGACGAGGTGATCCTGCCCATCGTCGTCCGCGTCAACGACACTGCGCAGCCGCTGGCGCTGCGGGCGGCGGTCGATTATCTGACCTGCGACGTCACCTGCGTGCCGCGCCATGCCGAACTGTCCCTGGACCTGCCGGCCGGCGTTGCCGAGGCCAGCATTCATGCCCATGCCATCAGCCGCTTTCTCGCCCAGGTGCCGGGGGACGGGGCGCGCCAGGGTTTGACGCTGGTATCGGCGGAGGCCACCGAGGACGGGCTGCTGAAGGTGGAGGTGTCGGCCTCGCCGCCGCTGTTGCATCCGGATCTGTTCGTCGAGCGGGCCGATCAGATGCAGTTCGGCAAACCAAAGGTCCGCCTGGAACGGGGCGGACGGCGCGCCGTCTTCAAGCTGACGCCGGTGGACCACACCGGCGAGGGCGATCTGCTCGACAAGCCGGTGACGCTGACCCTGGTCGACGGTGGCCGCGGCATGGAGGCGGTCACCGCCCTGACGCCGCCGGAAGTCGGCCCGCCTCTGGCCAAACTGGCGGGAATGATGGGTATTGCCCTGCTCGGCGGCTTTATTCTCAACCTCATGCCCTGCGTGCTGCCGGTGCTGTCGCTCAAGGTGCTGGCCCTCATCGGGCACGGCGGCGCCGAGCGCCGCGCTATCCGCTCCGGATTTCTCGCCACCGCGGCGGGCATTGTCGCCTCCTTCATGGTTCTCGCCGTCGTCACCAGCCTGATCAAGCTGGCCGGCTCGGCTGTCGGCTGGGGAGTGCAGTTCCAGCAACCGCTTTTCCTGGTGCCGATGGTGGCGGTGATGACCCTGTTCGCCGCC
>DUZF01000117.1 GCA_013349665.1 Rhodospirillaceae bacterium | reverse complement strand
GCCGCCGACCGCCGGGGCAGCGAGCCCAGGGCCTCGGCCAGTTGAAACAGCAGACCCCGGGCCGGGCCGGAGACAGCGGCGGCGCCGATCGTCGACAGCGGGGCCAGGCGGCGCAGCAGGTAATCGGCCAACCAGGTATCCAAGCGCCGCTGCAGGGTGGTCCGTGAGGCGCCTTCCACCAGATCCGAAGGCAACAATGCCACCGTCGGGCGCAGGGTCTCCGGGCCGGCGGCGAGATTGGCCACCGGGGCCTCGCGCCAGCGCAGGAGGCCCTGGTCGTCCAGGGTGAAAACCTCGTCGGCGTCATCCGCCGCCCGGCGGATCCGTCCGGCGATCTCCTGTTTCAAGGCTTTCTGCGCCGCTGCGCTGACCGCCCGCGTGGCGCTGGCCCCGTCCGCCGCGTCGGCCTGAAAGCGGAAGCCGTCGAGGCGGCCGACGAAATGGCCCTCTACTTTGACTTCGCCGTCATGGTCGACTGCCGACAACAAATCGCCGCCATCTTTCAACTTGCGCACCAGGACGGCGGTCCGGCGGTCGATGAACCGCTGGGCCAGACGCTGGTGCAGGGCGTCGGACAGGCGGTCCTCGATGTCGCGGGTGCGTTCCTGCCAGTGACGGGCGTCGCCCACCCAATCGGCCCGGTGGCTGACATAGGTCCAGGTCCTTACATTGGCGATGCGGGTCATCAGCGTGTCGATATCGCCGTCGACGCGATCCACTCTTTTGACCTGGGCGTCCAGCCAATCCGCCGGCAGGCAATGGGGTGGCGCCGACAGATGGCCGAAGATCACCGCCACCAGGCGGCTGTGCTGCTCGGCCTGGGCTTTGCGGAAGTCGGGGATCTGGCAAATCTCCCACAGCAGGCGCACCCGCTCGGCCGAGGAAGCCCGCCCGGCGGCCTCGTCGTTGCGCAATACGGCCTGCAGGACCAGCTGGTCGTCGGCGTCGCGGGCGCGGATCAGCCCCGGCTGGTCGGGCAGGCGGTTCAGGGACGCCTGCAAGGCCCCGACCGAGGTGAAAACCAGCTGGGAATTGCGCCATTGCAGGCGTTGCAGGGGCGGGAAGCTGTGGTTTTCGACGGCGTCGGCGAGGGCCGGCTCGAATCCGCCGATGTCGCCGGTGGTGCCGAAACTGCCGTCATTCATGTGGCGTCCGGCGCGGCCGGCAATCTGCGCCACCTCGGCGGCGGTCAGGTCCCGCGGCGCCCGTCCGTCGAATTTCCGCAAGGCGGCGAAGGCGACATGGTCGATATCCATGTTGAGCCCCATGCCGATGGCGTCGGTGGCAACCAGATAATCGACCTCGCCGGCCTGATACAGGCCGACCTGGGCATTGCGGGTGCGCGGGCTGAGCGCGCCCAGGACCACTGCGGCGCCACCCCGCTGGCGGCGGATCAGCTCGGCCAGACCGTAGACCTCGGTCGCCGAGAAGGCGACGATGGCCGAGCGCGGCGGCAGGCGAGTCAATTTACGCTGGCCGGTATAGGTCAGCTGTGAAAAGCGCGGGCGGGAGACGAACTCCGCCGAGGGCGCCAGGCGGCGCAGCAGCGGCCGGATGGTTTCGGCCCCCAGCACCATGGTTTCCGTTTCGCCGCGGGCATGCAGCAGGCGGTCGGTGAAGACATGGCCGCGCTCGGCGTCGGCGGCCAGCTGGATCTCGTCGATGGCCAGGAAATCCACCCGCCGGTTCAGCGGCATGGCCTCCACCGTGCAGATAAACCATCTGGCGGCGGGCGGGATGATCTTTTCCTCGCCGGTCAGCAAGGCGACGCTGGCCGCCCCCTTGGCGGCGACCACCCGGTCATAGTTTTCCCGCGCCAGCAGACGGAGCGGAAAACCGATCATGCCCGAGCGGTGGCCGAGCATGCGCTCCATGGCCAGGTGGGTCTTGCCGGTGTTGGTCGGGCCGAGAACCGCGATCAGGCGGCCGCCCATGGTCGATCCGATCTATTGGGCGGCGGGTCTTTTGCCGTCGCCGCGCATGCGGTTCACGTAATCCTTCAGCTGACTTTCCATCTTGGTGAAGGCATCGTTCACCGCCACCGAGATATCCTCGTTGATATGGGGATCCTGCGGGTCGCGCTTAACCACCAGTTCGGCGTTCGGCACCGTCACGTCAATGCTTATGTGATAAGGCTCGCCCTTGCGGTGAAGATTGCTTTTGTTCCGGTGATGCAGCCCGATGACGACGCGGCAACTGGTGATGCGATCGAAAATCTGGTCGAGCTTGGCTGCTTTTTCGCGGATCCGCTGTTCGACCGCGTCGGAGTGGTCGATCCCGTGGAAGGAAATCTGCAACGGATTTTGCATGGAACTCTCCGTTTTATAATGTCGTCGCCCGGGCGGGCAAAAGGGGCATATAGATACCCGCACATTCCCGCAACAGCAACGTCATACCTTGTTCACCCGAATCGTTTTGTTTTCGTGGGGGCTTGCGCTTCGTCGATGGCTCCCTCATATCCTGCGGTCGTTTGGCCGAAATCGGCAGGTCCAGATATAAGGTTACTCCTCTCATGGCTGAAGAAAAGCTCAGTTTTCAGGCGGAAGTCAGCAAGTTGCTCGATATCGTCGTGCACTCGCTCTACAGCAACAAGGAGATCTTCCTCAGGGAGCTCGTCTCCAACGCCTCCGATGCCTGCGACCGATTGCGCTATGCCGCGCTGACGCAGCCGGAGCTGACCGCCGGCGGCGGTGAATACAGGATTACCATCACTCCGGACAAGGCGGCGCGGACACTCACCATCGCCGATAACGGTATCGGCATGAACCGCGGCGATCTGGTGGACAACCTCGGCACCATCGCCCGATCCGGCACCGCCCAGTTCCTGACCCAGCTGTCCGGCGACGCGAAAAAGGACGTTTCCCTGATCGGCCAGTTCGGCGTCGGCTTCTATTCCGCCTTCATGATCGCCGACCGGGTGGTTCTGACCAGCCGCAAGGCCGGCGAGGACCAGGGGTGGCGATGGAGCTCGGACGGCCTGGGCGAATTCGCCGTCGCCGAGGAGGCGGTGGCCGAGCGCGGCACCCGCATCGAGTTGCATCTTCGTTCCGGTGAGGACGAGTTCCTGGAAAGTCACCGTATCCGGCACATCATCAAGACCTATTCCGACCATATCGCGCTGCCGGTGGTGCTGGTCGCCGACGACAAGGAGGAAACCGTCAACAGCGCCTCGGCCCTGTGGACCCGCCAGAAGTCTGAGATCACCGCCGATCAGTACAAGGAATTCTACCACCATGTGGCGCATGCCTTCGACGATCCCTGGCTGACCATTCACTACAAGGCCGAAGGCGCCATCGAATACACCGGGCTGCTGTTCGTCCCCAGCCAGAAGCCGTTCGACATTTTCCACCCCGACCGCAAGCAGCACCTCAAGCTTTACGTCAAGCGGGTGTTCATCACCGATGACTGCGCCGAACTGCTGCCGTCCTATCTGCGGTTCCTGCGCGGGGTGGTCGACAGCCAGGATCTGCCGCTCAATCTCAGCCGCGAGATGCTGCAGCACAACCCGCTGCTGGCGAAGATCAAGACTGGCCTGGTCAAGCGTCTGCTCGGCGAATTGAAGAAAAAGGCCGAGGATGCCGATGGCGATTATCTCGGTTTCTGGAATACCTTCGGCGCCGTGCTGAAGGAAGGTCTTTACGAGGATTTCGATCGCCGCGAGGAATTGCTGGATCTGTGCCGCTTCCGCACCACCGCCTCGGACCAGCCGATCAGTCTCGCCACCTATGTCGAGCGGATGAAGGAAGGCCAGGGAGCCGTCTATTACATCACCGGCGACGATATCGACATGCTGAAAAAGAGCCCGCTGCTGGAAGGCTATGTGGCCAAGGGCGTCGAAGTGTTGCTGCTGACCGACCCCATCGACGAGTTCTGGCCCAATGCCGTTACCGCCTTCAAGGAAAAGCCCTTGCGCTCGGTGGCCCAGGGGGCGTCCGAGCTGTCGGCGGTCAGCGCCCCCGAGGAGACCTCGGAAGCGCGTCCGGAACCCGCCGCCGGCGACCAGATGGATGCGTTGATCGCCGCCTTCAAGCTGGCCCTTGGGGATCAGGTCAAGGATGTGCGCAATTCAGAACGCCTGACCACCAGCGCTGTCTGCCTTGTGGCCGATGACGGCGATGTCAGCATGCATCTGGAACGCCTGCTGCGCCAGCATCAGCCGGGCGGCAAGCGGCCGCCGCGGATCCTCGAAGTCAATCCGCGGCATCCGCTGATCCGCCGCCTGGCCGCCGATGCCGTCGGCGATGGGGCCGCCGATCGCCTGGCCGACCCGGCGCATCTGCTGCTTGATCAGGCGCGCATCGTCGAAGGCGAGGCCTTGCCCGACGCCGCCGGATTCGCCCGCCGTCTGTCGGAGGTGCTGGAACGCGCGGTGTGAGCATCCTGCGTCAAATTGACGCAGGATGTGATTGCGCCCGTTGAGGGCGCGGCCAAGTGCCCGGAGGGCACGCGGCCAGCTACGCTGGCAAACATTGCAAATTGTGCGCAAAGCGCACAGGCGAGGGCGAATTTAAGACGACTAAAGCGTGATGCAGATTTAATGCATCACGCTTTACCTCAGGGAGTCGTTAATCAGCTCGTTCAGCAGGCGGCGGCCTTCCGGCCAGGCCCCAAGGCCGGACTTGCCGTTGATGTGGCCGGCGCGTCCGATATCCACCAGCCCGGCCCGCCAGGCGGTGGCGAACTCGGCGGCGCGGTCGAAGTCGACATAGCTGTCGTCGCGACTGGCCACCACCAGGCTGGGGAAGGGTAGGGGGTCGCGCGGGATGGGGGCGAAGCCCCAGGTTTCGGGCGGTGTGCGGGAGTCGCTCTCGACATCCGCCGGGGCCACCAGAAGGGCGGCGGCGATGCGGCCGGTGGCGCCGCCGCGGGCCCAATGGGCGACCAGGGCGCAGGAGATGCTGTGGGCCACCAGGATCGCCGGTGACGGCGCGTCAATCACCGCCTCCTGCAGGCGGTCGATCCATTCAGGCAGTACCGGCTCATCGTAGTCGGCCTGTTCCACCCGTCGCGCGCCGGGCGTGGATAACTGCCAAAGAGTCTGCCAATGCGATAATCCGGAATCCCCGAGGCCGGGGAGAACCAGCATGGTCGTCTGCCACATCCGACGATCCGTCCGCAAAAAAAAGCACCGTTATTTCAATGACTGATTCCTCCCGTCGGATCAATCATCGTCTGTCATTTCGTCTCTGTGATTATTCTGCAACAGTGTGGCGAATAATACATCAAGATTGTTGATGTTAGCGATGGGCTCCGTTAGATGTCTTGCCGACGCGCGCCGGTGTTTTGCCGGAGGCGAAACGGTAATCTCCGATGAACATCGATCTCGCCCGTACTTTTCTAGAAATCTCCGAAACCGGGAACTTCAACCGGGCCGCGGAACGCCTGAACGTTACCCAATCGACGGTCTCCATGCGCGTCAAGGCCCTGGAAGACGAACTGGGGCGGCCCCTGTTCACCCGCAGCAAGGCGGGCACCGAACTGACGGCCGCCGGGGTGCGGTTTCGCCGCTATGCCGCCAATATGGTCCGAGTCTGGGAACAGGCCCGCCAGGAACTGGCCCTGCCGCCCGGCCTGCGTTCCCTGTTGACCGTCGGTGGCCAGATGACGCTGTGGGACCGCATGCTGCTGCGCTGGGTGCCGTGGATGCGCGCGGCGATGCCCGATGTCGCGCTGAAGGTCGAGGTCGGTCATTCGGATGGGCTGATGCGCCTGTTGGGCGAGGGGCTGATCGATATCTGCGTCATGTATTCGCCGCAGAGCCGGCCCGGCCTGGTCACCGAAAAGCTGCTGGAGGAGCGCCTGGTGCTGGTGTCGACGTCGCCCCGCGACGTTGATCAATGGGATGACGCCTATGTGTTCGTCGATTGGGGGCCGGAATACCGCGCCGCCCATAACCAGGCTTTTCCCGATCTGTCGACGCCGACGGTGGCGGTCGGACTTGGCGCCCTGGGATTGCAGCATATTCTGGCCAATGGCGGTTTCGGTTATTTTCCCATGCGGGTCGTGCGTCCGCTGCTGCAGGCCAAGCGCCTCCATGCGGTCAGCAATGCGCCGGAATTCCGCCGTCCGGCGCATATGGTCTATGCTCTCGCCGAAGAACATCGGGAAGAGTTGAACACCGCCGTGCGTGGTCTGCGCCACGTGGCGTCGCTGGAAACCGAAGATTAATAATTTAAACGTGCAGCAGCTTTTCGCGCATCAGGCTGATGACCTGCTGCAGTTGCTCGACGCCAACGCCGTCGCTGGCCATCAGCCGTCGGGTGATCGGGTCATCCATGATATCCCCCAGGCGGGGTTCCTCCTGCCCGAGAAAGCGTGACGGCGTCTTGCGCCCCATCATGCGGACCCGCCATTCGGATGCCGCTTCCTTCGGCGACAGGTGGGGAACGGAGGCGGGACTTGGACGGCAAATGGGTTCCATCGCTGCGTGCCTCCCCACCTGTTGTAACTTTATATTAATTACTATAGATGTTTTTACTCAGAACGCCAGTGCTTTTACTCCTGTACAAAAGGCGTAGTAGAAAATAGCCAAATAATAATAGTTCTATTATAAAGTAATTGGTGCAGTGCAAAATTTGTACGTCAAGACTCTCGGAAATCCGCACGTCTGGCCTATGCTGCGCCACAACATGACGGTCAGTCACTCGACAAAAGCCCGCGCAGGACGGTGTGGAGGATGCCGCCATGGCGAAAATAGTCCGCCTCGTCGACGGTATCGATGCGACACAGCACCGTCATCTCGCTTTGGCTTCCGTCGCCGCGACGGATGGTCAGTCCCAGGGATTGGCGTGCTGCGATGCCGCCGGCCAAACCGGTGATGTCCAGCATTTCACTGCCGTCCAGTGCCAGGGTGCGGCGGTTGACGCCGGGAGGAAATTCCAATGGCAGGACCCCCATGCCCACCAGATTGGAGCGATGGATGCGCTCGAAACTCTCGGCGATCACCGCCTTCACGCCCAGCAGACGGGTCCCTTTGGCCGCCCAGTCCCGCGACGAGCCGGTGCCGTATTCGGCGCCGGCGATGATGGCCAGCGGAATGCCCTCGGCGGCATAGCGTTCGGCGGCCTCGAAGATGGATAATTGCTCTCCCGAGGGATGGTGGAGGGTTATTCCGCCCTCGCTGCCAGGCACTATTTCATTGTGCAGACGAACATTGGCGAAGGTGCCGCGGGTCATTACCTGATCGTTGCCTCGTCTGGCGCCATAGGAGTTGAAGTCCGGGGCGGCGACGCCCCGCGCCAGCAGATATCGGCCGGCCGGGGTCGACGGGCCTATGCTGCCGGCCGGGGAAATATGGTCGGTGGTGATGGAATCGCCGAGCATGGCCAGGAGCCGGGCGCCGTGGATGTCACCGTCGGCGGCCGGCGGCCGGCGGCCGATGCCGTCGAAATAGGGCGGCCTGGCGATATAGGTCGAGGCAGGGTCCCAGGCATAGGTCACGCCGCCGGTTGCGGCGATGGCCTGCCATTGCGGCGGGCCGGAAAAGACATCCTTATAGCGCCGACGGAACATCCCGGGGCTCAGCGCCCCGGCCACCGCCTCGGTGATTTCCCCGGCCGTCGGCCAGATGTCGGCCAGGCGCACCGGTCGGCCGTCCCAGTCGCAGCCCAGCGGATCGCGGGTCAGGTCGACGGTCATCGACCCGGCCAGCGCATAGGCCACGACCAGCGGCGGCGACGCCAGGTAATTGGCTTTGACATGCGGATTGATGCGGCCTTCAAAATTACGGTTGCCCGACAGCACGGCGGCCACCGTCAGGTTGTCGTCGTTCACCGCCCGCACGATCTCGTCGTCCAACGGGCCGGAATTGCCGATGCAGGTGGTGCAGCCGAAGCCGACCAGATGAAAGCCGAGAGCGTCGAGAGATGCCTGCAGACCGGCCGCCGCCAGGTAGTCCTCGACCACCCGCGATCCGGGGGCCAGCGAGGTCTTGACCCAGGGCTTGGCGGTAAGCCCCCGTTCCACCGCCTTTTGGGCCAGCAGCCCGGCGGCGATCATGACATCGGGATTGGAGGTATTGGTGCAGGACGTGATGGCCGCGATCACCACGTCACCGTTGCGCAAGCCCTGGCGCGGCCGACCGCCCGGCGGCAGGGAGGCGGCGACGCGTCCGAGAGGGAGGCGGTCCTGCGGGCGCTTGGGGCCGGCCAGAGACGGCTCGATGGTGGCCAGGTCGAGGTCCAGGGTCTGGCTGAACAGCGGTTCGATGGCCTGGTCGTCGCACCACATCCCCTGCGCCCGGGCATAGGTCTCGACCAGGCGGATATGCGGCGCGTCGCGGCCGGTGAAATGAAGATAGCGCAACGTCTCGGCATCGATGGGGAAGATGCCGCAGGTGGCGCCGTATTCGGGTGCCATGTTGGCGATGGTCAGGCGATCAGGCAGGGCCAGCCCATGCAGCCCGGGACCGAAGAATTCGACGAATTTGCCGACCACGCCGGCGGCGCGCAGCGTCTGGGTGACGGTCAGCACCAGATCGGTGGCGGTGACCCCGGCCGCCAGATGGCCGTTCAGGCGGACGCCGACCACATCGGGGATGACCATGGAGATGGGCTGGCCGAGCATTGCCGCTTCGGCTTCGATGCCGCCGACCCCCCAGCCGAGGACGGCCAGACCATTGACCATGGTGGTATGGCTGTCGGTACCGACCAGGGTGTCGGGAAAGGCCAGACCGGCCCCGGTCCGCACCACCGAGGCCAGGTACTCGCAGTTGACCTGGTGGCAGATGCCGGTTCCCGGCGGCACCACGCGGAAATTGGCGAAGGCGGACTGCCCCCAGCGCAGAAAGGCGTAGCGTTCGCCGTTGCGGTGAAACTCCAGATCCATGTTTTGCCGCAGAGCGTCTGGCCGGCCGAAGACATCGACCGTCACCGAATGGTCGATGACCAGATCCACCGGCGTCAGCGGGTTGACCCGCGACGGATCGCCGCCCAGCGCGACGACGGCGTCGCGCATCGCCGCCAGATCGACGATGGCCGGCACGCCGGTGAAATCCTGCATCAGCACCCTGGCCGGGCGGAAGGCGATCTCGCGCCGGCTGGTGCGGGTTTCGGTCCAGGCGGCGAGAGCGGCGGCGTCATCGCCGCCGTTGGCCCGGCCGTCCGTGTGGCGCAACAGGTTTTCCAGCAGGATCTTCAGCGAAAACGGCAGCCGGGCGACATCGGCGAACCCGAGCTCGGCCAGCGCCAGCAGGCTGTAATGGTCAAGGCCGGTGGAGCCCAGGGGGCGGCGGATTTTTGAGGCGTCGAAGGCCGGTCGGGACATGGGCTGTCCTCCACCTTTCGACATATGGGCGCGGGATAGCCAAAAAAACACCCCCCGCGGTTTCCCGCGGGGGGTGGGGTGTTCGGGCCGTCTCGATCAGACGCCGACTTTTTCGGCCTTTGGGCTGAACGCCGGGATCTGGTCGAAGTTCATATAGCGGTAGACCTCGGCCGCCTTCTTGCTGAGCGGCTCCACCTGCTCCTTGTACTCCGCCACCGTCGGGATCCGCCCGAGCAGCGCGCAGACGGCGGCCAGTTCCGCCGAGCCGAGATAGACCCGGGTATCGATGCCTAAGCGGTTGGGGAAGTTGCGGGTCGAGGTGGACATGGCGGTGGATCCCTTGCGGACCTGCGCCTGGTTGCCCATGCACAGCGAACAGCCGGGCATTTCC
>DUZF01000280.1 GCA_013349665.1 Rhodospirillaceae bacterium | reverse complement strand
CCAATGGTCGCCGGCGTCTTGCCGATCATCACCGTCTTTCCCACCAGGGCCTGCATTTCGCCGACCTGACGGGCGGCGTCCAACTTGACGATGATCGGCGCCTGGCCGGCCGCCGAGGGGGTGATGGTGGCCAGATTGGTGACCGCCGAGACCTTGGTGACGGTGGCCGTCTGGCCGGCGAGGGCCGAGACCTTGGCCGCCTGCGCGGCGCTTTCCACCTTGGCCAGAAGAAGTTCCTGCATCGTCGTCACCCTTCCAAAATCACAAAATCATTCCATTCCGGCGGTGTCAGATCTTCGCCGCGGCGGCATTGATCAGGGGCAGTTTCCAGGCGCGGCGCAAGGCCACCGAGGCCAGGCCGGCCAGCGACAGGATCACCACCGCCATCGACGAGAAGCCGAACAGCCATTTGCCGATGCCGGGAAGATGCAGGGCGAACATGGCCAGCACACTCCACATCCACAACACCAGGCCCTGTTTGGCATGGAAATAGACGAATTCGTCGTCGCGGCTGATGATCAGCGGCACGAAGCAGAGGATACCAAGATAGCTGAGCGCGGCCAGCACCTGCGAACGGCATCCGCCGGTCGCGACCTCGCTCTCGAGCAATTGTGGTTCAGCCATGAGTCCCCCTTCCGGCGTCGAAAGCACGATTATATTTGAGGTGTCACATATAAAGCAAATTGATTATTTTTTGAGTTGTTCATTTGAAATTCAAAGTGAGAAAATATAAAGGCACCCCCCCCCTCGCTCCGAAGTTATACTGATAACTGTTCTTAACTGAAAGTTGTTTCTGATTTTACAAAAATCCTGCCTTGGATGATTATTTTGCAGATCTGAACTCTATTTATTATATGGCGTCGTGGCTTCGATGTTTATATTTTGTTATAGATTGGCGCCGCATTCTGGATTGGTTGGAATAAAAATAGATCTAGGCAGCTCGCCGATACATTGGTAATTGATCTTAGGGAAAAATGGCTCCTGGATGGACATCATGGCGCGACTGATGGACGAAAAACCCGAAGTGTTCGAAGCCCCGGCCACCCTCGCCGATTTGCGGCCGGGCCAGACAGGCCAGGTGTTGCGCCTGCCCGACGAACCGATCGGCAACAATCTGGCCGCCCTTGGGCTGGTCAGGGGGGCGATCGTCACCCTCGGCCGTAAGGCGCCCCTTGGCGATCCCCGCACCTATTCCCTGCTCGGCTATCAACTCAGCCTGCGCGAGACGGAAGCCCGTCTGGTGACCATCAAGATCTGCTGAACCGGCGGACAGGAAGGGGCGATAAGCATGAATGTGGTGGCGCAAAAGACGGTATGCATTGCCCTGGTGGGCAATCCCAACTGCGGCAAGACCACCATCCTCAACCAGTTGGCCAATGCCCATGAGGCGGTGGGGAACTATCCCCGGGTGACCGTGACGCCGCGCGAATACCGCCTGGTCCATCGCGGCCGGGCGATCCGCCTGGTGGATCTGCCGGGCATCTATTCGATGAGTTCGAAATCGCCGGAAGAGCGCGCCGGCCGCGATTTCATCCATCTGGAGAAGCCGGATGTGGTGGTCAACATCCTCGATGCCGGCAATCTTGACCGCAGCCTGTTTCTCACCACCCAGCTGATCGAGATGGATGTGCCGCGCGTGCATGTCCTCAACATGGCCGACGAGGCGCGGAAAAAAGGCATTTCCATCAACCTGCCGGAACTGGTGTCGATGCTGGGCGGGCCGGTGGTGGAGGCGGTGGCGACCACCGGCGAAGGGCTGACGGAGGTCCTTGACCTGGCCCTGGCCCTGGCGGACGGCGAGACCGAACATCGGGTCGCGGTGGGCTATGATTCCCATCTGGAACAGGCCATCGCCACTGTCGAGGCCATCGTCGCCAATCTGCATCCGGCGGAAATGACCGCCCGGCAATGCCGCTGGCTGGCCATCAAGCTGCTCGAAGGCGACGAGGAGATGCTGACCCGCGAGGGCGAGCATGCCGAACTGATCGCCCAGGTCAATGTCGAGCGCGAGACCTTTTACCGCCGTCACGGCGAACGATGCGAACATGCCATGGCCGGCGGCCGCTATGGATTCATCCGCGGCTTGCTGATGGAAGTGCGGACGGTGGCGGCGACCGAGGCCGGCGGCCTGGAGCTTGACGATCTGTTTCTGCACCGCTTCGCCGGCCTGCCCATCCTGATGGGACTGATGTGGCTGATGTTCGAGGCCACCTTCCAGTTCGGCGGCATCCCCGCCGACTGGATCAAGTCGGGGGTCGACCTGCTGACCGGCACCCTGCGCGAGGTCCTGCCGCAGAGCATGGTCCGCGACCTGGTGCTCGACGGCGTGCTGGCCGGGGTCGGCGGCACCATCGTCTTCCTGCCCAATGTGGTCATCCTGTTCTTCTTCCTCGCCCTGTTCAGCGAGACCGGCTACATCGCCCGGGCGGCGTTCCTGCTGGACCGGGTGATGCATGTCTTCGGCCTGCACGGCAAGGCGCTGATTCCCCTGGTCATGGGCTATGGCTGCAATGTTCCGGCGATCATGGCCACCCGCACCATCGAGAGCGAACGCTCGCGCATCATCACCGCCCTGGTGACGCCGTTCATGTGCTGCTCGGCGCGCCTGCCGCTGCTGATGCTGTTCGCCGGGGCATTCTTTACCTCCCAGGCCGGCACCGTGGTCTTCGTCATGTATGTGCTGAGCATCGCCACCGCGCTGGGCTCGTCGGTGCTGCTGTCGAAAACCCTGTTGCGCTCGAAATCCGAGCCCTTCGTGATGGAGCTGCCGCCCTATCGCATGCCCACCCTGCGCGCCGTGCTGTACCACATGTGGGAGAATGCCACCGGCTTCCTGCAGAAGGTGGGCAGCGTCATCCTGGTCGGTTCCATCGTCATCTGGTTCCTCCAGGCCTTCCCCCGCGACATCCAGTATTCCCAGGATTACGCCGCCTCCCGCGGGCAGGCCGAGGCGATCGCCGACGAGAGCGAGCGGACGGCGACCCTGGACCGGTTGCGCATGGCGGAAAGCGGCGAGAAGCTGGAACGCAGCTATCTCGGCCGCGTCGGCATCGCCGTCTCGCCGCTGTTCGCGCCGCTGGGCTTCGGCTGGAAAGACACCGTCGCCATCCTCACCGGCATCGTCGCCAAGGAGGCGGTGGTCGCCAGCTATGCCGTGCTTTACGCCGAGAGCAAGGAATCTGCCGGGCTGCAGCGGGCCATCGCCGCCAGCATGCCGCCCTTGCAGGCCTTCGCCTTCATGGTGTTCGTATTGCTTTATCTGCCGTGCCTGTCGACCATCGGGGCGCTCAGGCGCGAAGCCGGAAGCTGGCGCTGGGCCGGCCTGTCGGTCATCTATTCACTGGGCCTGGCCTGGGGGCTGGCGCTGCTCATCGTCAGAGTGGGGGGGCTGCTCATATGAACGGGCTGTGGGATATCTCGGCCATCGCCGCGGTCGGAATCGTGGTGGCGGCACTGCTGTTCCGCCATTTCCGACGGTCGTTCGGCGGCGGTTGCGGCGGCGGTTGCAGCTGCGACGCCAAGAAGACCGAGCGGTGCGGGTGAGCGGTGTGGGGCGCCAAACCACGTAACGGCCTGCTGAAGATTGCCATTCTGATCGGTCTGGCGTTGTTGAACGTCGCCCTGGTGGAGATCCTCGACAAACCGTCGAAAGTGACGGCGCCGCCGGTTCATCCACGCTGAATCCGGCTGATATTGATAATACTTCGCATCAATATCGATGTTGTTTAAGCCATCGAGACTATTTGTTATCGTCGATTTGTGTCCTTGCTATTGCCAAGAGCCAAATGGTAATTGTGGACGAGTTATTAGACTACTTTAAACGTCGATAGGGAGGGGCATTTGGCAGCTCAGATCGCGAATGGGGTCGTTCCCTCGGTTGCGGCACCCGCCATCGGCGAGGTTGAGCGCGAGGGGATTCTCGCCAAGGCCGGCGCCGCCAAGGCCGGCGGTGCCAAGGCCCTGGTCGCCCCGGCCGCCAAGGCCAACGCCGTGGTCATGCCGGGGACCGGCGGCAAGGTGATCGCCGGCATCAGCAAGTCGGGAGCCGGCGCCAAGGTGGCCGGCGGCGCCCTGCTGAGCGGCAAGGGTTTCGGCCTCGGCCTGGGGTTGGGATTGGGGCCCTGGGGGCCAATCCTTCTCGGCGTTGTCGGCGCCGCCGCGGTCTACGGATACATCAAGAGCCGTCAGGTCGAAGCCAGGCAGAGCGACGGGGAAATCGAACTGAACCAGGCGACGGCCTGAAACAGGAGGGAATGATGACGGAAGCGGTCCTTCGCAGCGGGCTTGGCACCCGGGCAATGGTAATGGCGGCGTTCTCCTATCTGAGCGTGCTGTGTTTTGTCCCCCTGGTGATGGCCAGGGACGATGAGTTCGTGCAGTTCCATGCCAAGCAGGGCCTGATCATCTGGATGACCGGCGTGCTGGCGCTGTTCGCCCTGCATGTGCCGGTTCTCGGCAAATGGGTGTTCGGCCTGGTTTCCATGGCGGTGGTGGTTTTCTCCGTCCTCGGCCTGGCCTCGGTGCTGTTCCAGCGGGCCTGGAAGCTGCCCTTGGTCACCTGGGTGGCCGACCGCCTCTGACCGCTGTCCGCCACCGCCCCGATCGGCGTCATGGCCGGTCGGGCGCGATGGAGTCTCCCGATCAGTAAAGACTTGCAAAACCGGCAAGTGATCGAAAAGATCGCTTCGGCCGGTTTGTCGTTTTTGACGCGCCGGTGGAACGGGAACCGATGAACACACAGGACCAGGCAAAGATGGGCGACGGTCGCCGGATTCCCCGGCGCTCGCAGGGCGGCGGCGGCTCACGGCTGGCCGTGCTGTTTCTGGCCCTGGTGGTGGTGGGGGCCGGCGCCAGCTGGCCCTGGCTGCAGCCGCGGCTGTCGGTGCTGTCCGGTTTTTTCGCCGCCGGCCCGGCCGAGCGGGCGGCGCCGGCCAATGGCGGTGTCCATCAGCCCAGCCTGGCCGAACGGGTGGAGTTTCTCGAGGCCTCGCTGACCCCGCTGGCGACGCGGCTCGATTATGTCGAACGGCGCCTGGTGCAGTTGGAAACCGACTCCGCCAGAAAGGCCGCCGAACCGCGCAAGGACCCCGCGCCCGGCGCCGACCCGGCGCAGCTGGCGCGGCTGGCCGACGAGGTGGCCAAACTGAAGGCTGAACTGGCGGCGGTGAACAAGCTGTCGGGCGAAGATGGCGGGGCGTCCAAGCTGTCGGGGGCCATCGAGAAGGCCGAGGCGGCATTCCGCCGCTTCGCCGAGCGCCGCGACCGCGCCCCGCTGTTCCTGGCCGCCCTCGGGCAATTGCGCGAAGCGGTGGATCGCGGGACGCCATACCAGCCGCAGCTGCAGGCGGCGGTGGCCCTGGCCGACAAGGCCACCACCGCCAAACTGGCGATTGTCGGCGGGGGTGCCATCGGCGGTGTCGTCACCCGCGCCGGGCTGGTGGAAAGCTTCCGGCTGCTGGCGCCGGCGGTGCGCCGCCAGGATGTTTCGCCGGCCGTCGACTGGATGCCGCCGATGATCCGCCACTGGCTGGCCTCGGCGGTGACGGTGCGCCGCGCCGATGGCAGCGAGATCGGTATCGAAGGCGCGCTGTCCAGCGCCGCGCGGCTGCTGGCCGGCGGTGATCTGGCCGGCGCCGTCGGCATTCTGCGACCGGTCGATGGAGCGGCGGCGGCGGCGCTCGCCCCCTGGCTGGAAGCGGCGGAGCTGCGCCTGTCGGTGGATGCGGCGCTGTCGGAACTGTCGGCGGCGGCCATCGCCTCCTCCTCTTTCTCCCGCGACGAGTAAGCCATGCTGGCCCGCCTGATCATTCTGCTGATCCTCCTGTCGCCGGTGGTGATCGGGACCCTGTGGTTCTCGGACAATCCCGGGGTGGTGCGGATCGAGTGGCTGGGCTGGCAGGTGGACACCAATATTTCCGTGCTGCTGCTGTCCCTGCTGCTGCTGTTTTCGGCGCTGCTCAGCCTGTACCGGCTGTCGGCGGTGCTGGCCGACCTGCCGGCGCGCTTCGGCCATTCGCGCAAGGCGCGGGTGCAGGAAAAGGGCATGGCGGCCCTGCTGGCGGCGCTTGACGCGGTTGCCGGCGGCGATCCCGGGCAAGGCCGACAGCACGGTGCCGAGGCGGCGAAACTGTTGCGCAGTCCGGCTTTGGCCGCCAGCCTCGACCGCCTGATGCCGCGGCCGCCGGCATCGCCTGCGGCGGAACCGGTGCCGGAGCCGGCGAAAAAACGGGTGAAGGCGGCGCTGAAGGATGTCGCCCCGCCGCCGCCGCCGCCGCCGCCACCACCCCCACCGCCGGTGGCCGTGGTGCCGCCGCCGCCGGAAGACGATCCCACTTTGTTCAACGAGAAGATCCGCGCCGCCGCCTGGGACGAGGCGCTGGCCGAGGTCGAGGCGGCCCTGCTCAGCGGCGCCATTTCACCGGCGACGGCGGCGCGCCGGCGCGCCGGCCTGCTGCTCGGTCAGGCGATGGTGGTGGAGGATGCCGACCAGGCTCTGCGCCTGGGGCGCGACGCGCTGAAGGCCGATCCGGATTTTCTGCCGGCGGCGCTGTATCTGCTGCGCCTGCATGCGGCGGCCGGGCGGCGGGCCGAGGCCGAGGCGGTGCTGGCGGCCTCCTGGCGGCGGACGCCGTCGGGGCTGTTGCTCGACGCCTGCCGGGTCCTATGGGCGGAGGACGATCCGCAAAGCCGTCTCGAGCGTCTCGAGCATCTGGCGGAAAGCAACGCCAATCACCAGGAAAGCCATCTGGCCATCGGCGAGGCGGCGGTCGCCGCCGAGCGCTGGGGACTGGCAAGGCGGCATCTGGTGGCGGCGGTCAAGGCGGCGCCAAACGCCCTGGGCTACCGGCTGATGGCCGAGGTCGAGGAAAAAGAGGCCCCGGGATCGGAGAATGCCGCCGAGGTCTGGCGGCGCAAGGAACGCGAGGAGGCGCCGCCGCTGCCGGCCTGGCGCTGCGCCGCCTGCGGCGCCGTGCAGGCGGACTGGTCGGTGACCTGCGCCGCCTGCGACGGGGTGATGACCGTCGATCGCGGGTAAGGTTTTGACACCGGCGGGGACGCCGGTGCCACTTTCAAGAAAATAGTTATTTGTTTTGTGACACCGGCAGGGACGCCGGTGCCACTTTCAAGAAGACAATTATTTAGTCCTTTAAACCATCCAGCCCAATGGCCCAAGCCCAGGCATAGCCGGTTATCTCTGGCCAGCGTTTATATGGGTTGCCCAGGATATAATCGCGCTTCTGACGGTATTCCGCCTCGTGACGTATAACGCGATCAAAATACTCGTCCTGCCAGACCCGACCCCGGCGATTGTGCCGGCGCTGCAGGTTGTTCGCCGTGAACGACTTCCACGAATGCAGGATCTGGTGAAGGCCTGGGTCACCGGTTGGCTCGACCATGACATGCACATGGTCATTCATCACGACATAGCCGTGAAGCTGATAGCGCGTTCCGTCGAACCAGCGAAGCGCCGCGACAATCGCGTCACGTTCCGTTTCGGATAAATCGGCCTGGCCCGGGCAGAGGCGCCAGGTGACGAAATATGTCGCCGCGGCTGCCCTGTCATGGGGAAGATTCCTGCGATATATCGCGGGTGGTGCGGCACCGGCAATGTCTCCAATATGGAGACAAATTGGCACATTCGGGCTGTTGTGGCAACACAGCAAAGAATTCAGTGGCACCGGCGTCCCTGCCGGTGTTTCTGTTCCTACCGTCCCGCCAGGGTGGTCGCCGCGTAGATCAGCAACCCGACCAGGCCGCCGACCACGGTGCCGTTGATGCGGATATATTGCAGGTCCTTGCCGACATGGGCTTCCAGCCTGGCGGTCAGCACATCGGTGCGCCAGCGCATGATGAGATCGGTGATCAGCGAACCGATGAAATCGCGCCGCGGCACCAGCAGGGCCTCGGCGGCGTCGCGCAGCCAGCGGTTCATCGCCGCCCGCAGCCCGGGGTCATGTTCCAGGCGGTCGGCGAAGTCGGCCAAGCCCTGCCGCACCATCTTTTCGATGGCGCCGCCGCCGCCGCTCAGCCCGGCATAGGCGTCGGCGCCGATCCGCCGCAGATAGGCGTCGACATCGGCGTCGTCGAGAATGCGGGCCTTGATGTCGTCGATGCGCTGGGCGAAGTCCTCGGAGGTGGCCAGTTTGTCGATGGTTTCTTGGAGAAACAGCTCGAACCTGGCCTTCCACGGATGGTCGGGCGCCTGCAGTTCCGCCAGCGCGGTTTCGATGCCGCGGGCCAGGCCTTCCGAGATCCGCTCCTCGACCCACAGCGGCAGCCATTCCGGGCATTCGCTGGCGACCTTGGCGCGGATGAACGGACGGTTGCCGGCGATGAAATCCTTGCCTTCGCCGGCGAGAAAATTGAACACCGTATGGTGATAGCCATGCCCCACCAGATAGGACAGGGCGCCACCCATGCGGGAGGCGGTGATTACCAGATCCACCACCTTGTGCAGGCCGCCGCCGATGGCGTCGCGCCATTTCTGCTCGCCGATGGTGTGGATGACCGGCGGCAGGGAGCCGGCGATGCGGGCGGCGATGGCGGTGGTGGTGGCCGGCGTCGCCAGCCAGCGCCCCAGGCGCCCGGCGGTGTCCAGTTCCTCCAGGCGCTGGGCCATGGCCTGCGAGGCCAGCAGATTGCCGGCGACGAAGCGGCCGATGGCGCCGGCGATGCGGCCGTGGTTGCGGGGGATCACCGCCGTATGGGGCACCGGGATGCCCAAAGGATGGCGGAACAGGGCGGTTACCGCGAACCAGTCGGCGATGCCGCCGACCAGGGCGGCCTCGGCGAAGGCGCGCAGCGGCGCCAGCCAGGGCCAGCGCTCCTGGCCCCATAGGGTGAAGGCGAAAACCAGGGCGGACAGCGCCAGCAAACCGCCGGCGACGGCCCGCATTCGGGTCAGTCCCTTGCCCAGTTCCGGGGGTGGCGCCGCGTCAATCATCTGATCGGAAGATTATTGGTTGTCACCGGTCCCCTGGCTGCTGGTATAGTTCGGCCGTTCATAGGGGCTAGGAGTTTAGGGGGATATGAGGCCGCGGGCAATCCACAGCCATGAGCGTAACGCGCTTTACCTTTTATCGGCCCTGTGCATGGTGTTCATGACGCTGGTGGTGGCGATCCAGCCGCTGTTCCTGCGCAATGTCCTCAATATCTCGTTTTCCACCGCCGGCGCCATCAATGCCAATGTGCAGGTGGTCACCGAGGTGCTCGACCTCTTCGTCTTCGCCTATATGGGCTATCTGTCCGATCGCCTGGGGCGGGTCAGGATCATCGTCGCCGGCTTCCTGGTCGCCGCCGCCGGCGCCCTGCTGGCGCCGTTCAGCCCGCTGATCGGCGGCACCGGCGCGCTGGCCGTGTATTACCTGTCGCGCGTCATCATGTCGCTGGGAACCGGCGCCGTCTGGCCGCAGCTGTCGGCCCTGGCCGGCGATTTCAGCGACGAGGCCAACCGCGCCCGGCTGATGTCCAACACGGCGCTGATGATGGCCTTCGGCGTCACCCTGGTTTACGCCGTGCTGATGCAGATCCCCCGGCATATCGGCATCACCGGCACCATGCTGATGACGGCGGCGATCGCCGGCGTGGCGGCCTGGCTGTCACGGAAATTCCTGGTCGACGTGGCGCCGCGCACCGCCGAGACCTCGGTGCCCTGGCGGCGCATCTGGGTACTGGTGCGCGACGAGCCGCGCCTGCGCCTGGCCTTCGCCAGTTCCTTCTTCGCCCGCAGCGACATGGT
>DUZF01000295.1 GCA_013349665.1 Rhodospirillaceae bacterium | reverse complement strand
CGGCGGACCTGGCTCACTTGACGACGAAATCGGCGGTGCCGCCGTCAAGCATCATGGTCTTTTCGAACGACACCCAGTGATAGCGCCGCGCCGCATGTCCGCCATGGATGGCGAAGCCGACCATATAGGTCTTGCCGGCGGCGATGTCCTTGTAATTGGCGCCGGCGCTGAGCTTGCGGCTGAGCACCACCACCCAGTTGCCGTTTTCCAGCTGGCCCTCGGCGGTGACCGTCTGCGACCGCTTGAACTCGCGGCTTCCCAGCACATAGCCTTCGAACGGTTTGGCGGGTTTCCCGGGGTTAAGCGCCGCCTGCCAGTATTCGAGGGTCTGGCCATCGGCCCGCATCGCCTGCAGTTCCTCTGCCGGCTTGGCTTCCGGGCCGCCCTGGCGGGTCATCTTGACCCGCGAACGCATCAGATATTTGGTGACAGCCTTGCCATCGGGGGAACTGGCCATGGTGGCCAGGTCGTCATGGCAGGCGACCCAGCAGCCGGCGCGGTCGGCTTCCTTCACCTTGCCGTCGCTCAGCATCATGGTCACCTTGGCGTCGTCGGGACTCATCGGCTCGCCCACCGATGGCTGGTTGGGGAATTCGATGCGGACATAAAAGCTGTCGGCGTCATGCGCCATTTTCACCGTGGCGGTGATCGCCCCGGCCTTGCCCGGCATCGGTGTCGGTTCAAGCTTCTTGCCGGTGACGATCTTTTCGCCCATCGCCGGAGCTTCGCTCTTGCCGGCGAGATCATGGCAGTCACCGCAGTTCTTGCCGTCCTTGAAAACCGGCGCGCCGCTATGGTCGGTCGGGGTCAGCACCCATTCCCAGGACGCCTGGCCGGGATAGAAAAGATTGATGCTCCTGCCTGGAACGGCGCTCCAGTCGACGGCGCCGGCCGGACCGGCGGTCAGCATCAGACCGGCGACCAGGGCGCCGGCGAAAGTCGATGCACGCATGATTTCCCCCTTAAGAAAAAAGCCGGAGGGCGGTTCGCGCCCTCCGGCCTGGATCCTTGGCTGATCAGCTTCTCTTGGGCAGTTTGAAGACCCAGAGGCTGCCGCCCTGCGTCAGGTTCTTGACGCTCTTGGCGACTTCGCCGCCCCACAGCGGCACGGCGCCGCCCCAGCCCGACACAGTGGCGACATACTGTTCGCCATCCATTTCGTAGGTGATGGGCGAGCCGATGATGCCGGAGCCGGTCTGGAACTTCCAAAGCTCTTCGCCGGTCTTGGCGTCGAAGGCCTTGAGATAGCCTTCCGGCGTGCCGGTGAAGACCAGGTTGCCGGCGGTGGCCAGCACGCCACCCCACAGCGGGGCCTTGTTCTTCGATTCCCAGACAATCTTGCCGGTGGCCGGGTCGATCGCCCTCAAAGCGCCGATATAGTCTTCATAAAGCGGCTTGATGGTGAAGCCGGCACCAAGATAGGCCGCGCCCTTCTTGTAGTTGATCTGTTCGTTCCAGATATCCATGCCCCATTCGTTGCAGGGCACGTAGAACAGGCCGGTATCCTGGCTGTAGGCCGGCGGGTTCCAGTTGTTGCCGCCCAGGAAGGACGGAGCGGTGAACACCGAACTGCCCTTGCCGCCGGCGGCCGGGGGCAGGCCCGGACGGTTTTCCGGGACGAAGTTGGGGCGGCCGGTCTTCAGGTCGACGCTGGTCGCCCAGGTGACCTTGGAGACGAAGGGAAAGGCCCCGTCCAGCTTGCCGTTGGTGCGGTCATAGACATAGGCGAAGCCGTTCTTGTCGAAATGCGCCGCCGCCTTGATGGTGGCGCCGTTCTTGTTCATGTCGAACGAGATGATGGCCGGCATGGAGTCGAAGTCCCAGCCGTCATTCGGGGTGTGCTGCAGATGCCATTTGATTTCGCCGGTATCGGCGTCGACGGCGACCGCGGAGGCGGAATACAGGTTGTCGCCCGGGCGGTTGTAGGAATTCCACGGGCCGGGGTTGCCGGTGCCGCAGAGCAGGAGATTGGTGTCGGGATCGTAGGTGCAGCCGTTCCACGCGGTGGCACCGCCGTTCTTCCACAGATCGCCGGGCCAGGAGGCGTTCTTCTTGCCGGTCATGGTGCTGGGCTTGCCGTTCAGCATCCCCATATGCCCTTCGACGAAGGGACGCGACCACACCACATCGCCGGTCTTGGCGTCATAGGCGAAGACTTTGCCGACCACGCCGAACTCGCCGCCGGCCGGGGTGACGATGACCTTGCCCTTGACGATGATCGGGGCGGCGGTGATGGAATAGCCTTCCTGATAATCCTCGACGGTCTTTTTCCACACCACTTTGCCGGTCTTGCGGTCAAGCGCCACCAGCTTGGCGTCAAGGGTGCCGAAATAGATGTTGTCGCCGTAAACGGCGGCGCCGCGGTTGATGACGTCGCAGCAGGGCAGGATGCCGTCCGGCAGCTGGGCGTCGTACTGCCACAGCTTGGTGCCCGTCTTGGCGTCCACAGCGTAGAGGCGCGAATAGGATGCCGTGGTGTACAGAACGCCATCGACCAGCAGAGGTTGGGCTTCCTGGCCGCGCTGTTTCTCGCCGCCGAAGGAGAACGACCATACCGGGGTCAGATCTTTGACGTTGCTGGCGTTCACAGCGTTCAGCTTGCTGAACCGCTGGCCCTGCAGCGTGAGCCCGTAGGTGATGATGTTGTGCGTGTCCGACCCGGCGTTCAGGATCATTTCGTCGGTCACGGGACCGGCCTGAGCCTGGCCGATCGCTGTTGCCAGCGTCAGCGCAAGACCGACTCCCGCCCCCGAAAGGAATCTGTATTTCATCCTTGCATTCCTCCAAATGTTCTTGGGCTGCGGCAACCCTTACACGTTCCGCGTCGACCCACAGGTGCCATCATTAAATCGCAGAGTAGAAACAGTGCCTATTGACAATTAGTACAAGGCTCGCCAGCTTTTTGTGCCGGTGATGTGTTAAATTTGTGCAACAGCATTGCTTGCGGCCATCTTTTTAATAAAATGGCCGATTAGGAAAATAGACGTAAAAAAAGCTAAATCGTATTTAATCGTTCGTTGGTGGTAAATAGCTCAGGCCGTATTTGGCAAATAGCTTTTTAAAGCTGCCGTCCTTGATCATCTTCTGAATAATCGGGTCAATGGCGTTCGCCAGGTCATGAGCGTTTACTTTTACTGCCATGCCGATCGGCCAGGAGCGGATCATCAGGCCGGGGGTCGCCATGGCGCTGGCCTTGTAGTGGCCCGGATGCGCCCGCATCGCCGCTTCGACCTGACTGCGCGGTCCCATGACCCCGGCAACTTCGCCATTGGCCATCGCCGCCACGGCGGCATCGATGTCGTGGAAATGCGTCACATTGTTGCGCAATTGTCCGCCGAAGGCGCCCATCAGATAGCTGTCGGCCAGGGTGTCGCCCTCAACCCCCACCTTGTGCTCGCCAAAGGCGCTGATAAGGTCGGCGCTGGAGGTCTGCTGCGGATCGATGGCGACCATCAGCTGTTCGCGGAAATAGGGCGCGAAAATATAGGCATTGTCGTTTTTGAGCGAGAATTCGCGGTCCACCGGCACATGCAGCATGACGTCGGCCACGCCGTAGCCGAGGTAATGGCCCTTCCAGACGAAATTGCGAAGATCGTCCGATACTGATTCGCCGGCGGTGATCTGCAGATACTGGACGTCCACATGCAGTCGCTTGGCGATCATGCGGCCGAGATCGATATCCAATCCATGCAACGCCTTATCCCCGTCAGCCGAGGAAAACGGCTCATAGTCGCGATAGACGCCGACAACCAGATGGCCGGATCCGGTGACCTGGTCGAGCGGGCGCGCCGCGGCGGCGCCGGCCAGGACGCACTGGCCGGCAAGCAAAACGGCAAGGACCCTGATGAGGTCAGTCATTGGGCGGCGGCAGCGTGTCGAGCCAGGAGCGAATCGCCCAAAGACCTTCCTGGCTGATGATGCCCTCGAATTTCGGCATCAACACCCGCCCGTCCTTGGCGGAACCGCTGAGCGATCGGTAAATGTACCATTCGTCGCCTTCCTTGGCCGGATCCATTTTGCGCAGATCCGGCGAGATGCCGCCGGAAATGGCGCCGATGCCATGGCAGCGCGCGCAGTTCTGCGTGTAACCATGTTCGCCGATCTTAATCGCCAAGGCATCGCCCCGATAGGGATTTTCCTTCAGGACGGCTTTTCCGATCGGCTTGAGGCCGGTGGTGTCGACCGGTTGAGGCTGAACATCGCCATGGGCCATCAGGGCCTGCGGCGCGGCGAGAAGCCCCGTCAATAGGAATGCCGCCGCGACAATTTTGTGAACCGGGCTCATCAATTTCGTCTCCTCCCGAGGTCGGGGCGTTGCCGGGCTGCCGTTTCCCCCGATCGCGTCCAGGCTTAAGCCCTAGGCGTAACGGAGTTTAGACCGACTTTAGTACAATGCCCGGGGAAATAACGAAATATTCAAAAATTTCAATGGGTTGTGGTGCGATTACACTTTCGTCTTAAAGGGTTTTGTTTCCATGACGCCTCTTGAGCGGCGTGCGATCCCACAGGATCGCAGCCCGCTCATAAGACATTGATCATAGAGCAGATTCACGCGATCAGCCGATTCCGTCTGATCGCGATCTGCTCTAGGGAAAATACAGAAATTTCAAAAATCCAGGCGTGAAATAATTTTGCTTTATCGACGAAGCCGGGGCTCGTAAACTCAATATAAATATAAAGAAACAATGAAGTGGGTGGGGAGACATGGGAGAAAAAGAACAGGCGGTCATTCTTATTGCCGATGATCATCCGCTATACCGTGACGCGTTGCGAAATGTTGTCGGTGAGGTGTTCGTCGAGTATCGTTGCGTCGAGGTCGATACCTGCGACAAGGCCATCGCCGCCATCGCCGCTGAAAATCTCGAATTGATCTTTCTTGATCTGAAAATGCCGGGAATGATCGGCTTCAACGGGTTGGTGGCGATCCGCAATGCCCTGCCGTCGGTCCCGGTGATCGTCATCTCGGCCAGCGACGATACCGCCACCGTTACCGAAGCCATCACCTATGGCGCCTCCGGTTTCATTCCGAAATCCCTGTCCCGGGAAGAGATGGTCGCCGCGGTGCAATGCGTGCTGGATGGACGGATCTTCACCCCGAAAAACCTTTCCGCCGCCGGCGACCGCCAACTCGGGGCGGCCGATGCCGATCTCGCCAACAGTATTTCGCAATTGACCCATCAGCAGCGGGTGGTTTTGCAGATGCTGGTCAATGGTCGGCCCAACAAGCAGATTGCCTATGAATTGAATATCGTCGAGAGCACCGTAAAGGCGCATGTCTCGGCGATTTTGCGCAAGCTCCGCGTCCATTCCCGCACCCAGGCGGTCGTCAAGGCTAGCAAGATCCTGTCGCTGCTGGGCAATCTGGATCAGACGCGGATGGCCTGAGCCGGGCGGGGTTGCCCTCCAGCACCAGTTGCCGGTGGGCCAGGTCGAGACATTCCCGCGGATCGTGGCTGACCATCAGCACCGAGGTACCCCGTTGCGCCGCCGCGTCCAGGATCAACCCGCGGAGGTGGTTGGCCGCCGTCGCGTCCAGCGACACGAAGGCCTCATCCAGCAGCAGCACCTCGGGGTCGATGATCAGCGCCCGGGCCATGGCGACGCGCCTGGCCATGCCGAGCGACAGGCGCGCCGGGTAAAGACCGGCGGCCTCGGCCAATCCCATTTCGGCCAGCCTCGCCCGCGCCAGGCTTAGCGCCTCGCGTCCGCCGCCCAAGGCCAGGGCGACATTCTCCTCCGCGCTGCGCCAAGGCAGCAGGCGCGGGGTCTGGAAGACAACGCCGACGCGCTGGGCGCCGGACCAGGCGACCCGCCCCTGGAAGTCGTGGTCCAGCCCGGCCAGGATGGCCAGCAGGGTCGATTTGCCGCAGCCCGACGGTCCCGAGAGGGCGACGATTTCGCCGCCCGACAGGCGGAAACGGATGTCGCCCAGCACCGGCGTGCCGTTCTTCCAGCGCTTGCCGGTAATCTCGACGGCGAGGCGTTCAGCGTTGCCAGCGGCCAACATGACGCTCCATCCACCTCAGCAGGAAACTGTCGACGCATTGCATGACGGCCATGAAACTGACCGCGTAGGCCAGGATATAGGTGATGTCCAGCAGCTGAAAATAGACATGCATCTGAAAGCCGATGCCGCTTGACCGCCCCAGGAGCTCGACCAGAAGGACGATCTTCCAAACCAAAGCGAGGCCGGAGCGCATGGCGGCGAGCAGATAGGGGGCCAGTTCCGGCAGCACCAGATGCAGGAGCAGGGATTTCCTGGAAAAGCGGAAGGCGCGGGCCATCTCCGCCAGGTCGCGGCTGCGTTGGCGGGTTCCTTCGCGCAGGATCACCACCACATTGGGCAGTTTGCTGGCGGTCACCGCGACGATGGCGGCGGTTTCGCCGAGGCCGAGCCATATGAAGGCGAGGATGGCCACGACCATGGCCGGGAGGTTCAGGAACAACTGAAGCCAGGGATCAAGCCAATGGTTGGTCCGTTCCGACGCCCCCATGGCGAAGCCGATGACGGTTCCCAGCGCCATGGCCAGCGTGAAACATACCGCTACCCGCCCCAGGGTCGCGGCCAGATGGTACAGCAACGGGCCATGCAGGGCTTCCCTGACGAGGAGGGCGCCGACGGAGGTGGGCGATGGCAGCATCGGATCCGCCAGGGCCATTGCCGCCAGCTGCCAGGCCGCCAGCATCGCCAGCAGCGGTGCGCTGCCCCACATCCTTTTCGGCCTGGCGTCCGGAGTGACGCTGGTGTCGGGTGTCATCGGCCTTTTTCAGACCAGAAGGTGCCGGCGGTGATCTGTCCGCCGCCGCCGGTTTGCCGGGGCTCGCCGTTTTCAATCAGCAGTGAGAACAACCGGGCCGCCGCCGCTTCTTCCCCCGGTCCCCAATCGGTTACCAGCCCGGCGCAGAAACGGCGGCGCAGGGCTTCCAGCGTGGCCTCGTCTTCGGCCGCCGTCAGCGGACGCAGGCGTTCCCATTCGCCGCCCGAACGGGTCATCTCCGCATCGGCGCGGTTCAATGCCGCGAGAAATTTTTGCAAGCCGCCGGGGTTGGCGGCGATCCAGGAGTCGGTCACCCCATAGCCGAGCAGCGCCACCGGTTTGTCAAAGCCCAGTTCGGCCATGATGTCGGACATTCCGGCGACCTTGCGAAAGCCTTGCACGGCCAGGCGGGCGGCAAACGGCCAATAGGTCAGCACGGCATCGATGCGCCCGCCGGCCAGTTCACGGGACAGCAGCGGCGGGGCGGCATATACGGCTTGCAGACGTTCGGCCGGATCGTAGCCGAGCCGGTGGCGACCGTAGGCGCGCAGCAGCTGCCAGGATTTGTCGTCGGGGCCGCCGGCGATGCCGAGACGCTTGCCGGCCAGGTCTTCGACGCGGCGGATTGGCGAGTCCGCGGCAACCATGATTTCGCCGAGGGTGCTGAAATGCGGGACGAAGGTGATGCGCTGTCCGGCCGCGCGCTGGCGCGACACCCACAGCCAGTCGGTGAGAATGGCGTCGGCGCCGCCGGCCTGCAGCGCCACTTCGCCGGCCGCCGGATTGGCCAGGTCGACGCTATCGATGGCGATGCCGGCGGCGCTGTCATAGCCATGATGACGCATGGTATCGATTTCCCAGGCGGCGCTGCCGAATTTGACAAGGCCAAGGCGCAAATGCGGGGAATCGGCGGCGAAAACGTCGCAATAACCCATGGTTAAAAAGACCATGCTCAGCGCAGCGATAACACCGGCGGCCTTCCTCATCAATCTAAGTCCTTCATTATGCTTTCATTCTAGGTGCGGCGCGGCGACAGCCGATATTCGACTTTAGACTTAGGGCCCGTTGACAAATAAAGCGTTTATTTCCCAACGAACACTTAATCCGCATTTCTCACACTCTCGCGAAATGCGGGTTAATGCGCTGTCGATATCAGCCGCGCGCATTGCGTTCGGCGAAATGCGCCAGAAGCGACCTGAGGCGGGCCGGCTTCAGCGGCTTGTTGAGGAACTGGTATCCGCCCTCCCGCACGGCGTCGAGAATTTCACTGGTACGGTCGGCGGTGAGGATGATGCCGGGGACCGGCTGCCGATAGAACGCATGGATGCTGTTGAGAACCTGCAATCCGGTTTCCTCGGCATCAAGGTGGAAATCGGCGACCACCACATCCGGCCGTTGTCTCATGCTCCGCAGCCGGCCGAGGGCGGCCGCGCCGCTGCCGACCACCTCGACCTCGCAATGCCAGGATTGCAGCAGGGCCTGCATGGCAATGCGTTCGGCGCGGTCGTTCTCCACCACCATCACCCTGATGCCGCGAACGCGGTCAAGGCGGGCCACCGTATCGACGGCCGGCGCATGGGGCCGGAGCCGGGCGACGTCTCCCAGCGGCAGCGTGATGCCGAACAGCGAGCCGCGTCCGGGAGCGGACCTTACGACGATGCGATGGTCAAGGAGCCGGGCGATACGTTCGACGATGGCCAGGCCAAGCCCCATGCCGCCGTCGTTGCCCTGGGGGTCGGCCGCCAGGCGCTGGAACTCCTCGAAGATCAGCCCCAGCTTCTCCTCGGGGATGCCGGTGCCGCTGTCGAGGACCTGAATTTCCACCATGCCACGCTGCCGCCGGCATCCCAGCAGGATGGTCCCGCCAGGGGTGTAGCGAATGGCGTTGCTGAGAAAATTGCGCAAGACCCGGGTGATCAGCAGCGGGTCGCTGCGCACCACGGCGGAACTGCCGACCCAACGCAGAGCGAGGCCTTTGGCTTTTGCCTGAGGCGCCGTCTCATTGGCCAGCAGCATCAGCAGGTCGTCGAGGCGGAAATCGCAAATGTCGGGCTGCAGGGCCCCGGCGTCCAGTTTGGAGATGTCGAGCAGGGTCGACAGCAGATCCTCGAGCGATTGAAGGGCCAGGGACAGATTGGCCACCAGGCCGCGATTGCGCGGTCCCAGTCGCGACCCGGCCACCGTCTCGGTGAACACCCGGGCGGCGTTCAGCGGCTGCAGCAGGTCGTGAGAGGCGCCGGCGATGAATTTCGTCTTGCTCATATTGGCCTGTTCGGCCTCGGCCTTGGCCAGCCGCAGGGCTTCCTCGGCCAGGCGGCGCTCGTCAATCTCCTGGCTGAGCTGACGGTTGACGGCGGTCAACTCGATGGTGCGTTCGGCGACCCGCCGTTCCAGGTTCTCCTTGGCCTCGCGAATTTCCTCGGCGGCCATGCGGCGCTCGGTGATGTCCTGGATCATGGCGAAAAAGCCCAGAACCACGCCCCCCGGGCCGAAATGCGGGACATAGGTGGCGAGAGCGAAGCGGATCCTTCCGCCGGCCGTGGTAAGATCGATTTCAAAGGTCACCCGCTGGCCCGCCAGGGCCTGCTCGGCGAAATGACGGCGGGCTTCATAGAGCTCGGTTCCCAGCACGTCGCTCATCAATTGTCCGTTGATGGTGCTGCGCGGGCGGCCGAACCATTCCTCGTAGGGTTGATTGGTGAAGCGGTAGCGCTGTTCCGAGTCGACATAGGCGATCAACGCCGGGACGGCGTCGGTGATCAGGCGGATGCGATATTCGCTGTCGCGAAAGGCGAGTTCGGCCTGTTTGCGTTCGGTGATATCGTTATAGGTGCTGACCATGCCGCCATCGGGCATCGGCCCGATATGGATCTCGAGGATGCGGCCGTCCGCGCACATTTTTTCAACGCAGACCGTTTCCGTCGGGTTACGTCCCGCCTCGGGGGCGAAATGGGGAAACTGGCAGCTGATTTCGGGAAGCTCGATGAAG